>CAYZGM010000025.1:0-23524 GCA_964478015.1 uncultured Planctomycetia bacterium
CCCCCGACTTACGAATAAACACACGCCCCGCCTGCCTGCCGGCAGGCAGGTGCGGGCAAGGAGAGGGTTCGGGGCTGAATGTACCCGTCGCCAGCAGGGCGGGACTAGAGCTTGGGAGGGCGGCAAAGCCAGTTAGTGCTTAGAGCGGCTTAGCCAATCGGCTTCGAAATTTACTTTTTGGCCGATTTTCCATAGGGACATGTTGGTTTTCTTAAGGGTGTGAGGGATGGCATGGACCCAAAAAGTGCCTTTTGAGATCTTCCCCACGGTGAGGCTCGCGCCGTTCAAGGCCACGGAACCTTTTTCTGCCACATAGCGGCTTAGTTTTTTTGGGACAGAAATTTGGAAGCTCACCCCGCGTCCTTGCCTGGATTTTTTTAGAACTTTCGCAACGCCATCCACGTGGCCCTGAACCAAATGACCGTCCACCCGCCCTTTCCAGACGAGCGGACGCTCCAAATTCAAAGATTCCCCCTGCTCAATCTTTCCCAAACGGGTCCGGCCAAGAGTTTCGCGAACAAGATCAAAGGTTAGGTCCCGGTCTTTTCGGGAAACAACAGTCAAACACACACCATCCACCGAAACGCTGGACCCCGTTTTTTGACTGGCAAACGCTGCGGGAACGCGAAGCGTCAGAACGGCGCCCAGGCGCGCTTTCCGGATCTTGATCACTTTCCCCTGCGCTTCAATGATCCCGGTAAACATCACAGAAAACCATGAAAAAGAAGATCATCACCCAACCGCCGGGCATCCCATTTCCGGATGCGGACTGCCTCGTGAAGGCGCGCGATCCCGTCTCCGCCCACAGAACTGATGGCCTGTTTACCTCCCACAAATAGGGGCGCCACAAAAAAATAGATCTCTTTCACGTGGCGACGGAAAATCGCATCCGCAGCCACCTCGCCGCCTCCCTCCACCAAAAGATGCGTCACGCCTTTCTTTCCGAGCGCGTTCAGCACGGCTTTCCAGTCCAGTCGACCGCGCCGGACTTCGGAAACCACGAAGATCTCCGCTTTCTTTTCCAGGATTTTTTTTCGACTGGGGGAAGCGCGCCGGGAAACAAAAATGAGGACCTTGCCCGTCGATTTCTTGGAAAATATCCGGGCATTGGACGGGGTCTTTAGCTCAGCGTCCAGCACAACTTTCAGCGGCTGGGCCTTAACCCCTTGAAGACGAACACTCAACAGAGGATCGTCCGCCAAAACCGTATTCACCCCCACAAGAATCGCATCGGCTGTCTTGCGTATCTCCTGAACTTTGCGCCGGGAAGCCTCCCCGGTGATCCAGCGGGACTGGCCGGATCTTGTTGCAATTTTCCCATCAAGACTTTGCCCCATTTTCAACGTCACATAAGGTTGATGCGTCGAGACCCAATGCAAGTAATGCCGATTCAAAATTTTTGCCTCATGCTCCAACACGCCCGTTTTCACCGAAATACCGGCTTTTTTCATCCTGGAAAATCCACGGCCTGCCACGCGGGGGTCGGGATCTTTCATAGCCACCACGATACGGCGTACCTTTTTTTGCAGAAGAAGCTGAGTGCAGGGCGGTGTTTTCCCGAAATGATCGCAGGGTTCGAGCGTGACGTAGAGGGTGCTTCCCGGCGGAACTTCTTTGTAACGTTCGAGCGCCCGAACCTCGGCATGCGGTCCTCCAAAAGTTTCATGCGCCGCCTGGGACAGGATGCGTCCGTTCTTCACGAGCACGGCGCCTACAAGGGGATTGGGATGAACGTGTCCCATGCCTCGCCCGGCCAATGCGAGTGCCCGACGCATGAACCGCTCATGATTTTGTTTCATAAGTGCCCGCGATAGTGATGACGTGAATAGCGACTCAATAATTATTTATTTCTTGCACTCCGTCTTGCCGATGCGGTCGAGGATGCCATTGACAAATTTGGATGAATCATCCTCTCCGTACCGCTTGGCCAATTCCACCGCCTCGTTGATGGCGACTTTCATAGGAATTTCGTCGACATAGAGCATCTCGTAAGTTCCGAGTCGCAAAATATTCCGGTCCACGCAGGCCATTCGATTTATTTCCCAATTTTCTGCGAAACGCTTGATCGTGCCATCAATCAAAGAAAGTTTTTCGGCGACCCCGCGCACCAGTCGTTCGGTGTACTCCCGAACCTCAGGCTCTTTCTTGTCATCCTCCAGCGACATCTTTTCGGCGCTGGACAAGGCCAGGTCCGAACGGTCCAACCAAAAATCCTCCATCGCCTCCTCCAAATCCGCCGAGACGATGTCCCGTTCATAGAGAAGCTGGAGAGCGAATTCGCGGCTACGCGTGCGCTTTCTCATAAAAACAATCTGTTGAGTCGTTGAAGCGTTGAGGCGTTGAGTCGATCCGAGTGCTTTTCCGGCTCACCGACGAAGCGAATAAACAATTCAACGACCACTTTTTTTATCTTTTAAACTTATTGTCAGGTCCGCCATTTCGATGGCTCCCAACGCCCATTCACGTCCTTTATTCATATGCTTGATCCCCACGCGCTCAATGGCATCGGCAACGCTGGCGGCTGAGACCATTCCAAGCAGCACCGGCACCCCGCTTTTCATCGATAGTTCGCGAACCCCTTTTGCGGTCTGGTCCACCACCTGGTCAAAATGCCGCGTCTTTCCCCGGATCACCACCGAAAGCACCAACACCGCATCCGGCTTCACCCTGCCAATTATTTTTTTCGCGGCCAGTGGCACCTCAAAAGCCCCGGGCACATGAACCACATGGATATCTTTGGCCAAGGCGCCGTGACGCAGCAGCGTGTCGAGCGCCCCCTCCATCAGCTGCTTCGTCAAATATTCGTTGAATCGGGAAACAACCAAAGCAAAACGTCTGCCCTTTGCATTCCACTGGCCATTCCAGTGCTTAACGCCAACTTTTTTTACAGGGCTACGCACGAATCGCGTCCAAAAAATGGCCCAGCTTGTGTTTTTTTGTTTGAAGATATTTTTTATTGTGCTTTCCCGGCTCGGTTACGATCGGCACGCGCTCCACCACTTTTAACCCATAGCCCTCCAGCCCCACGATCTTTTTGGGATTATTCGTCAATAGCCGGATCTTTTTAATTCCCAGATCCGCCAGGATCTGCGCACCAACCCCGTAATGGCGTAGGTCCGCAGGAAATCCCAATTGATTGTTGGCTTGGACCGTATCCAGGCCCTCGTCCTGCAGCCGGTAGGCCCTCAGTTTGTTCAAAAGTCCGATCCCGCGGCCCTCTTGACGCATGTAGAGAAGGACGCCTCTTTTTTCTTTCGCGATGAGCTGGAGCGAACGGTGCAGCTGCTCGCCACAGTCACAACGCGCTGATCCAAACACATCTCCGGTGAAGCATTCCGAATGCACTCTCACGAGGACCGGTTTTTTTGAATCCAATTCGCCCATCACAAGCGCCATGTGATAATCCTTGTCCACCGAGGATTCGTAGGCCAAAAGTTTGAAGTCGCCGTACGGATTCGATAAACGCGTCTCCACGGCTCTTGAGATCAGGATTTCTTTTTTTCGGCGGTATTCGATCAGATCGCGGATTGAACAGATCTTCAGATGATGCTTTTTTGAGAAGGCTACAAGCTCTTTCGTTCGCGCCATCGTGCCATCATCATTCATGATCTCGCAGATGGCACCTGCCGGATAAAGCCCGGCGATCTTCATCAGGTCTAGACACGCCTCCGTATGTCCCGCGCGCACCAGCACTCCGCCGTCACGCGCACGCAGCGGAAAAATATGCCCCGGTCGCGATAGATCCGACCGCTTTGTCTTGGAATCAATAAGGGTTTGAATGGTTTTGGAGCGGTCATAAGCGGATATTCCCGTCGTGACTCCTTTTTTGGCATCGATGGATACCGTCCATGCCGTCTTCAGGTCATCCTGATTGTTCGCGACCATGAGATCAATCCCCAACTCTTCCAAGCGGGGTCCTTCCATAGGGACGCAGATGATGCCGCGCCCGTGCTTGGCCATGAAATTGATGTTTAACGCAGTGGCGTGCTCCGCAGCCACGATCAGGTCTCCCTCGTTCTCGCGATCCGCGTCGTCTACGACGATCACCATCTTGCCTTTTTTAAGATCCGAAATGACGTCTCGAACCGCAGAAAATTTCATTAAAAATACTCCTGCATCAGTGCCGAGGCTTTCTCCCGAACCTGCCCCACCAGATCTTTATTCATTGTCACGCGGGGCCCGCCGCTCCTCTGAGATTCCGCCGCAACTCCCAAAAGCCCCGCAACCGACGCATATTTCTCGGGCAGATCAAAAAAACCTGTGGGAGGCGCCCAGACCGTTTTGAACCCCATCTGCGCGGATAATTTATGGAATGCACCGTCGTGCGCTGCGGGAGTGCCCGTCAAAACCAAGGGCTCTGGAACCCCGTACTGCTCGGTCCAGAGACGGTTCGAGGCCGTGATCCGCGCGGACAGGTCCGCCCAGCTTAGAGAACCTTTCGAAAAGACCGCGAATTCCAACAAAGCGTTTTTTTCCACGACGCCGCCGGCAAACAGGTCCCTGCCAAGATCCCAGACAATTTGCCGCAACACCTGACCCTCCCTGTCCGAAGAGGGGTTGCCGAGAGACGCGGATTTCTTTGGAAGCGCTCCATGAAAAGCGGATACGAGCGACGGGACGGGAATGGCGCGTTCGATTTCGGAACGCCTCATCAGTTTTTTCCATTGCTCAAGATGACGCGAGCGCGCCAAGAGAACATGCAGCACCACATCGAGACGATGGCCAAAAACCCCCAGAGGATTTCCGACGGGGTCCTTATCGTCAATCACGTAACGGATCTCCCGGGAATACACGGGAGTCTTCTCGAAATCACCGACAAGGCGCAGCGCGCTTTGAGCCGCTTCACGCGTGTCGGATCGCCCGATCTGGCCCTCTCCGATAAGGAGTTTCACCCCGCGAGGATGGGCGCTGACCATCCCAACATCACGAAAGTTGTAGTACAGCTGCCGACAACGCCGCCGTGAACTCTTTTCGGCTCTTTGAACGGCCTCCACCACCGACTCTACGGCATCCGTAAGTTTTTCTATCTCGCCGTTTTTGACCCCGCGGGCGCGGGCCTCTCCACCGCCCAAAAGGACCCACATGCCGGGATTTTTTTCCTCGGCCGCCACGGCAACCACGGATTCCTCGCCGAAATCAAGCGCCCAAAGTACCGGCTTTCGCATCAGGGACCTTTCACTATTCAGTTAGATCCGACGACCACGTCGTCAAAACGAAGATCAATGTAATGAATTCTGGCAGGATCTAATGAAAGCGTTTTTAAAGTCTGGTCTAAAATCTTGAGACGTTCAATATAGTGGTTGTTGCCGATGCGAATCTCGATCCCATTGTCCACGACAAGCGTCAAATTCCGGGGATCTCCGATGTCGACCCTCGCGAGCGCATGCTTTCTAAGCAGATTGGAACGTTTGATGATCTGCATGAGGCGGAGCGCCTTTTGCGTGGCGGGGTCTGTCAGCGTCATGCCCACGGCCAAACCGGCACGGGGCATCGGGGCCCCCTCGATCACGGTAAGATTACGAAACGCCGTCGTGGAAGAGCCGGGAAGTATGACCAAATCCTTGTCCACCTGAACATAGCGGGAGAAGAGGATCTGTGCCACGGGCGTGCGGCGCTTCAGGAAGATCTCAACGCGGCTCGGCAACACACGACGGACCTTCACTTCCTTATACTCCGGATGACTGCGCCTGATCACTTGCTGGACATTCACCAAATCCAGCTGGATAAGATTTTCACCGCGCCTTAATTCGGAAAACTTAAAGGCTTGTTCCGGGGTCAACGTTCCAATGTTTAGGATCTTCACCTCTTGCAAGCGGAACGTCGTGGAATTGAACGCATAGGCCACGACGCCTCCCAAGAGAATCCCCAGCGTCGTCAAGGACAGCACGTAGGGTAGAGAATAAAAGAAAGCTTTGCGAACCGATCCGATCCAGCGCAGGGAGCCTGGCGCGGAGAATCTTTTTTTGGACTTCACTCTCAACGGTTTTACCATTTCAAGGAACCACCCTTACCTAAATCGTCAGCGAATGCCCACCGATGTCTTGACGGACGACACCCTTACTTTCTCCAGAGACAAGGACATGATTCTAGCACAAAGCTCCGGAAAAAGGATTCCCGCCGCAATAGCCGCCTTGGGCAACAAACTCTTCGGCGTAAGCCCGGGAATCGTGTTGATTTCAAGGACGTAAGGCTTCCCGTCCCTGCCGAGAATAATATCCACACGCGACATCACCTCGCCCTGGATGGCACGGTAGGCTTTCATCGCCTCCGCAACCACGGACTTTCTCTCGGCTTCAGACAATTGGGCGGGAAATTCATATCGCGTCCCCGAATCCTTGTATTTGGCTTCATAATCATAGAATTCCCGGCCGGCGATCACTTCCACCACCGGGAGCGTCTCTTGTCCCAGGATTCCAACGGTAAGTTCACGGCCGCGAACATAGGCCTCAACCATCACCGCGTCAGAGTATTGAAACGCCTCCTCGCAGGCTTTTTGGTAGCCGCTGGAATCCTTGAGGATGCTGACGCCCATACTTGAGCCGGACTTAGTGGGTTTAACAACAAGCGGAAAATCAATGGGCGCTTTTTTTGAACTCTCGGACGCGGATCTCAAGATCGCGAAAGACGGGACACAAATCCCCGCTTTTTGGAATAAACGCTGGGAAATTTCTTTGTCAAACGCCATTTGGCTGGTCTCGGGGCCGGAGCCGGTGTACGCGATCCTCTCCTGTTCAAGAAGACGCTGAACCGTGCCGTCCTCTCCAAAAGTACCGTGAAGTGCAATGAACGCCAGGGAAACACGTTCCCGTTTCAGCTTTTGCATAAAATCACCCACGGCGTCGACCATCAGCACGGGATAACCCAACCCCTCCAGAGCCTCTTGGACTGCCTTGCCCGAAATCAGGGAAATTTCACGCTCGCAGGACGGCCCGCCGGCAAGAATCGCGATCTTTTCTTTACTCATTCATTGCTTTCCAAAATTTTTACTTCGGTCTCCAGCTCAATGCCTGTTTTTTCCCGAACCGTCCCGCGCACGCGCTCTATCAGTTGCCGTATGTCTCGGCTCGTTGCACCTCCCAAATTCACCAGGAAATTGGCGTGAATCGGCGACACCTGGGCTTTGCCCACGCTTAGCCCTTTCAACCCCGCCTGATCAATCAGCTTCCCGCTGGAACAACCGGGAATCTCCGGATTTTTAAACATGCATCCGGCACTGGGATGCCGCAGATCCTGCGTCGTCACGCGATGCTGTCTGTATTCATCCAATTTTTTCTGGACCTGCTCACGGGGGGTGTCGGGAAAAATGAACGAAGCTTCCACAAAAATTTCTTTTTGCAACCCGCAGCTTCGATACCCAAACGGAACTTCAGAGCCCGCATGCTCTCGGGACATTCCCGATAGATCCATGGTACGAACTCGTTCCACAAAAGACGATATCGATTGTCCGTGGCTTCCCGCGTTCATGGCCAACGCTCCTCCGATGTTCCCGGGAATCCCCAATAGAAATTCAAATCCGCCGAAACCCTCTTCCAGGGCACGTTGGATAAAAACCGTGTTTGGAGCACCGGCGCGGGCGAGGAGCAGTCTTCCTTCCCTGCGTATTTCCCGAAAGTACGCCGCTCCCAAATGAATCGCCAGTCCCCGGATCCCCTCGTCGGGCGGCAACACGTTGCTGCCCGCCCCAAAAACGGTGACGCGCAGGCCGTGCCGAAAAGCCTCTTGTAAGGCGTATCTTAAGTCTTCCTCGTCCGCGGGTTCCGCCCAAAACTCCGCGGGACCCCCGACTTTAAGCGTCGTGTGCTTTGAGAGAGGCTCGTTCCGCAGCACCTTTCCGCGAACACCTGAAAAAACACGTTGAAACGTCCCATTGCACCGGAGACACTCCGAAAGCTGCGTAGCCACCTGAGATATATCCCCCGCGCCCATCACGAGAACCAGGTCTCCCGGCCGAATCTGGCTCCGCGCCACATCCGCCAACGATTCGCGGCTGGCGAACACAACATCGGGATGACCCGATCGCCGCACCGCCTCCGCCAATTTTTTTCCGGTAATGCCGGGCCGCGGGCTCTCGGACGCCGCGTAGATATCCGTCAGAATCAATTTATCGGCAATCCCAAAACTCTTTCCAAAAGATTCCATCAAAAATTCCGTTCGGCTATAACGGTGCGGCTGAAAAAGTGCCACGATACGATTCTTCCCGAGCCCCCGTGCAGCCTCAAGCGTCCTAAGGATCTCGGTCGGATGATGCGCATAATCATCCACGACAAGATAAGTGCCGTCCTCATACTTCACATCGAAACGTCTTCCGGCGCCACCGTATCTGGCCAAGGCCGAGGCCATCACGGGAAAATCAATGCCGAGCGCCTGCCCCACCGCCAGTGCACCCAAGGCATTCAAAACGTTGTGGTGCCCCATCAAGCGGGTCGCCACGGAACCCAATTTTTCTTTTCCATCCCAAACTTCAAACGATGCGCCAATCCTGCCCTCGGGACATTTCTTGATATTTTTTGCCCAAAGCCCCTTTTCCAACGGCTTCAGCGCATAAAGCTTCGCCGGAGGCATGATTTTGGAAAGCGCCAGAACTCTCGAATCCTCAGCACATCCGAACCAGTGGGCTGGCGCAACCATCCGCCGTAAAAAATCCTCGTAAGCTTTTTCAATTTGCGCGAGGGAGCCAAAGTGGTCGAGATGCTCCTCCTCAATGTTCGTAATCAGGGCCATGCTCGGTGAATACCGGAGAAAAGAGGCGTCGCTTTCATCGGCTTCAATGACCATGTGCGGTCCGGCTCCCGAAAGGGCGTTGCCCCCGAAATCGGCGATCCATCCACCCACGACCACGGAGGGATCCAGACGCGCCTCTTTCAAGATCATTCCCACGAGGGCCGTGGTCGTTGTTTTGCCGTGAGTGCCGGTGACCGCAATCAGAGATCGGTCCTCACAAAGAGCGGCCAAGGCCGCCGAGCGATGCATCACGGGAATCCCGCGGCGAACGGCCTCCACCCTCTCCGGATGGGCAGCGGGGATCGCGGAGGAATAGACCACAACATCGGCGCCCTCCACATAGGAGGCGTCGTGGCCAATGAAGATCTTCGCGCCGCGCCGTGACAAATCTTCGGCCGCTTGATTATTTTTGGCGTCGCTCCCCTGCACGCGATGTCCCCGCTCCAAGGTTACTCTTGCAATGCCGCTCATGCCTATGCCGCCAATGCCGATGAAATGAAATGTCTTCATCTGCCGCTTTCTTGGTGCGCGCACTCTTCCAGGAAATCCGCCAGAAGCGCGCGCGCCTGGGACGGCGTTTGGCGCGACTTCAAAGAGCCCGTATTTTGGCAACGCTCTAGCATCGCTTCGATGAGACGGGCCAAATGTTCCGGTGTTAATCCCTTTTGTTCGGCGATCATGGCCGAACCCCGAGCGCTAAAGACTCTCGCATTCTCACGCTGATGGCCATCGGCAAAAGGATAGGGAATAAGGATGGCGGGAATGCCTTTGGCTTCAATCTCCGCCAGGAACGTCGCGCCTGCACGACCCAGACATAGGTCGGCCGCGCCATAAGCCAAGTCCATTCGGTCAAAAAAAGAAAACGCTTTTGCGCGCACACCGGCCACACGGCAGGTCTCCTCGGAATCCCGGGGTTCCATGCGTCCACAAAGATGCAGCACCTGTATTTTTTCCTGGGTTGCCCGGTTCAAGAAAGGCAGGCTGGAAAGAAAAAGACGGTTCACCGATTCGGCCCCCTGACTCCCGCCAAGGACCAAAATGGTCTTAAAATCTGAAGAAAACCCGAAGAACTCCAGCGCCTCGCGCCGGCAGTCCTTTTCGATGGAGGAACGAATCGGGTTTCCCGTGACCCGGGAGACGCGATGCTCTACGAAATGCGCGCGGGTTTCCTCATGACTTAGCGCCAAAGCATCCACGAATTTTGCCAGCACGCGATTGGCCCGGCCCGGAACCACATTCTGCTCATGCAACGCTGTTTTGAACCCCATCCATCTGGCGGCCAACAGAACAGGAAAGGACACATAACCTCCAAAACCCACCACCAGCACGGGTCTCAATTTTTTAAGGAGCGCGCGTGATCGAAAAAATCCCACGGTCAATTTTATCAAAAAACGAGGATCGACGAAAGACCTTCCTCCTCGAAAGGGCGCGCTTTCGACCGCGTAAACCGCCTCCCTGGGAACCACGCGAAAGATGGCGCTCTCGACATCCCTCGTTCCGCAGACATAAACCACCTTGGAATCCGAGTGGCGCCGCATCAATTCCTCCGCAACACTCAGGGCCGGAAAGATATGTCCGCCGGTTCCGCCGCAGGCAAAAAGGAATGTCACCCCATCCCCTGATTTTTGGTTCGAAGAACCAGATATTTCATGTCGTCCGCCTTTGGCAGACAAATCAGGGGATGGGGTCACGAATCTTCCTCGTCAGGGGGACGACGCTCCAGAGCTTGGCGCGAAATATTCCACAGGAGACCCAACATAATCATGTTTGCAATAAGTGCCGAACCGCCATAGCTGATGAAAGGCAGAGACAAACCCTTGGTCGGGAGCGCCCCAAGAGTCACTCCGATATTGATCACGGCTTCAAAGCCAATAAGCCCGACCAGCCCAAGACTCATGAGCTGGGAGAAAAAGTTTTTACTTCTAAAAACAATCACCATCCCGGAAAACAAGAAGACCATGAAAAGAATCACAATGGCGCTCGTCCCCAAAAAACCGAGCTCTTCTCCGATAATGGAAAAAATAAAATCCGTATGCGACTCCGGCAAGTAGAATAATTTTTGCTGCGAACGTCCCAATCCTACCCCGAAGAGTCCGCCGGAACCAAGCGCCAAAAAAGACTGGACGATCTGAAAACCCACACCTCGCGGGTCTTCCCAGGGATTGAAAAATGCCAGAATCCTTTTCCGGCGATAAGGTTTGGCAAGACTGGCATACGCAAGCGCGGGCAAAGCCGCCAGCACCATCACCGACAAATGGCGCAAATCGAATCCGGCTGCAAAAAAAAGAAGCAGCGTCACGAGGGCAAGCGTCACGGCCGTCCCCAGATCCGGCTGCAAGAAAACTAATCCTGAGCAGAGCCCCAGCACCACGAGGGCCGGAAACACCGTGTGCCGCAGGTCGTTCAGGGATTCGCGCTTCCGGTCCAAGAAATCCGCCAGATACACAATCAAAACAAGTTTTAAGAATTCCGAGGGTTGAATGCTAAAACCAAAAAGTTTGAACCAGCGGCGTGCGCCGCCCGAAGAGGAGCCCACATGCGGAACCAGGACCAGCACCAGGAGAACAAGCGTTCCGATCAATAGACGCTTCGAATGCTTTCTCAAGGTTCCCAGGTCTGCCGAGGCCGCCATCACCCCGAGGAATGCACCGGCCAGCACGTAGACAAGATGCCGTTTCAGAAAATAAGCGCTATCCCCCATTTTATCGTGGGCATAGATGGCGCTGGCGCTATAGATCATGACGATGCCGATGGCGATGAGAATCGCCGCAGAACCAAAAAGGAGCGAGCGGGCGCGTGTGAGGGCGTTCACGGAGTTAGTCGGTGCGTTTTTGCCGGAGTTCTTCGAATAATCGCTTGAATGTCTCTCCGCGCTCCTCGTAGGAGGAAAATTGGTCAAAACTGGTGCACATCGGCGAGAGAAGCAGCGTATCGCCTGGTCTGGCCTCCTCAAACGCGAGAATAACGGCCGTCCGGAAATCTTTCTCTGTTTTTACGCGCGCGAACGCTTTCCAGGATCCCGCGATTTTTTCACGCGCTTCGCCGTACAGGACCGCCAGCCTCAGACGATCCCCAAGGACCTCTTCCAACGCCTCAAACGTAAACCCCTTGTCGCGCCCTCCGGCAACCAGGACCACGGAACCCTCCGTCGCCAGAAGCGCCGCCCGCGTGCTATCCACGGTAGTCGATTTGGAATCGTTCACAAATCGTACGCCTCCCACTTCTCCGAGGGGTTCAAGACGATGTTCCAGTGTTTTAAAATTTTCCAAGGTTTTACGCATCTTTTTCAAGGGCGCGTGCAAACACGAAAGGACTGCCGCACAAGCCATCACATTTTCAAGATTATGATCACCCTTCAATCCCAGCCGGTCGCGAAGAAACAAAACCTGTGTCTTGGAGCCGCTCTTCTTCACGACATCCCGCTCACGCGCGAACACTCCCGACTCGGACACTTTTTTTGAGAAAAACACCACGCGGCATTTGGCCTTCTCGGCCATGGCGCGAACACGCGGGTCATCGGCATTTAAAATCAGGGTGTCTTTTTTCTTTTGATTCTTAAATATGTTTTCCTTCGCGCGAGCGTAATTTTCCAGGGTTTCGTGCCTATCCAGGTGATTCGAGTGGATATTCAGGACCACCGAGATATCGGGCCGCAACGTCGGACTGTCTTCGAGTTGAAAGGAACTCAGCTCCAGCACGACCACGGTCCCGGGCCCCACGCCCGGCAAGGCATCCAAAAATGAAAAACCCACGTTCCCGCAAAGCACGCTGTGCCAGTCCGCCTCCGTGAGGGCCCTGTGAATCAACTTGCAGGTGGTGGTTTTGCCGTTCGACCCGGTCACCGCGACGATTTTACCCCGGCAAAAAAGAGAGGCCAGCTCCACCTCACTGATGACGGGGATCTTTTTTTTCTTTGCCCACAAAAGCGGCGAACTGTTTCTGGGTACTCCCGGGCTCGTGACCACGCACGAGCTTCCCGTAATGAATGCTTCGGTGTGACCGCCCGTCTCTACCTCCACTCCGAGGCTCCGGAGATAACTTGCGTTCTCAAGAATCTCTTTTTTTTCAACGGAGTCGCTTACCCGGACAAGGGCTTTCTCGCCGTTCAAAAATTTGGCCGCCGCAAAACCGCTTTTGCCCAAACCGATAACGGTAACTTTCTTGTTTTTAAAATTCACCCGGTGCAAGGCAAGCTGTCAGAGATAAGTGGCAAGCCGATCCCTTCCCGCTCGCCGCTTAACGCTTAACGCTTAACGCTCTCCTTTTATTGTAATTTTAACGATGCCAACCCTAAAAGCGACAACAGAATCGAGATGATCCAAAACCGGATCACTACTTTCGTTTCCTTGAGTCCTCCCAGCTGGAAATGATGATGGATCGGCGCCATTCGAAATATTCGTTGTTTCCTGAACTTGTAGCTGCCCACCTGGAGAATCACCGAAAGAGCCTCCATCACGAACACTCCGCCAACGATAACCAGCAGCAATTCCTTTTTCGTAAAAATGGCCACCGCCCCCAAGGCTCCCCCGAGCGCGAGAGACCCCACATCCCCCATAAAAATAGTCGCCGGATGCGCGTTGAACCACAAAAATCCTAAGCCCGCGCCGAACAGCACCGCGCAAAAAACGGCCAGCTCCCCCGTGCCCGCAATGTACGGGATCTGCAAATAATGGCTGAACGCCGTATGCCCGGTCACATAGCTGAGGACGCCGTAAGTCAACGCGATCATCAGCGTGCAGCCGATTGCCAATCCGTCCAGGCCGTCCGTCAGGTTGACGGCGTTGGATGAGCCCGTCAGCACAAGCGCCACAAATAGGACATAAAATGGGCCCAGCGTGATGAACCAATCCTTAAAAAACGGCAATGCCGCGTCACGCCACACCGGCGAGTCAAAATATAAAAAAACTCCGACCCCCAGACCGATCACCGTCTGGCCGACAAATTTATTGAGCGCGGTTAAACCTTTGGAATTTTTCTTCACCAACTTCAAATAATCATCCACAAAACCGACCAACCCCAGCCACAGGACAATGCTAAGTGAGAGCCACACGTACCGGTTCCGCAGATCCATCCATAAAAGAGTCGAAAGTGTCACGGAGGCCAGAATCATCAACCCGCCCATCGTCGGCACTTTTTCTTTCTCCGCATGTTCCTCATAAAGCGCGGAAAAACCCTCACGGCGAATCGTCTGCCTCAAGTTAAAACGTGAAAGAATCCGGATCACGGAGGGCCCGATGAGAATCGTCACCACGAACGCCGTAATGCCCGCCATCGCGGCGCGAAAGGTGATGTACCGGAATACGTTAAAACCGAAAAAGTAATCCCTTAACGGGTAGAGCAGCTCATAAAGCATTCAGGCAGTCCTTTGAATTATTATCGGGCTTTCGAAGGACTGCCATACTTTCTCCATTTGCATGCCTCGCGATCCTTTGACGAGAACAAGATCCCCCGCCGTCGCGAGTTTTTGGCATATTTTACCGGCCTGAGCGCTGTCCGGCGCATGAAATATTTTCGCGGCCGGATACCCGGCCTGCACCGCCTCCTCGACCAGATGCGCTGAAAGCGGTCCCGCCGCCACAACAAAATCGAATAAAAACTTCTTAAGAGAACGTCCCGCTTGCCGGTGGAATATTTCGGCCTGGGCTCCAAGTTCTAACATGTCGCCGCAAACGACTCCTTTTTTCCCCCGCACCTTGAATGATTTCAGGGTCTCCAACGCCGCCTGGAACGAGGTGGGGTTGGAATTGTAGGAATCGTCTAAAAATTGGATCTCGTCGAGCACTTTCAGAGAAAGCCGGCCTGGCACCGGCTTGAATCCCGGGAGGCTTTTTTGGATAGCGTCCGGCTCGACACCCAGCGCCATTGCCGTCTGGATCGCCAACAGACAATTGAGAACGTTGTGGCGGCCAAAAAGCGCCGTCTCCATTTTATCCCGGCCGTTCAAGGTGAACGTGGTTCCTGATGGATGACTCCGGAGATGATCCGCGACCACCTCCGCCCGCCTGCCTTCCAGACCCGCGCGAACAACCCGGTGCACGCCGCTTTGAACATCGGCTAACTGTCCGTCCTCCCCATTCACGATGAGCAGTCCCCCGCGTTCCAGATGCTTCAGAATTTTTAATTTCTCCTCCCGGACCCCGGCGAGATCTTTCAGGCCCTCCAGATGAGAGTAGCCGATCTGGGTCAAGACGCCCACCTGCGGCCGCGCGATCGAAGAAAGCCGCTCGATCTCTCCGGGCAGGTTCGTGCCAAGTTCGAGCACCACGACCTGCGTGCCGGCATCCAGCTGGAACAAGGTCTTCGGAACCCCGATCAAATTATTTTCCGTGCCCCGATTCTTAAGCACCTTGAACTTGGAGGACAAAAGATGCGCAATGAGCTCCTTGACGGTTGTTTTGCCGGAGCTTCCGGTGACCGCAACGACGGGTATCTTAAACTTTTGACGGAAATATCTGGCCAAGTCGCCATAGGCAACCAGAGTGTCCTCCACCTGAATAAAAACAGCGGACATCCGCTGCTCCGGCTTGATCTTCCCGAGGTCCGACACCACGAACACCTGAACCCCTTTCTCCATGGCTTCCGAAATAAAACTGTGGCCGTCAAAACGCTTACCGATGAGAGCAAAAAAAACGTCCTTTTTTTCCAAAAGTCGCGTGTCGGTTGAAATACGGCCGACAGAGATCGCCGGGTTGTATTTTCCCAGCGCCTTCCCCCGCGTGGCACGCAGGATCTCATCCAAAGAAAGTTCAACGCCCACGGAGAACCCTTTCGGCTTCTTCGCGGTCATTGAACGGAAACTTTTCATTCCCGATGATCTGACTTCGCTCATGCCCTTTGCCCGCCAACAAAACGATATCTCCGCTCCTTGCATCCAACAGCGCCTGGCGAATCGCCTTTCGCCGGTCTAAAACCACCGTAAAATTCTTAAAATCCTTGGGAAAACCTGCGCAGATCTCCCGGGCAATCGCTTTGGGATCTTCCGAGCGAGGGTTGTCCGATGTCACATAAACCATGTCCGCATGCTGCGCCGCGATGGAAGCCATCTGCGAACGTTTGGATCGATCCCGTTCTCCCCCGCAGCCAAACACCAGGATAAGTCTTCCTTTCCGGTCCGTTTCAAGAGAACGTAAAACATTTTCCAAACCGGCCGGCGTATGCGCAAAATCCACCAGCACCGCAAAATCCTGTCCTTCGCGCAGCGATTCCAACCTTCCCGGCACGCCCGGAAAATCATGCAAAGATGCCGCAGCCTCCTCGATAGAAAAACCCAAGGCATGAAAAGCCGCGATCGCTCCCAAGACATTGTAAACATTATGGGTCCCGATCAGCGGAAGGTCCACCTGGAATATTCTTTCTCCGAAAGCCAGATCAAAACAGGTCCGGTCATTCCGGCGCTGCTTATTCACCGCGCGAAACTCCGATCCCTCGCCAAAACCGATGGTCCGGACCTTGGCACGCAGAATCGGGATTAGTTTCGCCGCCCAGGTATCGTCCCCGTTCAGGATCGCGTAAGACTCGGGCGAAAGTCCCAGGAATAACTTTGCCTTGCACCCAAAATAGTGCTCCATCGTGCCATGATAGTCGAGATGGTCCTGCGTTAAATTGGTGAAGATTGCCGCCGCGAAATCAATCCCTCCCACCCGGTTCTGGTCCAGTGCGTGAGAGGACACTTCCATCAGAGCATAGGCACAGCCGCCCGAACGCATTTTAGAAAATATTTCCTGGAGTTTTAGAGGGCCCGGGGTCGTTTCCAAAGCGGGGAATTCAACACCCGCATAACGGTGATTCACTGTCCCGATCACACCCACCGCCGGCTGTTTTTTCAGGAGCAAATGCTCAAGAAGATAGGCGGTCGTGGTCTTGCCGTTTGTGCCGGTGATACCGACGACTTTCATGCCCTGGGTGGGATAGTCATAAAATGCGGAGGCCAAGCGCGTCACGGCCTCCCGGCTGTCCGGAACTTCCAGAAGCCGGACCGAGGGGAAATCCCTGCCCTGCGGTTCCGCCACGATGGCGGCCGCTCCCCGGCAAGCGGCTTCCTCGATGAAAGTTCCCCCGTCGAGATTCTTCCCGCGCACGGCAATAAACAGGTAACCTTTCTCTATCTTTCGCGAGTCACACTCCACGCCGGCCAGCGGAATGTCAGGAAGGGTAGAAGCCCCCGGATAATCCGGGTAAGCCGCGAGAAACAATCGGCGCAGGGTGATCATTTTACCCCCTTGCCGGGTAGAGCAGTCTGTGAGATTTGCCAATACCCAAGAATTTCAGAGGCCACCTTGGAAAAAACCGGCGCCGAGACCTCTCCACCGTAATAAACAGGGCGCGGCTCGTCGATTGAGACAGCGATCACAACTTTCGGATCATCATACGGCACAAAACCGGCAAAGGACGCCCAGAAATGATCGTGGGAGTAGCTGCCGTCCGGCAATAGCTTCTGGGCCGTCCCGGTTTTTCCGGCTGCCCGGAAGCCCGGAACGATCGCTTTTTTTCCGGTGCCCCGGCTCACGACGCCCTCCAACACGGTCCGGACCTCAATCGCCGATTCTTTCGAGATCACCTGCCGCACCGGTTCGGGATCGTAACTTTGAATGATCTTTCCCTGGGCATCGTCGATATGCGTCAGGATGCGGGGCTTCATGAGCAGGCCATTGTTTGCGATCGCACCGAACGCCGAAGCCAGCTGAATGGGCGTCACGGCCACCCCTTGCCCGATCGGAATGTTGATGATGGAGCTCCTGGACCAAGCCCTTGGATGCGGCACCAGCCCATTGATCTCCCCGGCCAATCCGATCCCGCTTTTCGCGCCGAATCCAAAATCTTTAATCACCTTATAAATTTTGTTCGCGCCCAAACGCATCGCGCCCTTGACCGTGCCGATGTTGCTTGATTTTTCTATCACCTCGCGGAATGAGAGAAGCCCATAACCGTGATGGTCATGAAGCACCTTCCCCGCCACGGCCCAATTGCCTTGCTCGCAGTTGAATTTTTCATCCAAGGGAAATATTTTTTCCTGCACGATACCGGAAAGCGCGAATACTTTGAAAACCGAGCCCGGCTCGAAAAGATCGGTGATGGCCCGGTTGCGCCGCTGCTCGGCGTTGGATTTCTTGGCATTGTTGAGATCGTATAACGGATACACCGCCATCGCGAGAATATCGCCGCTCTTCGGCTCGATCACGATGATCGAACCGCCGAGAGCATTCCGTTTCTTGCACGTTTCCGCAAGGGCTCTTTCGGCAATGGATTGAATGACCTCGTCGATGGTCAGGTGAATGTTGTACCCATCGACGGGCGGAACCATTTCCAGCTGCTTGGAAATAAGTTCTCTCTGTTTGGCATCCCTCTGCGCAAGCCTCCAGCCGGGAACGCCTTTCAGGAAACTATGATAATAAAGTTCGATGCCCTCCAGGCCGTTGTTGTCGATGTCGGTGAATCCGACGAGGTGGCAGGCCGTGTCACCCTTGGGATACACGCGCTGGGATTCTTTGACAAAATTTAGGCCGTCCACCTTGAGCTTTCGAACGGCATCCGCTTTTGAGGGAGAGATCTTTCGGGCGATCCAGACAAACATCTTGTCGCGGTTCAAGCGCTCAAATACCATGGCGCGGTCAATTCCCAGAATCGAAGCTAATTGATCGGCCACCTGGGCCTTATTTTTGATCTCCTTGGAAACGGCGTAGAGGGAATCCAGCCGGACGTCGAGCGCCAGTTCCCGGCCCTTCGAATCTAAAATACGGCCGCGGGCAGGCTGCATCTCGATCACGGTGCGCGATTGGTTCTGTGCCATGGAAAAATAACTGTGGGCTTTGAAGATCTGGATGAATCCGAGCCGAACGAGGAGACAAAACAGCGCTGCTAAAAAAAAGGAAAAAACAATGAATAATCGTGGTCGAGAAAGCTTCGGCTCGGTCAAACATTCACCGACGTTATTGACTTACCTATCAGTCAAAGGGATTCTTTCGCTTCCGCCCGTGCGGTTCCGACGATAAACCTGGTAAAATACGGCTCCTGGCTCAACAGAGAACGGGCGGCTGTCTGTCTCTCCGCGGACGCCGGCGAAATAACGAGCGTCTGCCAAGATCTGGGCGCCTGCAAGTTGATCTTTTGCGCGACCAAACGCTTCTCCAGCGTGTTTGGCGCTTTCAATCTGGCGATATTGTACTTTAATGCCCGGGCCCGGTCAAGAAATAGGGTCCGGGTTTCCTCCTGTTTTCGGATCAAGTAGCCGACTTTTACCGCCTCGACCTCCTGGGAAACGTAAAAGAGTGCGGCAAATACGATCATGGCCAGCGTGGCGAGAAAGCGTCTCATGATTCCGCCTCCCGGGTGCCGCGCTCGAACACTCGCATCTTGGCGCTTCGTGATCGTGGATTCTTCGTCTGCTCCGCTTCGGACGGCGTCAATGGTTTCTTCGTCAAAATCTTTCCTAATTTTTTTTGCTCAAGCTCACGAAATGTATTTTTTACCAAACGGTCCTCAAGCGAGTGGAACGAGATCACGGCAATACGGCCGTCTGTTGCCAACAGATCCACCGACTGCGGCAAAAAAGCCTCGAGAGACTCAATCTCCTGGTTGACGGCGATCCGGAGCGCCTGGAAGCAACGCGTTGCCGGATGGAGACGCCCTCCAAAACGCGCGGCCCGGGGAACGGCATGAAAGATCACGTTCTCAAGCTCCGTGGTGCTTTGAATCCTCTTTTGGGAACGCGCCTCCACAAGACGCCGGGCGATCTGTCGCGAAAAACGTTCTTCACCGTACTTCCAAAAAAGCTCGCGTAACGTTTCTTCTGACGCTTCGTTCACCAATGTTTCGGCGCTCACCGGGCTTGAGGGGTCCATGCGCATGTCCAACGGGCCATCCGCCCGGAAACTAAACCCGCGCGAGGCAGTGTCCAGCTGACAGGAATTCACTCCGAGATCCAGCAAGATGGCATCCACGCGGCCAATCCGCTTGGTTTTTAAGCATTCGGCGCTGTCACGGTAATTGCCTTGAAAGATCATCGCTCTGTCTCCATAATCCTTGAGCACCCGGCCCGCCTCCAGGAGCGCCTCCGGATCTCGGTCAAAACCAACCACTTGCCCGTTCGGCATCGTGGACTCGAGCCACCGCTTGGCGTGTCCGCCGAGTCCCAGCGTCCCGTCGATCAGGATCTTTCCGGGGCCGGGATTGAGCCACGCAATAGATTCCGCCAAAAGGACACTTTCATGCGTCAACGGTTTTTAGCCACAGATTTTGTGATAAAGACAAATTCCTGCGCTCTTCGGACACTCAAAATCCGATCAAAAAATTTGGAACCCGTTGAGGTCTTCGGAAGAGGTGGCAACGCACGGCGTCGTTTAAAATTTTCCACATTCCCGCTGAACATGTCATCACAAGAACCGCCTCTTCTCATTCCTCGCTCCTTTGTTTAAGCAACGTTCTGCGGAGGATCCTGTCCGAAAATGTTCTCCGCAATCTTCTCAAACGAGTCTTTCGTATTTGAATAAAAATCCCGCCAGAGATCTTTCGACCAGATCTCAATGCGGTTCGACACACCAACAATAATCACATCGCTTTTGATCTTGGCAAAATCTTTTAAATACTGAGGAACTAAAATCCTCCCCTGTTTATCACAAGTGACTTCTCCAGCTCCTGAAAAATAGATGCGGTTGAATTGACGTGCTTCGCTGGAAGTGAAAGAAAGCGATCGGAATCGGCTTTCCTGCTTTTTCCATTCATCTTCCGTGAATACAAAGAGACACGTATCCAAACCCCGAGTGACGAAAAATCGTTCCACATAGTTTTCCTTGAAAACCTCTCTGAATTTAGAGGGGATGATGAGCCGGCCCTTCCGGTCAATCGAATGTTCATATTCTCCGTAAAACATCCTTTCCCTCCACTTTCCCCCACTTTATGGGGAAACATGGGTTATCGTACACCGGAGGTGGGATCGTGTCAAGGGGCTTTCTTTCGTCCGCAAAAATCATTTCTGCGCTTCCCGTTCCTTAAGTTTTACCGCCATTCGGTTGATGTGTTCGGCCAGCTCGCGCAGCTCGTCGTGTTTGCGAAGATAGAGTTTAATTTCAAAATTTCCCGTGCCAATATCCTGCAAAGCGCGATAGATCTTCGGCAAAGGCCCAGCGATCCGGTGTGAAAAAATAATCGCGCCGTAAAAAAGGACCGGCATCACCACGAGAAGCCCTATAAAAAAAGCCCAGTAAGCGCGGCCGAAAATTTCTGGGAGGCGGTTCTGCGGATAGATGCCGACAAGTTTTTCGCTGAGCACCGTGAACGTGGAGTAAAACACGATAAATCCCGTGATAAAACAACTCAGCATCATGTAAAGAATGACGAACCGCGCAAAGCGAAGCTGCATCCCGCGCTGGATGATAAGTTGTTTTCTGCGCCAAACGGCCATGTTACCTCCTCATCAACATTGCGGAACGACGAACTGTGAATACTGCTTCTCTTGCCGAAGGATCTTTCTGTATCACGCCCACGAGTTTTTTGATCGGCAGATAACGCATCGAAACGCCGTTCACCTCCACGATCACGTCATTTTCGTGCAGCCCCGCCCGGAACGCGAGGCTGGCGGGTTTTACCGACGCCACAACCACCCCCCGCGAGTCCAGAATGAGCCGGAGCCCAAATTCCTGAATCTCCTTTTCAAACCCGGTTTTTGCCAAGCGAAGCTCGCGGTCATACTCCAATGTAAAACTGGAGCCGGGCGGAGAAAGAAATTTTTCGCGCACCGTCTCGACGCTGAGATACCGCAACGAATTTCCGTCGACCGAGACAAGGCGGTCGTGTTTTCGGAGGCCCGTCAACCACGCGCCCTTTCCCGGGGTCACATCCGAGAATTGGACCCAGTCCCCCGCCTTTAAAAGGCTTGCCCCAAAGTTCTTTTGAAAAATACCCGCCGGTGACGACGCCGTGGAATCACTTTTTCGTTTCGACGAATAGGTTCCCCGACCCCACGTTTCATACAACGATTGCCGCTTTTCTATCTCATTCACGGGACCGACCGCGGTCTTCGCCCAAAATTGATTTCGCACGCGTACCGCCGCTTTTCTTGCCTCCTCGAGATCCGGATTTAATTCCAGCGCTTTTTCATAGTAGCCCAGCGCTTCCGACAGGCGCTGCTTCTCCTCATAGCCGCGGCCAACTTGCATGAAGTTTTGCGCGGGACTGTCATAATCGACCTTTTGAATATCCTTGCGGAGCACGGGAACCTCTCCGTTTTCCGTGCTTAAGATAATGCGGTCTTCATGTTCCTCCACCACCAACCCTTTCAGATCCTTTCCCTCTTTCAGCAGGATCGTATCCGCGTGAAGCCCGCAACAAAACAAAAGGGAGGGCAAGAAAACCCCTCCCACGATAAAAAATGCCCTCTTTCTCGATCTCTCCCGGCCTCTCACATGCGCCCACTCGAATTGTTAAAACTGGTCAAATTCAGAATACGCTATATGTTGTATGCTAACAAAAAATGACACACAACACAAGCGACAGAATAAAAATAGGTGGGTTACTTCGCGATGACGCGGTCCTTGCCCGCGGCCTTGGCCTTGTAAAGCGCCTGGTCTATCTTGTCGATAAAGTCGACCTTGTCCGTGTTCGTCAGATCACTGAAGTGATGGGCCCCGATGGACACCGTCACCTTGAGCTGCTTTTTCTTGAACATGAAAGGGTGTTCATGAATCGCCTTTTTGATTCTCTCGGCCACGATAGGCGCAGTGTCTGCCGTCGCCTCCGGCAGAAGAATGATGAATTCGTCGCCGCCGTAACGGCCCAGCACATCGATGGTCCGGATGCAATGGTCGAAAACGGCGGTGACCTCTTTGAGGATGTAGTCCCCCAAAAGATGGCCGTAGCGGTCGTTGAACTTCTTAAAATCGTCCACGTCGATCATGATTCCGGCCAGCGTATGCTTGTAACGCCGCGCGCGGTCTAACTCCTTGTCCAGCTCGAGCAAGATGTGACGCCGATTGTACTTCCCGGTAAGCTCGTCGATGATGGACTGCTCTTTGAGAGAACTGTTGATAACCCCCAGCTTTCGTTTTTGCTCCAAGAGTTTATCGACGAGGAAACCCAGCACGAAGCCAAAAATTGCAAAAAAGACCGGGATAAACAAAGAGAGGTACGCGAAGCCATCCACGTCCCAGATCGAACTTAAATAGACGCAGACCAGCGGCACCGCCAGCCCGAGCATCATGCCCGCAAAAGCAAGGGAGTACTTATAAGATCGCAGGTTCATGCGCTTATTGTATCACTTTGGAACGCCGGGTAAAATTTTCCCGGAGGATTCCGTCTGGCAACGCCTGCCTGCCGGCAGGCAGGCGGCTCCTATTCGACTCATAGTCTGTGATTTTGCATCAAAAAACCCAGATGCGAGGCACGCAGAAGTGAGTGAGCCCGCCACAAGACGTCGGCGGGTCCGTCTCCGCCACAAACCTCCGGAGGATTCGTCCACAAGAAGTTTTGTGGACAGATTCGCCGTCGATTGTGGCGAACGTCGCGTTGATGGACGGCGATGCTCCTGGTCGTCGCATCGCCTTTTACGCTGGCAACGCCTGCCTGCCGGCAGGCAGGCGGCTCCTGTTCGACTCATAGTCTATGATTTTGCATCAAAAAGCCCAGATGCGAGGCACGCACTAAGCGACCGAGGAGGCGCTATGAGAATAGCGTTGACGAGGGAGCGACGTGCGTAACGAAGCAGATGGGCTTTTTCATGCAAAATCATGCCGAAGGTGGGAGTCGAACCCACAACCTCGTAAGAGGATCGGTTTTTGAGACCGACGCGTATGCCAGTTCCGCCACTTCGGCT
>CAYZGM010000026.1:0-14222 GCA_964478015.1 uncultured Planctomycetia bacterium
CATTTGACATAGATCCGGGCTTCCAGTGTGCCCATTAGTTAGTGAAAGGTCAGTAGTTAGCTTTCCGATTCGGAGAATTTCTCGCGGTAGATCTTAACCAGGACAAAAAATAATGAAAGAAGCGCCGGGGCTAAAAATACTCCCATGACACCATACACGTGGATCCCGCCCAGGATCCCAAGGAATAGCAGCGAATAGGGAAGCTTTGCTTTTTGTCCGATGAGCATTGGCTTGAGCACATTGTCGACGCCGCTAATCACTAAGACACCCAAAATCAATAGCGCGATGCCGCGTGGATAGTCCTGGGTGAGGAAAAGATACACCGCGAACGGAACCCATACGGCGGAGGCGCCGATAATGGGAATCATGGCGGCCAGAAACGCGAGTGCAGCAAAGAAAATCGGGAGAGGCAGATGTAGAATCCAAAAAACAATCCCCAAGATAGCCGCTTGAGCCAGGCCGGTAAAGAGCTGGCCTCGAAGAACCGCCGCAAAAGTCTCCGAGAGCTGTGCGAATATTTCATTTTTATTGTTTTCATCGAGCGGGGTGATTTCGAAGATAAAACGCAGGGTTTTCCGTCCATCCCTCAGGAAAAAGAATACCAAGAAGAACGTGAGAAAAAAACTAAGCAGAACCTGGATCGTGTTTTTTGTCAGGAGCGTTACATTTTTAAGGAGAGAATTCCCAAACATGCCTATCGAATTTGTCATCCAAACTTTTAATTCGGCTCCGAATGTTTCCCATTGAAATAGATGCGAATTTTCTATCTTTTTCACGATTGCGTGGTTATGTATCTTCTGAATGAGTTTCTCCGCATCGCCGTTTTGGATAAATTGCCCCAGCCATTCGTAAAAATGGACGGTTTCGCGAATGGCCATGGCGATAATTAGGATAACGAGAGGTGTGAATATCAAAAGCACAAGACACGTGATGAGGGCCGCGGAGAGGTTATGGTTCTGGTTCGTCCACCTAAGAGTTTTTTCATACAGCGGGTAAAATGCAAACGCGATGATCATGCCCCAAAAAATAGGCTGCAGAAAGGGAGAAAGGATGAGCAATACATGAAAGAGAATGTATACAAGAAGAACAATGAAGAAGATGGAAATAAGCTGTTTTCGCTTCACTCCGGGATTATATCATAGGCATGCTATAATCATCAGCCTGGATAGTTCTCAAGAAAAGGAGACGTCATGCCGTACGACAGCAGTTTAGATAAGCAGGTTTTTTCCAAGAGCTATGAGGCGGAGAATACGAAAGTCACCGTCAGTGTTTATTCCTACAACAACGGGCCAAAGAAGCTTCAGATCTCACGGGAGAATGTGGACGCCGAGGGCCAGTGGCGGTTTTCGAAGCTCGGGCGTATGATCAAGGAAGAATGCCAGGCCATCATCCCGTTTTTGCAAGAGGCCCTGAATCACCTTTAAGGCGTGTAAGCGATGCCAAAGCGGATATTGATTGTCGATGACGAGCGCGACGTCGCAATGCTTCTGCACCATCTGCTCGAGCAGCGCGGCTATGAGATCGAAAAGATCTATAGCGGCTCGGAAGCTCTGACGCGTATCTTCCAGGGCGGTTTTGACTTGGTCCTCATGGATTATGGCATGAAAGACATCAAGGGCGACCGGATTTGCCTTTTGATCCGCGCCGACGAAAAGTTCCAGTCACTCCCCATCATCATGGTCACAGCTCATATTGAGGTGGGAGAGAAAGAGTTGAAAGAGTACGGCGCTAATGCTGTTCTTTACAAGCCCGTGGAAAGTCAGACACTGTTTGAGGTGGTCGAAAAATGTTTGCAGGAAAAAAAATAGAATAATCGAAAAGGAGCGGGTCATGAATAAAGGCGGAGTCGGAGTTATTCTTCTATCCATCCTAGGGGTGTTGGTTGTGATCGTTCTGATGTTCGCCGGCAGCTACAACGGTCTTGTGAGGTTGGAGGAATCCGTGAATTCAGCCTGGTCCCAGGTGGAGAATGTCTATCAGCGGCGTCTGGATCTGATCCCAAATCTTGTGGAAACTGTCAAGGGCTATGCGGGACACGAAAATTCGACGTTGGTGGCGGTCACAGAGGCCAGATCCCGTGTTGCCGGGACGGTTTCTTCGGATGTCGTGAATGATCCCGGAAAATTTCAGAAATTTCAGGAATCCCAGGCGGCGCTTGGCGGAGCGCTGAGCCGGCTTTTAGTCGTGGCCGAGCAGTACCCGGATCTTAAAGCCAGCCAGAATTTTTTAGAACTTCAGTCTCAACTGGAGGGCACCGAGAACCGTATTTCTGTGGAGCGCGGCCGCTACAATGAGGCTGCTCAGTATTTCAATACCAAACTTAGACAATTCCCTACAAATGTATTGGCGGGGATGTTCGGGTTTAAGGTGAAAGAATATTTCAAGGGCGACGCCGCGGCGAGCAAGGCTCCTAAAGTGACTTTCTGATTTCCATGGAAATCAGAAAGTCATCCCCGCCCGCCCGAGGCGGGTCCCCGCCTGCCGGCTGGCGGGCGCCTTTGGCGGAAAATCTCTGATCGGGAATCGCAATGGCGCAGAAGATTCTGAGAACGTAGATACCATATTATAGATGGAACTCGAGAGGAGTGGACGCACTCGATTCTCGTTTATCGCATGAAACGATTTATTTTTCTTTTTTTATTTTTTGTGTTCTACGGCGCGCCTGCGTATGCGCTCGACGTTCCCGAAAAACCCGGTGCGCGCGTCAACGATGCGGCGTCCCTGCTGTCCTCCGGTGCCCGCGATAAACTCGAATCCCTGCTTGCCGCTTTCGAAAAGGAAACCTCAAATCAGATCGTCATAGCCACTTTTCCGAGTTTGGAGGGCCGGGCATTGGAGGATTTCTCCATCCGCCTGGCGGAAAAATGGAAGATCGGGTCCAAAGAGAACGACAACGGCGTCCTTCTCCTTATTTTTAAGGAGGAACACGAGGTGCGCATCGAGGTGGGTTACGGCCTTGAGGGCGCTCTGACCGACGCCCTTTCCAAAAGGATCATCCAGAATGAAATCGTGCCGGCATTCAAAAAAGACGATTTTGACGGCGGCGTCCTGGATGCCGTGAACGCGATTATTCTGGCAACCCGCGGCGAATACAAGGCCGGGCCATCCGCGGAGGAAGACCCCATGGACAAATATTCATCCTGGATCTTTCTTGGCATGATCCTGTATTTTTTAATTCCGCCTATTTGTTATCTGCTTCTGGTGGCGGCGGGTTTTTGGATGTTTGGTTTGGCAGGCGGGATGGGGGCCATTTTTCTCGTCATGATTCTGGCGTTTCTTCGAAACGTCTTTCTAAGCCCATGGTTGGGGAAAACCTATTCAACGCGGGGCTCCGGTCATGGGTGGTCAGGCGGCGGGTTTGGGGGAGGCGGGTTTTCCGGAGGAGGGGGTTTTTCTGGCGGCGGCGGTTCTTTCGGCGGCGGCGGGGCAAGCGGACGATGGTAAAACCGTTCATAGAGAAGGCCTCCGAGAGGGAGATCGTGGAAGTGATCCGGCAGGTTGAATCCGGAACCAGCGGCGAGATTCGTGTGCACGTGCAGCGTGCCTCCACGAACAACGTGATGAACGACGCTAAAAAGTTTTTCCGGAAAAACCGGATGCACCGGACTCGCGAGAGGAACGGGGTGCTCATTTTTATTTCCTGGAAAAGCCGCGCGTTTGCAATTCTCGGGGATGAGGGAATTCACCGGATCGTGGGGGATGTCTTTTGGAACGAGACCAGGGATCGGATGAACGCACATTTTTTGAAAAATGAGTTGAAAGAGGGTATCATCGTTGGGCTTAGGTCTGTTGGGGAAAAACTAAAGGCGGCTTTTCCGCCCAGGGCAGATGACTGCAACGAATTGCCGAACACGGTGACAGAGGGGTGATCAGCCATGCAAGTTAAACCGATCTTGAAGGCCATGCTTTTGTGCGACCAAACGCTTGTTGAAGAGGGGACTCACAAGCGCTCCCTGATAGGTCTTTTTGACCGGGTCAAGGCGCCGCAATTTCCATCCGTGCACGGCTCGATGAGCGTCTACGTTCAGTTTCGTGAGATCGAGGGTGTTTTCGATTTCACTCTGGAGCTTTACGATCTGGCCGAAGACAAGGCGCTTCACAAGGCCATGGTCAACAATTTCCAGGTGCAAGAAAAGTCGCGGGATTGCGAACTTGTCTTCAACTTGCTTGCAGTCCGTTTCGGCCACCCGGGTGAATATGAGTTCAGAATCTATGTGAATGAAACGATTTTTGGTCAGAAGTCATTTCAAGTGATCGTTTAGCTTGTCATCCCCACGCAGGCGGGGATCAACTTCTTGTTGATTCCCGCATTTCCGCCGGAGACGCCTGCCCGCCAGCTGGCAGGCGGGGACCCGCCTCGGGCGGGCGCGGGAATGACATTAATGGAGACATAAAATGAACACAGACATCAAACAACTCGCTGAAAAAATAGAAAAAGAGAGCGGCTCGATCCGTGCTCTTCAAGCGGAAATGGGCAAGGTGATCGTGGGGCAAGGTTATCTTATCGAGCGGCTGTTGATCTGTTTGCTCGCGGATGGCCACGTGCTTTTAGAGGGAGTGCCGGGTTTGGCCAAGACACTGTCGGTGAAGACGCTCGCGCAAGCCGTCAAAACGCAATTCCAGCGTATCCAGTTCACACCCGACCTTTTGCCGGCGGACCTTTTGGGTACGCTCGTCTATAATCCAAAAACAGGCGAGTTCTCGACCAAAAAGGGCCCCCTTTTTTCGAACATTATTTTGGCGGATGAGATCAACCGCGCGCCGGCGAAAGTGCAGTCGGCGCTCTTAGAGGCCATGCAGGAGCGTCAAATCACGCTTGGCGGGCAGACCTACAAGTTGGAAGAGCCGTTCATGGTGTTGGCGACGCAGAACCCCATTGAACAGGAGGGCACTTATCCGCTGCCGGAGGCTCAGGTGGACCGTTTCATGCTGAAACTTAGGATCACCTACCCTAAGAAGAGCGAGGAGCTTGAGATCATGGATCGGGTGGCGGGGAACCCCGCGGCACGCGTGAATTCAGTCATGGAGCCGGAGGATATTTTACGATTAAGAACTCTGGTGAAGCAGGTTTATATCGACGACAAGATCAAGAACTATATCGTGAATTTGATCTGCGCGACTCGGGATCCCGAGGCCTATCAATTGAAGAACATGAAGAATCTGATCCGTTACGGAGCATCTCCCCGCGCGACCATTTACCTGAATCTTGCTTCGCGCGCCTACGCGTTCCTGCGCGGCAGGGCCTATGTGGTTCCGGACGACATCAAGGCGATAGGGCTGGATGTTTTAAGACACCGCGTCGCACCGTCCTATGAGGCCGAGGCTGAGGAAAAGACATCCGAAGACTTGGTGAAGATGGTGTTTGATCATGTGGAAGTGCCATAAAATTCAACGCACGAATTTCGAAGCACGAAGCAAACCTAAAATTCGAATGACAGAAATTCAGAGCAGACATTCGGATTTCAAATATTCACGTTTGTTTTGAATTTCGTGCTTCGAATTTCGGATTTAAACAATGCTTCCTAAAGAGATTCTCTCAAAAGTCCGTTTCATCGAGATCACGACCTCGCGGCTGGTGAACACGCTCTTTGCGGGCGAGTATCACAGCGTGTTCAAGGGCCGCGGCATGGAATTCGATGAGGTGCGCGAGTACGACCCCCAGGATGACCCGCGCGACATCGATTGGAACGTGACGGCGCGGATGGGTCACCCCTACACAAAAAAATTCGTGGAAGAGCGTGAGCTCACCGTTATTTTTCTAGTGGATGCCTCCTCCTCCGGGCAGTACGGCACTCATGGAAAGACCAAGGCCGAGTTGATTGCGGAGATCGCGGCCCTGTTGGCTTTCTCCGCGGTCAAGAACAATGACCGCGTGGGACTTATCGTTTTCAGCGATCAGGTCGAAAAATTTATCCCTCCAAAAAAAGGACGGATGCATGTGCTTCGCGTGGTTCGTGAGATTCTCACTTTTAAACCAAAGCATCGTGCGACAGACATCAACGCGGCATTAAAGGTTCTGATCGATGTTGTGACCAAGCGTTCCACGGTTTTTCTTTTTTCCGATTTTTTATCACCGGCGTACGGGAAGCTTCTCAAAATTTCTCACAAAAAACATGATGTCGTTGCCGTGGTCATCGAAGATCCCACGGAAAAGGAATTTCCGTCGATCGGGGCGACGGTGGAGTTGGAGGATGCCGAGAGCGGGGAACGGTTTGTTCTGAACGCTGGCAAGTCTTTCAAAGAGCGCTTTCGCAAGGAATGGGAAAATAGAAAATCTACTCGCGACCAAATGTTTAATTCCGTGGGCCTGGATTCGATAGAGCTGGAGACGGGAAAGCCGTACATCCAGGCGCTGGCGAGATTTTTTAAGAACCGGGGGAAAAGGGCGGGACTATGAAGACCAAAGTGAAGCTCGGAGCTCGGAGCTTGGAGATCGGAGTAAACAAAAGATATGTTTCAAGAATTCTTTTGTTTTTTGTTCTTTTTCTTGTTCCGACCTCCGACCTCCGACCTCCAACCTCCTCCGCTTTCGCCACGGAGGGCGTCTCTCCCGTCACCGTCCAAGCCCGCATCTTGAAGTCCAAGATCAAAATTGGGGACGAGATCCCACTTTTTCTGCAGGTGGACCGTCCTCGAAAATATTTGGTTGTGCCGCCGTCGGAGAAGCTAAATCTTTCCCCTTTTGAGATCAAAAAGTTGGAGCCGGTGCCCACATCGAAAGGGCAGAACCGGGTGCAGGAAACCTACCGTTTTACCCTTATCGTATTCCAGACCGGAGACCTCAAGATTCCCCCGATCCCGGTTCATTACACCAATGAGAACGGAGAGTCCGGCGAGACTCTCACGCAACCCATTCCGGTGAAAGTTTTGAGCGTTGGCAGGAAGATCACGGACAAAGATGATGTTCGCCCCATCAAAGGGCCGGTGTCCACGGGACTGGTTGGTTTTAAATCGGGTTTATTGTCGCTCTTAGCGTTGGCGCTTTTTATTTTTCTCGTCGTGAAGATCACGCTAAGAAAATTGCGCGAACGCAAAGACCTTGAGAGTTTGAAACCTCCGCATGAACGCGTCAAGATCGAGATCTTGCGCCTCAAGGACAAGGGTTTTTTGGAAGAGAGAAAGTACAAAGATTTTTATTCCGAGCTTTCGGACATTTTGCGGCGGTATTTAGAACGGCGCTTTGCCATCGAAGCCCTGGAGAAGACCTCGTCGGAAATACGGCTGGATCTTGAGAAGAATGCATTCGACAGGGAACTTACGAGCAGGATCTGGGAAGTTCTAAGCGAGTCGGATTTGGTGAAGTTTGCCAAGTACACGCCGGACCGCGCATTGGCCGACAGGCTTGAGCAAGATATTTTAAAGATCGTGGAAGCGACGATGCTAAAGGAAAATGAATCGTCATTGCGAGGAACAAAGTGACGAAGCAATTTGAGCGATTAGATTGCTTCGCGCCTGCGCGACTCACAATGAGATATGACACATGAGATTTGCCGACCCGGTTTATTTCTTGCTGCTTGTTCCTGTATTTGTCTTCTTTTTCCTGTATGTTTCCGGAAAGATCGGCCGGGAGGCGGTGCTCCGTTTTTCGAGCGTGGATCTTGTGAAGCGTTCCGGCGGGAAAAAACTCACGGCCGGACGGGCGCTGTCCTCGCTCTTTCGTTTGGCTGTTCTGATATTGCTTGTCACTGCGATGGCCCGTCCGCAAACAGGGACGGGGGAAGACAAAACCTCTCAGCAGGTTGTGGACATCGTTATTTCGCTGGACGTTTCTGGGAGCATGGCGACGCTTGATTTCCAGCCTGATAATCGTTTGGTGGCGGCCAAGCTTGAGGCAAAGCGCTTTATTGAGGAGAGAAAAAACGACAGGCTGGGACTCGTGATCTTTGCCGGGCAGAGTTTTACTCAATGTCCGCTCACAGTGGATCATAAAGCGATTCTTGCCCTGCTGGATAAAATTGAGATCGGCACGATCGAGGACGGGACGGCCATTGGGCTGGGTCTGGCCAGTGCCGTGAACCGGCTCAAGGACTCTGAGGCAAAAACCAAGATCGTGATCCTGTTGACGGATGGGGTGAACAATGCCGGGGAGATTGACCCGCTCACGGCCGCAGATCTGGCGAAACAGTTCAAGGTCCGGGTTTACACCATCGGTATGGGGAAAGAGGGAACCGCCTTTCTTCCCATCCAGGACCCTATGTTTGGAACGCGGCTCTTGAAAGTGGAAACTCAGATCGATGAAAAAATGCTCGACACTATTTCCCGGAAAACAAACGGCACGTACTTTCGGGCCCAGGATTCAAGGGCGCTGCGCAGTATTTTCCAGGAGATCGACAAACTTGAGAAAACAGAAGTGAAAATTGAGCGTGCGGTGCATTATGAGGAAAAATATTTTTGGTTTTTGTGGCCGGCATTATGGATCCTGTTGGCGGAATTGGCGTGGACGCATTTAATATTTGTGAAAATACCATGATTCTAGCGCACAGCGCACAGGAGACAGGGACTAGAATGGTGTTGTTTCGCGACTTCTGTAGGTTGCGAAGTGACGCTGTTCCGTCATCTGTCCGCTGTACGCTGTCTCCTGTACGCTAGAAAGCCTTTTTGGAGTGACTTATGGAATGGGGTCAGATTAACAATTTTATCTGGTTGTGGACGCTTCCGGCTGCCGGACTTCTATTTTTTCTTTCACATTGGAGAAAGGAAAGCCAGCTTCGGCGATTTGGGGACTTGAGCCTGGTGGGGCGTCTTGTTGGATCCCTCAATCAAGGGATTCGGCTGGCAAGACGGGCGCTGATTCTTTTGGCGTTGTTATTTCTTGTTTTGGCGCTCGCCCAGCCGCATTTCCGGACAAAAGAGACCTTGGTGGAACGTCGAGGAATCGACATTATTATTGCGGTGGACGTATCCAATAGCATGCTGGCCAAGGACATCGCACCGACGCGTCTCGAGAAAGCAAAGTTGGAACTCGCGGGTCTGATTGATAAATTAAAAGGCAATCGCATCGGCATCATCGCGTTTGCTGGAGAAGCCATCATTCAATGTCCGCTGACGTTGGACCGCGGTGCCGTAAAACTTTTTCTTTCCACCATGAGTCCGAACCTTATCTCTTTTCAGGGAACGGACATTGGAAGAGCCATTGCAGTGGCGCTCCAGTCGTTTCAAGACAAAAACAGGGATTCTAAAGCGATGATCCTATTGACAGACGGAGAGGATCATAACAAGGAGACAGCGTCTCTCGTGAAAAAGGCCAAGGAAGCCGGTGTGCGCATATTTCCGATCGGGATCGGAACAACCGATGGAGGAACGCTGCCGGACGAATCAGGGCGCGGTTACAAGAAAGATCGCGCAGGAAAAGTCATTTTGTCGAAGCTGGACGAGACCCTGCTTAAGCAGATGGCTCGTGAGACGGGCGGAGTTTATTTTCGTTCCGAAAAGGGGGATCTGGAGTCTGACAAGATCCAAAAGCAGATCAATCTCATCGCGACCAAGGGTTTGAAAAGCGATTGGTCCGTAGAATATGAGGAAAACTATCGGTTTTTTTTGATGCTGGCATTTTTCATGTTGATTGCCGAGATGACAATTTCAGAAGGAAGAAAGACTTTAAAGGATTAGATGAAAAAGCACTTTCTAGCGCACGGGAGACAGCGCACGGGAGACAGCGCACGGGAGACGGAGGACAAACCTGTTTTCTATCCGCTATCCGTTGTACGCTGTACGCTAAAGGGCGTTCTTATTCTTTCTCTCATCTTCCCTCTTTGCGGTTTTAAATTCCTATCGGAGCTCCAAAATGAAAAAGCCAACGCTTTGTACAAGAAAGGCCAGATCGGTAAGGCCAAGACGGAATATCTTCGGGCGCTAAAAACAGACCCGTCCTCCCCCAAAATATCCTATAATCTAGGGAATGCGCTTTTTCGAGAAGGTGCTTTCAAGGAGTCCCAGGAGACGTACCAGAAAGCGGCTATCACCCCCGCCGGAGGCGGGTCCTCACTTACCGGTTGGCGGGCTGGCGCCTCCGGCGGAAAGGAACCGGAGCCTCTTTTTCAAGCAAAGGCTTTTTACAATCTTGGGAACAGTCAGTATCGACAAAAGGATCTCCCGGGCGCGGCGGAGGCTTACAAGAAATCGTTGCGTCTGAATCCGAATGACCAGGACGCGAAGTACAATCTAGAGTTGGTGTTAAAACAGCTTGAGAAAGAAAAGAAAAACGACCAGAAGAAAGACGATCCAAAAAAGGATGACCGGAAGAAAGACGATCAAAAAAAAGATCAGAATCAAGGCGGCGGCGGATCTCAGGGTTCCGAGGGCCAGAAAGAAAATGATTCCAATGGCGACGGGGGAGAGAAACAGGATAAGCAGGGCTCCGGTGAGCAGTCGTCAGGGGATCAAGATAAGTCTGACGAGGAAAAAGAGCAGCCTGGCAGAGAAAATAAACAGGCCGGAGCCCGGAGCGCGGAGCCCGGAACAGGCGAAGAGAGTGATATTCCTCCGGCCTCCGACCTCCCGGCTCCTGGCTCGGCGGCGCAGTCGCCGAAAGAGGAGCAGGCCCAGCCAAAATCAGAGGCTGAGCGTCGTGCCGAACAACTGCTTGGTGCGCTTGAAAATCAGGAGCAGCAAGTATTAAAATTCCAAAATAGCCAGAATGGACCCAGAGGCAGAGTGAGGCGGGTCACGGAGCAGGATTGGTAGGGAAATAGCCCGGAGTTCGGAGAAAATTGACTGCGTGTATTATAGAACAAGAAACAAAGCAATGAAGCAATCGAATTGCCATTCCCGCATGATCTTGGCGGGAATCGGGCGGCTGATCCCACCTTTTACGGGGATGATATTGTTTGTACTGTGTGCTTCCGGTGTTCCCGCATATGCGGAGGTTTCTATTGAGACCTCGGTGGATCGCTCAGCGCTTCCGGTGGGGGAGCAGCTGGTGTTGGACATCATTATTTCCAACGCGGATGGGCGTATTGAGCAGCCAAAAATAGGTTCCATTGAGGGGTTCACATCCTATTCCCAAGGACATTCGCAGGAATTTTCAATCATCAACGGACGTAGCTCTTCCCGGAGCGTTTATAGTTACGTGCTCGTGGCCAACAGCCCCGGCCAAAAAATGATCGGGCCTTTCGCGGTCGTGATCGGCGGAAAGGAGTATAAAGGGGCTCCTATCAAGGTGGATGTCACCCAAGGAGGCTCAGGTTTCGGGCAATATTCCTGGTCTCAACCCCAGCCTCAATCTCCCGTGATGTCCCCGCCGCCCCGGGCACTTCCAGAACCCAATTCCGGGGATCAGGATATTTTCATCAAGGCTTGGCTGGATAAGGATGAGGTGTACATCAATGAACCCGTGATGTTAACCTACACGCTTTTTACGCGGCTTTCCGCAACCTACAAGGGATTTGAAAAAGAACCTGTGACGACCGGTTTTTGGGTAGAAGATTTTCCTCCCGAAAAGACGATACGCCGCACAGAGCAATTTTTGAACGGCCAGCGTTATGTGGTTGCCGATGTGCGTAAATTGGCATTATTTCCAACCCAATCGGGCGTTTTTACGGTTGAACCGGGAACGCTCTCCGCCACCGTGGAGATCCGGAACGATGACACGTTTCAAACATTTTTTTCGAACAATATTTTTGGTTCCCGGCGAGGCGGCTTTCCCTCCATGATCACGTCGGAGGTTATTTCCAAGGCTCTCGCTGCGGATCCCGTGCGCATCGTGGTGAAAGTACTTCCGGAAGTTGCTAAACCTTTGGATTTTTCAGGAGCCGTCGGGCAGTATCAACTCGAAAGCTCTCTCGATAAGACGAATGTGGAGGTGGGGGATCCTGTGACGCTTCGGGTTCGTGTCTATGGGCAGGGCAATATCAACACCGTGCAAGACTTGAAGCTTCCTAAAATGGATGACTTCAAAGTTTATGATTCCTCCTCATCCACGAATATCTCCAAGGAACGCCTGGTTGTCGAGGGGGAGCGGATTACGGAGACTGTCATGGTTCCGAGAAAACCAGGGACCTACGAGATTCCATCCATGACGTTCTCTTATTTCGACCCAAAAACCCAGGCTTATAGGACGCTAAAAACCGGCGTGCAACCGCTACGCGTTTCAGGAATGGCCCAAGCGGCACAAACACCGTCTCCGTCTTCCAGCACCGGCACTTCGGATGCCGGGCTCGAACCGGCGGTTAGGGAAGAAGTGGGTTTTGTTGCCAAAGACATTCGGTTCATCAAGACGACGGAGGAAGGAAAAAATCTACCCGAAAAGGAACTTTACCGTAAGCCGGTCTACTGGGCTTTGAACGGGCTGCTGTTGTTGGTGGCTGCTTTGGCATCTTTTTTCTCAGTGCGGCGCGCCATTGATCTTCGGGACAGCAAAGGGTTTCGCTTGCGCCGTTCGCATGCCGCTGCCAAGGCTAAACTCAAGAAAGCTTCCCATCTTCTTAAAGAATCAAAGGCAGAGGCGTTCTATGAGGAGGTCTCCAAAGCGCTTCATGGCTACTTCGCGGATAAGTTCAATATTTCTCCGCAGAACATAAGCCAGGAACGTCTGGAGGTTCTTGCCGGGGAGTATGTCACTGCGGAATTGATCAATAAGATAAAAAAATTATTCGATGAGACTTCGATGGGACGATTCGCAAAGATCGAAAAATCGCAGGAGGATATGCAGGATTTGTATGATCTGGCGGACGAGGTGATCACGTTGTTCGAGAAAGTGAAGCTAAAATGAAAAAAAATAGGACTATTCCGAGGAACGGACAATCTTACGGTCGTTCCCGCATGATCTTAGCGGGAATCAACCGGCTGATCCCTGCTTTCGCGGGGATGACATTGTTTGTGTTGTGCGTTTCCGGTGTTCCTGCGATTGCGGCTGAGACCTCTCTCTTTCAGCAGGCAAATTCAAAATATCAGGCCGGAGATTTTAAAGGCGCCGCAGGCAGTTATAAAAAATTAATCCAAACAGGCCAAACCACCGCCGTTCTTTATTACAATCTTGCCAACGCCACGCTCAAGTCCGGCGAAAAAGGACAGGCGCTTGTCTATTATGAGCGTGCTCTCAAGGCCGCTCCGCGCGACAGGGACATTCGCTGGAATCTGCGCGTGTTGAAAGAGGCGCTGCCGGACAAGATCGAGGACAATTCCTATTTCGTGGTTGCAGGCGCGCGGGACCTTTTGAACCAAGTGACGGCGGACGAGCTCGCGATCCTTTTAAGCGGCGTTCTGCTGGTCGTGGCACTCCTCAATATTTCTTATGTCTTTTTTCCGATTTTTAAAACTTGGACATCGTGGGTTCGTGCTCTCGGATTTTTCGGACTGATCGTGACTACCCTGCTTTTGGGATGGAAAATCTGGGAGACGAAAGACGCCCGCGTGGTTATCCTCGACAAAGAGGTCTACGCTTTTTATGGACCGTCTGACCGTGAAACAAAAGCTTTTCTTCTTCATGAGGGGGCCTCGGGAAAAGTAACTGACACGACGGACGATTGGATCTATGTCACACTGCCTAGCAAAAAATCAGGGTGGATACGAAAGAATGCGTGTGAGACGATCTAAGCGTCCATCGCAAAAACGGCGATCAGGCCCCGCGGTGATCTTGGTTGGGCACGGGAGCAAAACGAAAGGCTTTGATCAGGCGATGATCCGGGTAGCCGGAGAGCTGCGTCGAGGTTCGTTTCAGGATGTCCGGTGCGCCTATCTTGGGGTTCAGGCGCCGTCTATTTCAACGGCGATCCGGCAAGCCATTCAGCGCGGTGCGAAAGACATCCGTGTTTTTCCTTATTTCGTGCTTGCAGGCAAGCACGTGAAAAAGGATATCCCAGGCATTGTTTTTATTGAGAAACAACGTTGGAAGCGCCGGGCGACGATCCGCTTGTGCGATTACCTTGGGTATCATGAGAAGATCGTCGGCGTTGTCAAAGAAAGGGTCCAACATGCCTGAAAAATCCCTCGGGGTGATCCCATGCGGTGTGGCGCTCATACGTCGTGACAAGAGTTTTTTAATCTCGCAGCGGATGGAGAAAGATTCGTTCGGTTCCCTTTGGGAATTTCCAGGGGGAAAAAAGAACCACGGAGAGACCTTTGAGGAGTGTGTTGCCCGTGAGGTGAATGAAGAGATCGGGATTAAGGTGGCCGTGCATGAAAAATTTATGGAAATGAAGCGAGAATATCATGAAAAGATTATCTGGCTTAATTTTTATCTTTGCTCGGTGCTTTCCGGAGAGCCAAAGCCGGTGGAATGCCAA
>CAYZGM010000026.1:14322-19148 GCA_964478015.1 uncultured Planctomycetia bacterium
AACGGCAAGGGGAAAACCTCGGCCGCGATGGGGAATGTGTTCCGGGCCCTTGGCCATGGAATGAAAGTCCTGGTGATCCAGTTTTTCAAAGGCGACTGGCCGGTGGTGTTCGGAGAGCTGGAGAGCGCAAAAAAGCACAAGAATCTAGAATTTTTACAGCTGGGCAAGGGTTTTGTGAAGATCATGGGTGACAAGAAACCGTTTAGCGCCCACCAAGCCGCGGCCGCGGCCGCCCTGGACTTGGCAGAAAAAAAGATCCTCTCAAAAAAATACGGTCTCGTTGTTTTGGATGAAGTGATCTATGCGTTGGATTATCAAAAGACGGCGGGGATGATTGAGCTGGGCGATCTCTTAAGGTTGCTAAAAAAAACTCCGAGCTCAACTCATGTCATTTTGACCGGCCGCAATGCGCATAAAAAACTGATTGAGGTTGCGGATCTTGTGACCGAGATGAAAGAAGTAAAGCACCCGTTCCAAAAAGGTCATCCGGCCAGGAAAGGCATCGATTACTAATGAAAAATGATGTCCTTTTAGCGTTGGATTTGGGCACCACCGGGAACCGGGCGGTCGTTTTCGACCGTAAGCAAAACATTCTCAATGCAGACTACAGGGAATTTCCCCAGCTATTCCCCAAACCCGGCTGGGTGGAGCACGATCCTGAAAAGATCTGGCAAAGCACGCGTCATATTTTAGCCAAAACCGTCCGTCGGATCCCGGCGAAGCGGATCGCAGCGATTGGCGTTACAAATCAACGCGAAACCGTTCTCCTCTGGGATAAAAGAACGGGGCGTCCCGTTCATAATGCCATCGTCTGGCAGTGCCGTCGAACGGCCCCTTTTTGCGAACGTCTCAAAAAGAGGGGCTTTGAAAAAAGAATCCACGAAAAAACAGGGCTCTTTCTCGATGCCTATTTTAGCGCTTCCAAGATCGCTTGGTTCTTGAACCATGTCCCGGGGGCCAGACGGCGCGCAGAAAAGGGAGACCTTCTTGCGGGGACCATCGATAGCTGGATCGTTTGGAATCTTACGGGTGGGCGTTCCCATGTGACGGACACATCCAATGCCTCGCGCACCATGCTTTTTGATCTAAAAACGCTTTCTTGGGATATCGAGCTTTGCCGTATTTTCAGGATTCCCACAAAAATACTCCCAAGGGTCATCGCTTCAAGTTCGCATGAACTCTACACACGGGCATCTCTTTTTGGGCGTCAGATTCCCATTTGCGGCATCGTCGGAGACCAGCAGGCCGCGTCTTTTGCGCAGGGGTGTTTCGAGCCGGGCATCATCAAGAATACGTATGGCACCGGACTTTTTATGCTGGAAAATACTGGCGGACGGCCAAGGTTCTCAAAAAATCTTTTGACCACGGTGGCTTGGTCGTTGGGGACTTTGAAAAATACGGAATATGCGGTGGAAGGGAGCGTTTTTATCGGCGGCGCGGCTATCCAATGGTTGCGCGACGGTCTTAAGATTATTTCGAATGCGAAAGAAAGCACGACGCTTGCGGAGCAAATTTCCTCGAACGAGGGTGTTTATTTTGTCCCGGCGCTTGTGGGCTTGGGCGCGCCTTATTGGGACCCCAATGCCCGCGGGACATTTGTCGGCATCACACGCGGGACAAAGAGGGCGCATTTTGCCCGCGCGGCGCTGGAAGCAATTGCGTACCAAACGCGGGACATTCTGGAAGTCATGGAAAAGGACACCAGCCCACCGGGCAGGCGGGCCCGTCAGGCATTCAAAGTTCTGCGTGTGGACGGCGGCGCCAGCTCAAACGATTTTTTGATGCAGTTCCAGGCCGATGTTCTGGGTATTCCCGTGGAGCGCCCCACCATTTTGGAGACGACGGCCCTGGGAGCCGCGGGACTGGCCGGCATCGCCTGCGGATTTTGGCGCGACCGGGAAGAGTTTTCCAAACTTAGAAAAATCCAAAAAGTATTCCGGCCAAAACCCGGCTTCGCTCATCAACGCACTTTCCTCTACGATCGATGGCAGGACGCCGTCCGCCGATCCCGCCATTGGGACCGATAATCACTCAATTAGGCAGTATCGGATACCGCCATCTCCTCCGGGCCGGGCGGCTGGGCGCCCGTTCCCTCCGGAGTCTAAACCCCCAGTGGGTGGTGCGGTGGAAAGTATGCTTGACAAACCGGGTGGAATGAGGTATGATCCCGCTGCAGGTAGAAAGTAGGTTGTTTTTGAAGCTTAAAAGAAGGTTGCTTTAAATTGACCACGAATTACTTACTTCGCGGTCATTTTTCTTTTTTGGGGCCAAAAACATTATTGTAACTGTAAGTAAATTGATAGGATAGACAAATGACCAAAGGAACAGTTAAGTGGTTCAGTGACCAAAAGGGATATGGATTCGTAACGCCGGAAGGCGGCCGCAAGGATGTATTCGTGCATTTTTCGGCTCTCCAAGGCGAGGGTTTCAAGACCCTCAGCGAAGGTGATGTCGTGGAATTTGATATCGCTCAAGGTCCCAAAGGGGAACAGGCCGCTAACGTCCGCAAAGTCTAAGTACTTTCGGCCCAATGAAACCCGCTTTCCCGGCAACGGGGGAGCGGGTTTTCTGCTATAATGTCACCCCATATGACATCGACTATGAGTTCTAAGACCACGCTCTCTCAAAAATTAAAACGCGCCAACTGGGACGAATATTTCATGAATGTCGCGAAAGTGGTGGCCAGCCGCTCCACCTGTGACCGAAAATTTGTCGGTGCGGTCATCATGCGCGACAAGACCATTCTTTCCACGGGATACAACGGCTCGATCCGGAAGCTGGAGCATTGTTCCGAAGTCGGCCACATGATGGAGAATGATCACTGCGTGGCGACCATCCATGCGGAGGCGAACGCGATTCTTCAAGCCGCGAAGAACGGCGTCTGTATCGACAAGGGCACCATCTACACAACGGCCAGTCCTTGCTGGCCCTGTTTTAAGATGATCGCCAATACTGGCATCAAGAGGATTTGCTACGGGGAATTTTACCGGGATCACCGCATCTTCGAGATTGCGAAAAAACTGAAAATTGAATTGAGCAAGGTGGGCGGCGATGCGGATGCGGACCGTCGTGAGCAGGCGAGGATCTTGAAAAATGGAAAAAAATAATGCCGGGATTTATCTCAAACAGATGGAACTGGGACCGATGGAGAACTTTGTGTATCTTGTCGGATCCAAAGGCACACGGGAAGTGTTCGTGGTGGACCCGGCCTGGCAGGTGGATACGATTCTGCGTATTGCCAAAGAAGAAGATTTAAAAATTATCGGCGCTCTTATCAGCCATTATCATTTTGATCACACCAATGGCATTGAAGAACTTTTGGAGGCCGTCCAAGTTCCCATTTATGTGAATAAGAAAGACCTGAATTACATGGATGTTCCGAAAGGCGTCTTGAAGCCTATGGATGCGGGCGCGAAAGTAAATGCGGGCGGCGTGGAGATCGAGATGGTCCACACGCCGGGACACACGCCCGGCTCTCAGTGTTTTCATGTCCGGGGGCATCTCATTTCCGGAGACACGTTATTTATCAACGCCTGCGGGCGCACGGATTTGCCGGGTGGAGATGCAAAAGAACTCTATCACTCGCTCACAAAGACACTGATGAAAATGGATGACAGCACCATTCTGTGTCCCGGCCACAATTATGCGGATAAACCCACAACGACGATGGGAGACCAAAAAAAGCATAATCCCTATTTGATGTGTGATTCCTTAGAAAATTTCCTTCGTTTCCGCACGGGGGTCGCAGAGAAGATTTAATGTCATTCCCGCGCCCGCCCGAGGCGGGTCCCCGTCTGCCAGCTGGCGGGCAGGCGCCTACGGCGGAAATGCGGGAATCAAGCTTGATCCCCGCTTGCGCAGGGATGACAGATGAAATCGTTGACGGCACTCCGTCGAACGTGTAGACTTTCAAAATTCACATGAACACAACACAGGTTTCTAACGTGGTGACCAAAAAAATAGACTGGGAAGTCCTCTCTCAAACGGCGCTCACGGTCCGCCGCGATATTATCAAAATGCTCGGCATTGCCGGTTCCGGCCATCCGGGCGGTTCCCTTTCCTGCACGGATATCTTGGTTCTCCTCTATTTCCATTTCTTAAGGGTTGATGCCAAAAACCCCAAATGGGTTGACCGCGACCGCCTTATTTTTTCCAAGGGGCATGGCTGTCCCGCTCTTTATTCGGCGTTGGCCAGGGCAGGTTATTTCGACCCCAAACACCTTTTGACGTTGCGTCAGCTGGGAAGCCCGCTGCAGGGACATCCCGACATGCGTCGTTTGCCGGGCATTGAAGCCTCCACTGGTTCCTTGGGGCAGGGATTATCCGTGGCGATCGGTTGCGCGCTCGCGGCTCGTTTTGACAAAAAAGACTTCAAAACGTATGCCATTATCAGCGACGGCGAAATGAACGAGGGGCAGATATGGGAGGCAGCCGCATTTGCCTCGTTCCATAAATTATCCAATCTCATCACGATCCTGGATTACAACAAGTACCAGCTTTCGGGTGCTACCAAGGATATTTTGGATATGGAACCCGTGGCCGAGAAATGGCGCGCGTTCGGATTCGAGACGAAAGAAATAAACGGCCATGACCACGAAGAGATCGCCGGTGCCATCGACTGGGCCAGAAATGCGGTCAGCGCTCCGAGGATCGTTGTCGCGCATACCATCAAGGGGAAGGGTGTCTCGTTCATGGAAAATAACAATAATTTTCACGGGGTAGCCAACACCAAGGATGAGACCGCGCGCGCGTTGAAAGAACTCGGGGAATCAGAGGCCGAGATACAAAGAATTACGGGGATGATCAAGTGATGTTTCTGGAAGCAT
>CAYZGM010000026.1:19248-22902 GCA_964478015.1 uncultured Planctomycetia bacterium
AGAGGCCGAGATACAAAGAATTACGGGGATGATCAAGTGATGTTTCTGGAAGCATTCTTGCCATGATTGAGAGAAAACTTGGTCTAGCGACGCGGGACGCTTACGGCAAAGCGCTTGTGGAGCTTGGCAAGGAAGATCCGAACGTGATCGTGTTGGATGCGGACCTTTCGAAATCCACGCGCACGGAGATGTTTGGCAAGGCATACCCTGAGCGCTTTATCGATATTGGTATTCAGGAAATGAACCTTGTGGGGATCGCCGTCGGTTTGGCTTCCTGCGGAAAGATCCCTTTTATCAGTTCGTTCGCGTGTTTTCTCATGAATAAGGGATATGAGCAGCTCCGCGTAGGGGTGGCGTTCTCCGAACAGAATGTGAAAGTGGTCACGTCGCATGGCGGCATCAGCGTGGGCGAGGACGGCGCTTCCCAGCAGTCGGTGGAAGATTTTGCGTTGGCGTTGACGCTGCCGCACTTTGTGGTGATGTCTCCCTCGGACGAATTTTGTGCGAAGTCCTTGATCAAACAGTCCGCGTCGCACAAGGGGCCCGTTTACATCCGAACCGGCCGGTCAAAAGCGCCCATTCTTTACAATGAAAAAACAGAATTCAAGATAGGCAAGGCCATCAGGCTCCGTGAGGGCAAGGATGTAACCTTGGTGGCCACCGGTCTTTTAGTTTTCGAAGCGCTCGAAGCGGCTGAAATTTTGAAAGAAAAAGGCATCCAAGCCTCCGTAGTCGATGTGCATACTCTCAAGCCATTGGATAAAGAGCTTTTGGCTGCTGAAGCCGAAAAGACGGGCGCTTTCGTTGTCGCAGAAGAGCATTTGATTTTCGGCGGGCTCGGCAGCACCGTGTCCCAATTTATCTCCCAAAAGCACCCGATCCCTGTCGAATTTGTGGGTGTGCAGGATACGTATGCGGAATCCGGCAAGCCGGAAGAACTTTTTATAAAATACGGTTTAACCTCCAAGGACATCGTCCAAGCGGCTCAAAAAGCCATTTCTCGCAAGTCCAAGTAGCGCTATTTTTTGTTCCGGCAACGAAGTGTTGTTTTCCAGTCATCGTGTCATTTTCCCTGCCGCGGAAAATGACACTCGGCGCTCGGCCTGCGTATCCCAAATACTTACGTTCCGCGGCGCTCGGCCTCGCTATGTGCCTGGAAAACAGCAGTTCGTTGCCTTTCTATTTCTTCCAAGCCCATGCTAGAATGACTCAAATTACGGGGCGTAGCTTAGCTTGGCTAGAGCGTCCGCCATCAATGCACCGGCGGACGCCCGCTGATGCTTTGATAGCGGGCGCCTGCGAGAGTGGATATGTATCTCGTTTACGTACTTAAATCGGATTCAACCAATCGAACTTATATTGGTCATACAGATAACTTAGAGATCCGGCTAAGGCAACATAATTCTGGAAAGAATAAAGCCACATGCCCTATTCGCGACTGGCGTGTAACGTATGCAAGAAGCTATTTGAATAGGTCCTTGGCAATGAAGAGAGAAGAATTTTTAAAATCAGGTGATGGTAGAAGAGTATTGAAGTTAAAAGGAATAATCTAATATCGCGGGGTGTAGCTCAGCTTGGCTAGAGCGCTTGGTTTGGGACCAAGAAGTCGCAGGTTCGAATCCTGTCACCCCGAAATTTTATAAATTTTTGTCCCCGTAGCTCAGTTGGATAGAGCAACGGTTTTCTAAACCGTGGGTCGCGTGTTCGAATCACGCCGGGGGCACCATATTTTAACTGGTTTGCGGCGTGATTTGAAGAGAGCCGAGGCGCCCGCAGATAAAAGCGGCGCCACTAAATGTGGCGGCGCAATTCCACCGCCGAGGCGTTCGCCATAACACGACGGCGAATCCGTCCACAAAGCGTTACAGTGTTGCGGACGAATCCGCCAACGCTTTGTGGCGGAAATGGCCGACCCGGAGCGAGTAATGCCGAACGCCCGGAGGGCGTGAGGACATGCGCAGCGTAGGGCGCCGAATCACGCCGGGGGCACGACTTTAAAATCCTCGCCGTGGGCCCGTAGGGCCCTCGGACGAGTTCACCATGCGGGTTGGCGGATGCCCGGGCACACCATATCTTATTTATCGCACCTATGAAAAAACTGATCCTAGCGCTCCTAATCTTGGCGGTCCTTATTTCGGGTGGACTTTATTATTTCTCCCGCAGGGCACCGGAACTTTTGAGGCAGGCGATCTCCCGGGCAATCAACAAAACCGTCAAAATCCAGGCCATTGAGTATCATTTTCCATGGGCATTCGAACTGCGGGGATTTCAGATTCTCGAAACGCAAGAACCTTTCACGAATGAGGTCTGTTTTTCGGTGGATCGAGTGCTTTTGGATGTCTCGCCGCTCAGCTTGTCTCAAAACAAACTTATATTAGACAACGTGGACGTAAGCCAGGCCTTGGTGGTGGTGAGGATGAGCGACGGTGAATTGTTTCATGCGCTCTCAGGGGCGATGTCCGCTCGGTCCGCACCGCCTGAATCGGCCGTAGGTTCTCAAGCTTCTCCGGATGTTTCCCGGCTTCCTCTCAAGATCCACCGGTTCCATTTAGGAGCCAGTCGTTTTCAGTTTGCCGATTATGATGTCCAAAACACGGGTTTCGTCGTTGAGCTGGACAGGATTGAGGGGAATTTTACGAATATTTCATTTCCTATTTCTTCAAATAAGACCACCTATCATTTGGATGCGCAAATGTCTCAGGGTCGTCAGCAAAGGCCGGCGCGTTTCAAGTTGAACGGCTGGACAAAGTTTGGGAATTACGAGACCGATGCGATGCTCCATGTTTCAGACCTGTCACTGCCTTATTTTAAACCTTATTATGCGCAGGTTACTCCCGCCGAGATCGAGGAGGGGTTGTTCTCCAGCCGTGCGGCGTTCACGATCCGGAGCGAGGTTTTAACCGCAAACGTGGATCTGGAGCTGTCCAATCTGTACTTTCGCAGTTATGAAAATGGGGAGGAGCTCTTTGGTCTGAAGGCTGAAGAGATCCTGTCCTTTTTGAAAGATTCGGCGGGTAAACTTAAGTTTCAGATAGTTCTCCAATGGAATATTGCAGACCGCGGCATCCAGAAACGCGAGAGGATCCGCCACGCCATTGAACAGTCGATCAAGAAAACGCTTTTGGGAAATGTGGGCAATATCCTCGAAAAAACCATCAAAAAATTCTCAGACGGGGGAATGGACCAGGCGAAAGATGATTTCGAAGACACGTTGAAGAAAGTGAAGAAATTATTTAGATAAGGTACAATGGGGTCCCTTTTTGGTAGGCGTAGCCTGCCTGCCGGCAGGCAGGCTCAGCTTCCGCCAAAGAGCGCGGCGGACCCGTCTACAAAGCTCAGCCGCGATCTTTGGACGGATCCGCCGAGCTTTGTGGCGGGGGTTAGGGCAACGGATTGTTAACTGATTTTTTGGTAGGCGTAGCTCAGCTGGTTAGAGCGTCTGACTGTGGCTCAGAAGGTCGCGGGTTCAAATCCCGTCGCTTACCCCATATTTTTCGTATTAGAGACTTATCTGCGTCGTTGCGTCAAATGTTCTCTTGTGCGGCGCTATTCCCATAGCGCCTCCGCGAAACATTTTCCGCGTCTTGCAGCTAAGTCTCGGTTCTACCCCAACAACAGGGGCAACAAGCAGTCCAAGAAGTGATGTTGAAGTTA
>CAYZGM010000027.1:0-6642 GCA_964478015.1 uncultured Planctomycetia bacterium
TGGCTGCCCCGCTAGGATTCGAACCTAGACAAGCAGCTCCAGAGGCTGCCGTGCTACCATTACACAACAGGGCAAAACTTTGTAGCTCTGCATGTTCCAATACAAGCAGCTCCAGAGGCTGCCGTGCTACTCCGCCAAACGGCGCGGCGGACCCGTCCCGAAATCGCGCCGATTGGACGGACCCGCCGCGATTTCTGGCGGGCATTACACAACAGGGCAAAACGAGTCAGGGTTGGAATTATATCCCAAAACTGAGCTCTAGGAACTAAAAACTTGTGCGGCTTGCTTTAGGCGGCTCGTGCACTTTGTTTTTCCTAAAAGTGCGACCGTGTCAAAAAATCCCGGGCTGACCGTCCGGCCGGTCAAGGCGACCCTGCAGGGATGGATGAACTCTTTTCCGGTCATTCCCAGCTCTTTCATCAAGGCGCGACTCTTCATCTCTATGTCTTTCACATCAAAAGGCTCGATGGTTTCCAATAGCCTGGCATAGCCGAGGAACGCCTCCCTGAGCCGGGGGTCTTTCTTAAATTCGGCTCTCGCCTCTTCCCCGTACGAAATTTGATCCTCAAAAAAGAATTGGGCAAGATCCGGGAATTGCGCCAGCATGAAAATACGCTCATGAAAAAGTCCGACGAGCTTCTCCAGCCAGACGCGATCCGATGCGGCATAACCTCTTTTTTCCAAATAGGGCCTGACCTCATCGGTTAACTGAGGCACCGTAAGCTTGCGCACGTACTGGGCATTCACCCACTCCAACTTGTCCTGGCCAAAGATGGCGCCCGTCTTTAAAACGCGGTTCAGGTCAAACTTTTGTATCAATTCTTCCCGGCCGATGATCTCCTGATTGTTGCCCGGGGACCACCCCAAAAGCGACAGGTAATTCACAAGCGCCTGCGGCAAGAAACCCTGCTCCTTGTACTCGCGTATCGCCGTGGCGCCATGGCGCTTGGAAAGCCGCGAACGGTCGGAGCCCAAGATCAGGGGAATGTGGCAAAACACCGGCATCCGGAACCCCAGCGCCTCATAGAGCGGCACCTGTTTGGGCGTATTCATGATATGGTCATCCCCCCGGATCACATGGGTGATCCCCATGTCCGCATCATCGCAAACCACCGCAAAGTTGTATGTCGGGCTTCCGTCTGATTTAAAAATCACAAGGTCTTCGGCCAGCGAACCGTGTTGCTCGAGATCAAACTCGATGCGGCCATGCAGGAGATCCTCAAAGCCGACCTTGCCGGCTTTCGGAACACGGAAGCGAACCGCGCCGTCATCGGCATAAGCCAAGCCCTTTGCGATCAGGTTGTCCGCATGCTTCTTGTAAAAATCGGTGCGCTTGGACTGAAAAACAAGATTCCCGTCCCAGTCCATTCCCAACCACTTCAGACTCGAAACGATCTCTTCTAGGAATTCCTGCTTGGAGCGCTCCATGTCCGTGTCCTCGATACGGAGAAAGAACTTGCCGTGCTCATGGCGCGCGAAGAGCCAATTAAAAAGTGCCGTGCGGGCGCTGCCGATGTGGAGGAAGCCTGTCGGACTCGGTGCGAATCTTACTCGAACTTCAGACATTTAAACTCCTTGTGTCATTCTGAGGAGCAAAGCGATGAAGAATCTCATCATGGAGATCCTTCGCTACGCTCAGAATGACGGTTTATCCAAGTTCTATATCAATCCTCGGCACAAATTCATCCCTCACCCGCAACGAATAGGGGCTCGGGATCGTGTCTCCCTTGAATTCCATCCTGCGGCCGCGTGTGTCGTAAAGTGCGGTGCTACGAACGGAGGCCCTTGTCTTCCCGAACGTGTCGAGCTTTTTGCGGTTGGAATAAACAACCAGCGTCTTTCCCAGGAAAAGAAATGCCAGCGAATCTTTGGGGATTATTACCGCCTGAGATTCCCCTTTTCGGTCCACATAGACGCGAATGGTCTCATGTTCCGTGAACAAAAACGCCGGCAGGCGCGGCTCGAAACGCAGAGACACTTTCCCGTCGGGACCCAACACAAATGGGTGCTTTCCGACGTTCATGAGAAGCCACAGATGAATGAATTCCGCCGTAGAACCGGAAAGCCTCGCCACAAAACCCGCTCCATGAAGCGACGCGTCCGGGAACATGCTTGAGACGATGAAAGAAGAATTTTCCATCACGCTGCGCCCATAACGCTCGGCGGGCTGGAACGGCACGAGAGCCTTTCGCATGTCTTGAAAAAATTCTTCATGCATCCCGGCTCTCAACACCTCCAATAAATATTTGTATTCCATATGAAGCCAGATCGATTCATTCTCCAGCCAACCCGGCGTAAAAACACGCGCACGGCCCACTTCCATCGACGCCTCCTGCAACGGCCCGCAGACCTTGTACATGCCGAGCTTCTCGTCGTAAAGAGAGCTCTTTCGCACCGCCTGATAAAGCGCCTTGCGCCGCGATGGATCTTTCTCGACTTTCATGGCATGCACCACGCCCTCCAGAAAGATAGGCAGCGCTTTTTGGCGGAACGCCAGGGGACGTACGCCGGAAGCGCCCGAGGTCTGATGCCGCGTCACCTCATTCACAAAATAGGTTGGATAAAGCCCGCTCTTAGTGTCGTGGGCTTTTGTGAGACCAATGTCGATTTTTTCACGCGCATGTTCCAAAAAGGTTCTCACGCGAAGAAGCGTTATTTTTCTCTCCGTGCCCGAAATTCCAAGGATTGTCGCCCGGCGGTATTTTTCTTTAAAAGAAGAGGCCTCTTTCCAAAAATCGAATCCGCTTTCACCCCGGCCCCGCAGCGAACGTGACAGAAGGCCCTCCATCTGAACCAAAAACTCAAAGACCTCCTCAGGCAGACTCACCGCATCCTCAGGGTTGGGTGCCAGATTTTCGAGACTCTGAACCAAAAAAACAGCCAGTCGTTTGAGCTCAAAAGTCTCGCAAATGGACGATCCGAGAAGACCCGGCAGGCCATTTAAGGCGTCGTACCAGGAGGGCTTGTCCGCCTCCATCTCGATCCCAACGCCCTGAGGATCCAAAGAGGCGATTTTGTTCGTAAAAAGACAGAGCAATTTCGAAAGCAACGTCGTCCGATAGATTTCGCCCTTGCCGTGGCGCGTTCTGACCCAATTTTTTTCTTTTTCCCGGCTTTCAATCAGCTTGGCTTTTTCCCTGTCATGAAATACCGCTTTGTACTGCCTCACCCCCACGCCCGGAAGCGCTTGATATTTTTCCTCACGGGGTCGAACGCGGTGAGCATCGTCAAAAAAGACATAGTCGTGCTTTTCGATCAGAAGCTTGCGGAGATTTTCCGGAAAAATAGCGAGATAACTTTCGAGGAGATCCAGATTGTAGGTCCAGTGGTCCACCCAAAAACCCTCGCCGTATTCGGCCTTTTCCTCACGGACAAGGTAGGGCGAAATCTGCGAGAGCAGCTTTTCAAATCGTCCGGGCGTCCAATCGCCTTGGGATCCCAGCCATCGATAGAATTCTCCCAGCTTAAAGGGCTTGGAAAGATAGGTCTCGGCCAAAACTCTGGCCTTGGGTGCGAAAAAACGAGAGAGCGCCTTTTTCGACGCGAGAGTTCTGCGAAAATGGTGATCGGTTCCTTTTACAACCAACGGATTGAATCCGTCCAACTGGATCAAATTCAAAAAAGTTTTGATGTTGCCATCCCCCACCCTAGGCTCGAACCAAACGTCGTGCCGGCGATTTTGATTCACGTCACGGTAATTGCCGTCTCCCTGGGCAAAATAGGAGTCTTCAACCAAGAAACGGTTGTAATCCCGCTCGAGATCCCCGTGTTTGCGGGCGTAGACGTAATGAACAAAAGGTTCTTTCGAGCCCGTCAGGCAGACGGGAGTGCCTCCGCGGAGAATATTGTCAAGATACGTTTGCCCGGCATAAGCGTCGAACGTGTTTGAAGCTGAAACGGTGAAAACGGGGGTTTTGAGCCCCTCGATCAGATTACGGTTCTCTTGGCGCTTGGCCTCAAAATAGCCGGCTCTTTTTGCCCGGGACAAAACCCTGTTTAGGCTCTCGACGCTTCGCGCATGTCCCACAAGGGAACAGATCGTCTTCGATCTTCCGGGAGATAATTTGAAGTGCGCCCCTCCAAACGTACAGGGGGTTTTGCTTTCATTCAAGGGTTTAAACGGCGCCTTGAAATCGGCTTTCTTAAAAAAATGACGGGGAACCGAAAAATCCAACGCCGAACCGAACAGCACGGCGGGATCCGTCCACACCTCCAGTGCCTCGGTCCTGGAGGATCCCTGAACAAACGCCGCGTAAAAATTCCCTCCCTCGATCATTGTGACCTCGGGCCGGTCAGTGGCGTCCACCTTGAGCTTTAAAAACGGCGCTTTTTTTTCAAGATTTTCCACCACCATCCAGGCTTCGATTGTCCGGCTCATGTGCTTGATAAAAAATTCGTTCATGCCGTAAGGATTGACTTGAGGCAAACCGTCCAGCATTTCCACGTCCAGCGCCTGGGAGGAATGATTGTTGAGCGTCACGATCCTTGCCAAGGCCGCGATTGGCTCTCCCGGGATCGTGAAATAGGTCACCAACGTCTCAAGTCCAGAGCTGTGATCCCTCTCCTGGATCGTCAGCTCATGAGAACTGATCTCCATTGAGCGATGGATCGATGGAGAAATTTCCGCACCATCGCGGAAAGGCTCATGGAACTCGTAACGTTCGGCAGAGGCGCCTGCCGGTTTAGTTTTCAAAAATGTGCGAAAGCCTTGGTTTGTCACCATTTGATAGGCTTTGTTCGCCGGAAAAAATTCGAGGATGGCATTGTCCTTGTTCCTGGTGCCGAAACTCGCGACGGCCTGGCCGCGGTTCACATAAAAAACCCACATGGGAGTTCCGTAGAGACCGGCGATACCCGGCAAAAAATTACTGAACGGTTTTTTTTGTCCGTAATTTTTAATGAGAAACTTGCCGTCTGAGATAAGTTGGTAGTCAGATGTCATTGATTTTATTAGGGTTATGCCTGTCCGTTATTTATTATGTCCTTGGAACAAGCTCCTATTCTACACGGAAAATAGCTCGGTTGGCCAATAAAATCGCGGGACTTTGGAGGACTCTCCTGAGGGAGGGAATTATATCGGCTTGAGCCGCTTACAGGCTTTCTAAAAATGCGTTCAGGTTAAAATTTGGATCACCGGTAATGTCGAATAGTTTTCCGATGTCCGGCCCCGACGTCGGGGATCCAACCGCTGGCAAATTGGTGCCAAATCGGGAGTTGAATGAAAAAAGTTTTGAAACATTGGTTTGCAAAGCTCGATAAAGTCCCGCGGCTTTTGGCAAAACAGTGGAAAATGCGCCTAGGTTGAAATTGGGATCACCCGCGGTGTTAAAAAGACGTGTGCGATCGGTAACCGACGGCGTGCCGCTTCCGGCGACGGTCGACCCAAAGATCAAATTGAAATCTGCCCGCAAGGAAGAATTTTGCTGAAGCGCCTGGTACAAAGAGGCTGTCCGATCCAGAGCCGGCAGAAAATCAGATTCCTGATAACCCGGCCCGCCGGCAATATCAAAAAGCACGCTCCGGTTTGCCGCAGCCAGATCTCCCGTCGATTGAAAACTAGTGCCAAAAAGAAGATTCGCGCTCTGCCGCCGGCTGGAATTGCCTTGGAGAACCGAATAAAGGGATGCGGCGCCTGGAAGGACGTTCAAAAAGGACGTCTGCGAATAACCCGCTTCTCCCGAAATGTCAAAGAGCGCTTTTCTATAAACGGCGTTAGAAGTCACCTGGTTTACCACGGGAATTCCAAAGAGCTTTTCGAAGTTAAGTCTTAAAGAGGCCGTCAGGGCGCCATGTAAAGAAGCTGCCTTGGGAAGAGCCGCTAAAAAGTCTGCCTGGACGTAAGCAGAATTCCCCGTGAGATCAAAAAGAATTTGCAATGAGGCGGAGGGAAGAATGCCGCTTGTTGGAACATTCGCACCGAACAAAAGATTAAAGGCTGACACAAACGAGGCATTGCTTTGCAAGCTTCCAATGAGTAAGCCGGTCTTCACATAAACTGAAAAAGTTTGAACGGAATCTCTCGGAGCCCCTTGCTCATCGTAAAGAATCCTCTTGGTCGGGTCTCCAAGAACATTGAGATCTGTCGCATCCAAAGTTTGTAAGGACAACCCCAGGGATGCCAGCGTTAGGTCTGCCGCCGACTTATTGGAGCCAGACAGGGCATCGTAGGCGGCTTTGAAGTTAGACACCACGAGGTAGAACGCCATGCTTAACGCGGGGTCACGCAGGAGACCGTTGGCGTCGTAGAGAATGCCAAGGGTGGCGCTGCCCAGAATGGCGCGTTCGGCGTCGCTGATGCCGTCGGCGAGATTAAGACCGAAGATCAGGAGGATGCCGTTGACCTTGGTCTTGTCGGAACTAGACAATGCGTTGTAGGCGTTGAGGTACCCTGTGACGGCGGTGTTGAAGTCTTGGCCGTTAATGATGTTTTGGAAGTATTGAACCGGGTCTCGGGGAGTGCCTTGGTCGTTGTAGAGAATGCCCTTGGCGGGGTCTCCCAGGATTCCTAGTTCTGCGACACTTAGGCCATTGGATAGATCCAGTCCCAGATTCGTCAGGGTTGGGTTGACCTTGGTTTTGTTGGAACTAGACAGGGCATCGTAGGCGGCTTTGAAGTTAGACACCACGAGGTAGAACGCCATG
>CAYZGM010000027.1:6742-21792 GCA_964478015.1 uncultured Planctomycetia bacterium
AGGCGGCTTTGAAGTTAGACACCACGAGGTAGAACGCCATGCTTAACGCGGGGTCTCGGGCTTCGCCCGAGGCCTCAAATAAGAGGCCCAGGTTCGAATCGGATAGGATGGAAAGTTCGTTGTCCTGGATGCCATCCGCCAGATTCAGGCCAAACACGGATAAAACGCTGCCGGCCTTGCTTTTATCCGCGGCCGAAAGAGAATTATACGCGGCGAGATAGGCCGAGACGGCCGACGTGAAAACGGTTGGGTCGGCGATGTTGACCAACACCTCGACGGGATTCCGTAAACGGCCATGGTTATCATACAGAATCCCGAGATTCGGATTTCCCAGCGCGGCGACGACATCCAACGTAATGCCATTATTAAGAGCCAGCCCCATGGCAGCGAAGTGGCCGTCTACGGCCCGTTTTTGAACATCTGTCAAATTGCCATAGGCGGCCATAAAATCAGAAACCGCATTTAAAAATATCAGGGTGCCGTCCGGTTCTTTGATGATCCCGTGATCGTCAAAAATAAGCCCGAGATTATAAAAGGACTGGAGCTCGCCGGCGCCGATCCCATCCGTCAAATCGATGCCAAACGCACTTTGCAGGACATTCTGCACGGCGGCACTGTGCGAAAAAGACACCCAATGATTGATCAAATCAGCCACCGCCTCGACCGGAGCAATGGGATTTGGCCTATAATAACCGTTCTGATCAAACAAAATTCCCTGGTCCAGCAGCCTTTTCAATTCCATTCTATTCAAGTTATTGGAAAAAATAATGTCATAAGCCGAAGCAAAGATCGTCTGGACTTGAGAACTTAAATATGAATTGGCGACGTCCGATTGAAGTCTGGCGACAGCCTCTACGGCCGATTGGGGCAACTCGGCCCCAGGATTAAAGATCCCATGGCCGTCATCGGATAAAAGAAACCATGCCGTAGAACTTAGCGCCGGGCCGCCAGGCATTACCCATCCGGGGTTGTCGTGAAATACACGAGCGCCCGGCGTGTCCGAGTAGGTCAGTCCAACCAAGCTGCCGTCGGTTACCGTGTTTTGGGAATTTAAATCTAAAAAATAATCGTGACGCTGCCGATAATGCCCGGCGGCTGCGGCATTGGTGGCGGTATAATATTGGCTCAGATACTGGTACACCGCGATCATGTGTTGGGTCCCCTCCACCCAATTCACTCCCTCTCGTTGCGCCAGACCGGCATTCGTTGCATTTGAAAAATCGAACCCTTTCCACTGCGAATCATCGGATCCCCCAAAACCGCCGTCACGTTTTACGGCAAAATTGGATTCGATCCGTGAAACAAAATCTCCGATATTGATCCCAAAATCAGATTGCAAGACATCCGCGCCCAGCGAAAGGATTGCCCAAGAGTTGACATCCAAAGCCATATTCGGATCATTGATTCCCCGGCGGAACAGGCCCCGGTCCCGGTCGTAGCCGTCGGTCATTAGGAAATTTTTGATTTCCGCTTTCGCGCTCACAAACGAGGATTTCATCGAATCCAAATCGGGCAGAATTTTCACAAGAGCCCCTAGGAGGGCATAGTGATCAAGATTGTTTTCAACCGAGAACAACGTTCCAAAGTTTGGGTTTGATCCGGGATCGTCCGCACCCATCGCCCTCGCGCCGTTTTGTTTCGGCAAGGACTCCGCCCAAACCGCTATACTCTTCGCCAAATCCACCCCGCGCCGGTCGCCCGTGGAAAGATAATAATGCAGCGCAAAAACTCCCACCCAAGCGTTGGGCCCTAAGGTTTTGGCTTGCTCAACCCGGGGCCCGGTATCACTTTGACTGTTGTAAACCGTAAAAAATCCGCTGCCATCCCAGTGCGAATTATAAAATTCGAAGATCTTATTCGCCGCCGCCAGATTCCCCTGGTTGATCAAGGCGATGCCTGCAAGCGTTTGATCATAGGTGAATGCCTGATGTTCGAGATTCGGATCTCCGCTGTAACTTACGATCAGCCCATGCGCCCCTTCGCGAGTGCCCAGAATAAATTCCGCGGCCCCTTCAGGCGTCAGCACCGTTCCTGGGGAGGCGTTCTGCTGAAAAAGTGGAGCCGTTCTCGAAGCAAGCTCCGCGGCATTTTGCCTGTTTTCGACGACTCCCTGATTGTCCGTGGGATTCCCGGGCGTGATAGTTTGTTGTTCTTGGTTCGGCACCAATTCGCTTGGGCTGCCGGCCCATATTGGCTGCTCAACTGCCATCAGAATCGCTAGAATAAAGCTTATCTTTTTAATCATCGTGTAATTCTGTTCTGTTTTAATAGGACTTTTTAAATTTGTTTAATAATAAGTACATACAACACTCCCATAGAATCTGCCCATATTATACCCGAGAAACCGCCTAGGTACAACTTCCTGGAAAACCCCGATATTGCCCTAAAAATCTCCCGTCAGAGAGGCTCTGACTAGGTGTTCTGTATCGATCGTCGGCAAGGAGAAAGTTGTGGAGCTATAGGGATTGTCTCCTGCTTCGCTGACCCCAAGATCAAACACCCCGTATTCCAGCCGAAACCTGGTGGCCAAATTGATCAAATAATCGGCGCTGAAATAAAGATTGTGATGATAATCATTCTGTTCTTCCCTAAAATTCGTGGCGATCAAACGCGGCAAATCCACCTGTCTGGACAGGGTATAATCCGCGAAAAAATCCCATTTTTTTCCATCGTGAAATTCCATGCTGATGCCCCCATGATTGATGCTGTCATCAATGCCGCCGGCATAACGATAGCCGTTTTGGGCTGCGTGCAAAGTAAATGCGTAACACTCGCAGGGTTTGTAGACCAGCCGCTCCTTGAAGATATTAAAATAATCATAAGGCGGCACGGCTTTCAGGGCATCTTGACCGTATAGAAATCTGGTCATGCGGTCAACCAACAACCCATCCACGCGATCATTGGGTGACTTTGTAATTTCGTTGAGAAGACCCCTCGGAAAATCCGGGATCGCATTGGTCCTTTCGGCGATGCCCTCGGCAGTCCATTGGGAATTCAAAAGATATTGAAGACCGAATGAATAAATGAATTGATCCGCATTTTTATCCGCCGGGATCGCCGCGTTCAAAATCCTGAAATCCGACAGGTCAATTTCATCCTTGGGGAAATACAGGTCCGTCATGACGGGCTCAAAACCCGCCGTGGTCGTCGGAAGCCCTCTCCACCGAATCAAGCCTTTAGCAGTCAACCGCGGGCTGACTTTGTAGATTACCTCATCCCGAACGACCGTTTCCACGTAGGCCGTGTTGTGTTCCTTGTGAACATTTCGAAAATCCAGAAGGTTCTGGAAGCGTTCTTTGAAACGTTTTTCTCTCCACTGCGCCCTCACCACAATGCGATCGCGGTCCACGCCGTCCCCGAGGCGAAACGGCTCCAAATTCGGCTTTTCGTGAAATGAAAGATGGGTCCCCCAAAAACTGTCATCGCGTGTTTCCAGATAGCGTGAAAGCGGCGGCTCGAAAGCGCGGTCCATTTGGGTATAACTCAGCTGCCACTCGGTCTCATCCGCCGCATCATGCTTGAACTTCGTCTCTAGCACGCCTTTGTAAGCAAAACCGTCCGTGGTCTTGCGAAACCGCTGAGGCGACGTCAACTCGTGCTGTCTCTGGGAAAAAGCTGCTTCCGACTTCAGCGTCATCGCCTCGTTCAGTGCGTAAGCCGCATCGATCCCGAACACCTGATTGAAATCGGCCACTTCGTTGTCCACGAGGCCGTTCCGAAAAGTATAGGTTCCGCCCAAAAGCAGCCGGTCCGTCAGCTGTTGTTTCACCCGCAGGGCGCCGGGCACGTTGTCGGCATCGAAATAATCCTCATCCCAGGGCGTGTAGGGCGCCGCAATAACCGCGGACAAATTCGTTTTATCAAATTCGCCCTTGTAGGCCACTCCGCGCAACAGAACCAAGCGGTTTCCCTCGCTGTCTCTGGCGGTATAGGACAGGTCGTCGGAATAAAATCCCCGTTTGACGGAATTCACCGAATCCACATCGGTAAAAAATTGTATCGGTTTGTACTGGTAAAGCCAGGGGCTCTGCTGCCAGTAGTCTTTGTGATTGGAAAGTTCCAGCGGATCATCCGTGGTCAGCGCTTGGGTTTCATCGGCCAGCGCGAAAATCCGCGCTTTCCACTGGTCTTCCTCATAGTCCATCCAAAGTTTCCGGATCGGCCGGTACTCCATGTCCACATCCAGCGCCGGGATATTAATGGTCGTGTGATCGGCGGGCACCAAAATACCCGGCAGCAGTCCGACGACCCGCGCCGGCCCTAAATGACTGTCATGCACCTTGATCTGGGGAAAATTGAAACGATCCGCGTCACTGGCGCGATAAACCTCGCCAAGGGTGGAATTCATGCTGCCAAAATATTTAAGGTTGTAACGGATGATGGAGCTGTCATCCACGTCCGTGCGCTGAACCTGCTCCCCGGTCGTCCCGACCCATGACCACGGGTCATTCACAATCTGAGTGTAAAAATTGAATTTATCCCGCGGAGAAAAATCAAGGTTCAACAGGAACTGGCTGTAGATGCCCGGGTCGTAGGTGTTGTTCAGCCGCTCCCCAAAAACATAGCGGAAATTCGGTCCTTGGAGATAATTTAGATTCTGATTTGCATTGGCATCATTCAAGATAAAATCGTCGGAGTTCGCCCCTGCTGCGATTCGGTAACGCCCGCTCATCTTGATGTGGCCGCCCGGAAGGGTCTTTTCGGCCTCATCGAGCGCCCTGCGAGTGGCAAGGGCTTCGTCTTGACTTGTGGGTGTGAAATGATAGGCCCCGGAGGGATCTTCGGTGTCGGCTGCGGGAGGCAATGGCTGAAAAGGCGCGGCCCAGAGAGGGCCTTGGAAACAAAAAAGGACCACCAGGGAAAGAAGCCAATTCCTGACTTTCCTCATGAGATTACACCTTCTATTTTATAACCTGCTTATATTCTCTCATAAATATTAAGCAGAATTCAACAAATAATTAGGCGGGGTTTGAGGCGGTTCGCTTATTATAGTCTGACTCAGGAAATTCAAAGGGGTTGTATCCCCTCCAGGCGAAGAGACCGTAAACCGTTGCGGCGACCGATCCCGTGGAAGACCCTTTGGGCGTCCTCCACCCGTGTCCCGTGTCCACATTTTCCGCGGAAGCGTAAGGCAAGCATCCGCGCCCCTGACCGGTCCGGGAAGAGCTGGCAATGATCAGTTTTTGAAGCTCGCTTAGATAAAAATCAGCTTTCTCGCGAAAAACACCGCTTTTTTCCTTTTCTCCGATGCTTTCAAAATACTTGGAAAGCATCTGATAGCTCACCACAAGCTGCGCCGTCCATTCACAAGAGATCACGCCGCCACGGCCCAAATTTTGCACTTTCGAGAAATCAAACCCTTTCACGCGGACCGTTTGTCCCGAGGGCTGTTTGAAAACAATGGATACCCGGCAATTTTTTTCGACAAAATCCATGATCCCCTCCGGATCAAATTCAATCTCTTTAAGCTTTGCGGGACCCACCGCGGCAATGGCCCAACCAAACGTGTCCGTTGCAATGGTTGCGTCGCCTTTTCCGCGGTTTATGCGGTTTTCACGAACGCTGTAGGCGTACTTTTTTAACCAGGACAAAACCCCGGCCTGAGCCTGGGCGTACTTTTCCTCACCCATCGTCTGATAAAGCATTCCAAAAAATGCATAAGCATCCAAATTATGCTCCGTGCTGTACCAGGAGGCGTCTGGACCGCCGCGCAGGCCGCCCTCCTCATCCTGCATTCGGATGGCCCAATCTCCCAGACGCTGGGCCATGGCCAGATAGCGGCCGTCCCTTATTTTTTGCTCATACTGAAGCGCGGCAATCCCGATCCACACATTGGGCCCGGTGTGAACAACCTGCTCCTGAGGACTTCCCCCGAGAGTCTCATAGGCATTGAAGAAAGCGCCGTTTTTTCTCTTGGCATGCTTATCAAAGAATTCGAGGACCGCTTTCGCATTTTCGGTGTCGTCAAAGAGGAGAAAGGCCTGACATGCCACTGCTTGGTCATACGTGAAAGCGGTATCCTCCAGTCCAGGATCACCCTCAAAACTTGCCACAAGACCCGTGCGCTTATGCTGATGCGAAAGAAGCCAATCCGACATTTGGTGGAAGGCCTCTGCTTCCGTCTTGCGGACCGCCTCCTGCAACGTCTGATAAGATTTCCGGATCTTTTTCTGTCCGCGTTGGATCTCGACCAATTGCTCGCGTATCTGAGCTTCACGCGCCTGGCTGAGCTTCAATTCATTCTCGTAGCTTGTCTTTTGATTCATGAAGTCCTCGCTAAGGGCCGACGTCTCGGCATGTAAACGACTATTTTGCTCGTGAAGGTCCCCGAGAGCCTTGGCAAGACGCTTATTTTCTTCCGTTTCTTTCAGCAACGCCGATTCCAGGGACCGGCGCTTTTCGTTCAACGCCACCAAACTTTCGGCGACCTCCGATTTTTTGTTGGCGCTCGCGCGAACTTCGTTCACCAAGCGGGTGTTTTCGGAGATTAGGCTTTGATTGTGAAGCCAAAGAGCGGTCAGTGTCAGAAGAAGCGCCAGCCCGATCATCGATGCGAACGTGGGAAGCCACCGCATGCGCCGGGCGTGCCGGATCAGACGCTTTCGCGAGGCAGGATCAATGGATTCATAGGAAACACCTATCCAATATTTGGGAGGATGGGCCTTGTCCTCTTTTTTTAACCAAACAATTTTGGCTTGCGCTTTGATGGGAGCATTGGAGAATGCGGGATTGATCGTAAGGTCCAGAAAAACACCGGAAGAAGTTAACTTTTTTTCCGTTTCCCTGCCAAAACTTTTTAATTCAATGCACATCCCGTGCTCGCTCACGTCACGGGTAAAACCTTGAAAAAGACGCGTCGAGCTCTTATCGGCTTGCCCGGCAAGTATCTCAAACTCAACAGGAAACACCGTGCTCATTCGAACGTAACGGCGGGATTCGTGATTATTTAGTTCGTCCAAAGCTCTTTCAGAACGGAATAGGATTCTTTCGGAAGACGCGCATTCACGGCGCCGGTCTTTTTCTTGGGGTCGAGGGAGACGACACCCCACCACTCTTCATTCATGTTGTTGTGGTCTGCCCCATAGGCGTCGAAGTGATAGGAGGTGTTTTGCCAGTGACCCGCCTCGTCGTGCACGGACCAGGTGTGGGGGATATTTTCATTCCCTTTCCACCATTCATCGGTCCACTCAAAGAGCGTGCCGCCAATCACGTTGCCAACACCCTTGCCGCCCGCCAGATTGCGCTGGATGTCCTGCCATTGCAGTTTGATGAACTCCGCCTGGTTGGTCTCGTCGGGTTCGCGCGTGGCTGCATTGAAACTATCCGCGCCGTACTCGATCATCAAAACAGGCTTGTCAAATTTATCCCTCACTTGGCGAAAAAGATTGCCGAAGCTGGGCCCCCGGTAGGCAATCATGCCGATCACATCGATATCGGGACACACCGGATTGGCTATGTCGAGACTCGTGGTCTCGCCCACGCCCATGACTACGGGACGATTGGGATCAATCTTCTTGATTTCCTTGGCAAGTTCATTGACGAAAGAGTAATAGATGCGTGCTTTTTCCCTGCGACGCGCTTCGGGATCCGGCAATGCGTCGATGGCATCACTCGACCATCGCTGGATGTTGCGGTCAAAACTGTAATTGTTCTCATTGCCCAGCACCCACATCAAAACGCCCGGACTGTCCTTATAGAGGCGCACCATTTCAAGCACCTCGGTTTTGACTTTTTTTCTGAATTCCTCGTCCGTGTAATTCGGCGGAGGCCAATTCCAAAAACCGAGATAGCTTCCCACGGTGGACCGGATGCCATAATTCCTATACAGGCCATCCATCACGGTGCGCACCTCCGCGGGATTTTTTCCAATGCGGTAAAAACGGACAGTGTTGACGCCCATCTCTTTCATCAGCTTGCCGTCTACGAGCCAGGGTTTGCCGGGATCCCCCCAATAATTGTACTCATAATCTTTCCCTACCGGGATGGGACTGTAGCACACGCCGCGCACCGTGAAAGGCTTTCCATCCACAAGCAGCCGGTAACCATCGGATTTTTTATCCACCGTCACTTTGGGGATATGGGAAAGAGTTTGCTGGCGTACAAGCCAGAACGCCCCAAAGACCAAGAGGGATATCATGATCACAACCGTTGCTTTTTTCAAAATATAACCTTTCATTTTATTGCAACGTAGGGGCGACCGGGTTGGTCGCCCCTACAAAAATATGCCAAATCCTAACTGCTGAATCCTGACCACTGACTACTAAAACTTACTCGTACCGAATATCATCCAGATAAAACGTCGCCCCATCCGGATTCACATCCAGATTGGTCGCCCAGCAGAATCCGCCGCTGATCGAGGAAAGATCTTTCCCCTCGAGGTCAATCGTGAATTGCTGCCATTCGGCTGTCAAAACCACCGGGCCAATGCCGGCCACATCCGAATCCGCGTATTCTCCGGTGATACCGCCGATTTTGAACTCTTCTATCCTTTCGCCGCCTTTTTCACCGCGGGCCCAGAAGGTGAGTTTCTTGGCGCCGGTAAGGTCGTAGCCGCCCGGACGTGTTCCCCAGTTGTTCGGGGGGTTCTGCCAATAGATCCCGGCCCAGCGAGCTCCTTGAGTGGCTTTGTTGGTGTAGACGATCTGGATACAGGTGCTTCCGCCGTGAGGATTCTCCATGTGCTTGTCGTTGAATTTGATGTCTCCATAGTCACCCATCCAACCCGACGGGATGTAATGATTGTCGGGAGATTTGGCGTCCCCATACAGTGGAAACCTCTTGAACGTGCTTTCCTCAGCGTAGCTGAAAGATGCGAGCATCATCAATCCCGCCAATATCAGCATGAAATAACGGTTCTTCATTTTGCTTCCTCCGGTTATCTGTTTTATGCAGCGACAATCAAGTCGCCCCTACAAAAATATGCCAAATCCTAACTGCTGAATCCTGACCACTGACTACTAAAACTTACTCGTACCGAATATCATCCAGATAAAACGTCGCCCCATCCGGATTCACATCCAGATTGGTCGCCCAGCAGAATCCGCCGCTGATCGAGGAAAGATCTTTCCCCTCGAGGTCAATCGTGAATTGCTGCCATTCGGCTGTCAAAACCACCGGGCCAATGCCGGCCACATCCGAATCCGCGTATTCTCCGGTGATACCGCCGATTTTGAACTCTTCTATCCTTTCGCCGCCTTTTTCACCGCGGGCCCAGAAGGTGAGTTTCTTGGCGCCGGTAAGGTCGTAGCCGCCCGGACGTGTTCCCCAGTTGTTCGGGGGGTTCTGCCAATAGATCCCGGCCCAGCGAGCTCCTTGAGTGGCTTTGTTGGTGTAGACGATCTGGATACAGGTGCTTCCGCCGTGAGGATTCTCCATGTGCTTGTCGTTGAATTTGATGTCTCCATAGTCACCCATCCAACCCGACGGGATGTAATGATTGTCGGGAGATTTGGCGTCGGTATACAAAGGAAGATTTTTGAAAACACCGTCCGAACTAACCCTGGCGCCAATATTGGCTGGCTTAAGGATCTCTGAATCGGCCGAAGAGGACTTGATTTCTGCCGATCCCTGAGAATTGATATCCGAATCAGACGGAGTCGTTTGTGTCGAGCCGCAACCTTGAAGAGCAAAGGCGCCGCTCAAACTCACTGCAAAAACAAAAACAAGAAACTTCTTAGCCACAGGGTTCTCCTTATTGGTTACTTTTCATTCCAAACTTTTTTATAGTAGAAATATACTTTTCGCAGCTGCCTCAGGTAGGGCGACTGGCTGCCATCCCCCTGATGCGTCAATCCCAGCCATTCTTCGTGCATCCAGCCATCCGGAAAAGCCGCAGCAAAATCGCCAACCGTCTCGTGCTCCGAAGGACTGAATTTCGGGGGCAGCCCCGATTTCCACCACTCGTCCACAAATTCAAACACGGTTCCGCCGATTGCATTCCCGCTGCCAGAACCGGCTGTATTGTAAACGATATCTTCCCAGTTGCCCTGGTGATACTCGAGTTGTTTTTCTTCAGCAGTATCGGAGTCTTTGCCGGCAAAAAAAGCCGGACAGCCATACTCCGTCAAGAGTACGGGCTTGTCCAAGTGCCTCTGGATATCTTCCCAGAAACTGCGGCCGAAACCGAACGAACCCCGGTAGGCATTGCAACCAAAGACGTCGATATTATGGCTGTACTTCTTCAAAATATCAATAGTGATAACCTCGCCGTTGGAAAAACCCACGGGCCGGGTCGGGTCCATCTTCTTAATCATTGCAGCAACTTCACTTACGAATGCATAGTGAGCGTCAGGCTGCTTTTTAGCGTTGGATCCCAGGCCCGCCTTGTTCGATTTTGGGTCAGGATCCCCGACTTCCCCGTAATTCGATTCATTCCCCAGCATCCACATCAAAACATAGGGCTCGTCCTTGTATTCTTCCACCATTTTTCGGACGCTCTCACGCATATTTTCAAGATGTTTGGGATTGGTGTAATCCGTCCCCTCATACCACCCGGCGCCGGAGCCCGCCGCATACATCCCGAGCATGTCCCCCATGATGACGCGAATGCCATAATCCTTGTAGAGGGCTCGCAGGAGCTCTTTGCTCGCCGCATGGTGATAGAGACGCATCGTATTCACGTCCATTTCTTTCATGAGATGGAAATCACCAACCGCCGGCTCATCGGGGTCCTGAATCTCGTTCTTGTTCTTGTCCACCCAGGCATCGTAAGGCCCGTCTATTTTTCCATTCTGATTCAGGTCCATCGTCATCCAAGCGTTGTTTGGATCATAATTTCCGTCATTCGGAGATTTCCCCACAGGCGTCGGCGCATAGGCGACTGCTTTCACAAGATAAGGCTTTCCATCGACAAGGAGTTGCCAGTGCCCGTTCTCATATTGCACAAGTTTCGCGGCGTCTCCTCCGAGGGTTTGGGTCACTTTTAATTTCCGGACATCATTCCTTTTGGGGTTCAATTCCGCAGGACTGGCTTTCACAAATTTTCCAGGATTCACGATAAACGTATCGTCGTTGATGTCATAATTGAACCCGTTCACGATTTCGATCTTTGCCTCGACAAGTTTCATCCCAAGCTCCGGATGCTTGTGAGTCAAGTACTGGATACGATCCAATGCCAGTTTTCCCATGTACAAAGGCGTGTGCCAGAATGTCCAACCAACCTGCTTTGGATAGTGCACCAAGATCGCGTGGTAGATCTTGATTGCCTGCCGAAATTCGCCCAATTTTTCCAACGCCAGGGCCGTGTAAAACTGCTGCACAGCCGGGGTGTCATGAGACGTGGCCCATTTGTAGAAGGCCAGCTGTTGGTCGTCGATGTTCACATAATCCCATTGACTGCCGGCAAGCCTGCCCTTGGTCACAAGCATGCGGTACGCGGGGTCCTTGTAGACGGAATTGTTGGGATAGACCCCCTCGCCTACCGCCATGGCAAGGCCTTTCCGTTTGTTGAGCTTGTACTCATACTTGTCCGTGCCAAGGCCTACAAATGTGCCATATTTCGCATAATCCACGACAACTTCCGTGCCCGGATCATAAAGTTTGAATTCCAGGCTCATGGCTTCGCCATGAGTGTTCATGATTCGGGTGTCAGAATTGCCGGCTGCTGCTGCGAAAGCAGTGTTCGGAGAAAAAGGTAGAGCCAAAAAAATAAAAAATCCGAGCAATGTCTTTCCAGACATGCTCCCAACTCCGAGCTCCCGACTCCGAACTTTTCTTTTCACATTCTCCGAACTCCGAACTCCCGACTCCGAGCTAATAGTCCTCATCCTTTCACCGCGCCCGCCGTAATGCCTTTGATGATATGTTTTTGCAGCATGAGGTACACCGCCAGGACCGGGAGCACCGTGATGACGATTCCCGCCATGAGAAGCGGATACTGAGTGATGTGCGCACCCTGGAAGACCATGAGACCGCGCTGAAGCGGCATCAGATCCCTGGAGGAAAGAACCAGCATCGCCAAGAGATACTCGTTCCAGACCGCCAGGATATTGAAGATCGCCAATACCGCGATCGCCGGACGAGCCAACGGCAGCGCAATATGCCAATACGTTCGAAATCTTCCGCAACCGTCGATCGCCGCCGAATCCTCAATCTCTTTCGGAAGATCATCAAAAAAAGTCTTGAGAAGAAAAATGCCCAGCGCCAGACCGCCGTTGATCTGGGGCAAGATATAGCCCAAGCGCGTATCCACCAGATGCAATTTATTCAAGAGAACGTAGAGCGCGATGAAAGACCCCGGGATCGGGATCATCATGGTCGAGATAAGCAAAAGAAACAGGACGTTCTTCCCCCAGAACTCGAGACGGGAAAACGCATAGGCCGCCATGGATGCCACGAGAACCACGCCCACAACCACCACCACCGTGTAAATCAGGCTGTTTAGAAAATAGTGGCTGAAATCCGCCTTGGCCCAGGCGTAATAGTAATTCATCCAATGGGGATCTTTCGGAAACAGGCTTAGGTCGGTGAACACGGTTTGCTGCGTCTTTAGACTTGACGCGAACGCCCACCAAAGCGGAAAAAGACAAGCCAGCGAAACCAGAACCAAAAAAAGATGAACAAAAACACTTACCGTGCGTTTTTTCACGCGGTCATAATTCACCTCGGGCCTCGAGGCGCCCGCGGCGGCATTCATGGACAAACTTTGAGGCATCATCCGCGTTCTCCGGCTCATACCTGACGCATCATTTTAGAAACACGTATCTGGACCATGGAAATGGCCAGGAGAATCAGCCCAAACGTCACGCCCATCGAACAGGCATAGCCAAACTTTGAGGAGCCGATCATGGTCGAGACAATGCGTGTGATCGGAACTTCCGTGTGGTAGCCGGGGCCTCCGCCCGTCGTGGAAATGATGATGTCGAATATTTGCATCGTCCCAAGAATGGTGAGGATGGAAACCAGGATGAAGACAGGGATCATGAGGGGCGCAGTCACATTCTTGAACATCACCCAGGTATTCGCGCCGTCCACGCGTGCGGCCTCATACAACTCCCGCGGGATGCTCTGAAGTCCGGCCAGGAGAATCACAAAACCCCAGCCGAAACCTTTCCACATATGGATCACCGCGACACCAACCAAGGCCGTTTTAGAATCGGACAACCATGACCTGGCCAGATCCCCCAGCCCGATGAACCCTAGAAAGTGATTGAGAAGCCCGTAGTTGCCGTCATAGATCCAGTTCCATATGAGACCCACGACGATGCCCGAGAGCACCGGCGGCAGGTAAAAAATGACCCGGTACACATTGCCGCCGCGGATGTCGCGATCGCAGAGAAGCGCTAAAAAAAGCGCGAGAAAATTTTGGGCGGTGAGCGCCAGAAACGTGACGGTGAACGCGTTCTTCATCGACGCCCAGAAGACCGGGTTATCCGTCAACAAATCCTTGAAGTTGTCGAGGCCCACATAATTCATGGACGACGAAATTCCGTCCCAATTTGTCACGGAGAGTTGAAACACCTTGAGGAATGGGTACAAACTGAAAGTGAGGAATAAAAGAAAGGCGGGACCGATAAACAGGTAACTTCCGATGATCTTTCTGGCCTTATTTAAATTCATGAGCCTCGTTTGCTGATCAACGTGTGCGTAATAAAAATCTGGAAACTCCTAGCGAGCGCGTTGTTCCTTCGCCGATTCTTTTTCTTTGATCTTTTGCACGTCTTTGGCCACTTCCTCGGGAGTTTTTTCGCCGATCAGGATGGATTGGATGCCTTTATCAAAAGCCTCTACCACCGGGGGAAGCTCATGGACGGGATAAACATTGGGATGCGTCGTATTGTCCATGTCATCGCCGAAAGAGGCCAAAACCGGCGAAATCTTTCCAACGCTTGCCTTGTTGGAGGGCAGATTCTCCGTCGCCTCAGCCAAGAAAGATTGCTGCTTCTCGTCCGTGAGCCATTTCAGGAATTTGATCGCTTCGCCGCGGCGCGGGGAGGCGGCGTTCACCACGAAAGAGCTGCCAGCGCCTCCCCAGATACGCGCGGGGTGCAGGTTCGAGACGGACGGGGGCAGCATCGCCGCATATTGGAGATCCGGGTTCATGCCCCTGTAAACATTGACGCACCAAGAACCATTAAAAGCGTAGGCCGCGCGTTCATTGGCGAACGTTTGCTCGGCGGTCTTGTTCACCATCGTGACGGCGCCCTCCACAAACACCTTCTCATCCGTCATCTGTTTGAAGAGCGAAAGCACCCTCACCCAATCAGGATCCGTGTAGAGCACTTTCCCCCGATAAGTATCAAAGACCTTGCCCTCCCCCATCACGCTCATCGCCAAATTCGAAGCCAAAGCATCCAGCATCCAGATTTCACCGAAACCGCCCGCCAAGCGCGGAATTCCCGCTTCCCGTAAGATACTTGCATGGCCCATGAATTCCTCCCAGGTCCTTGGCGGCACCTCAGGGTCCAGTCCGGCTTGCTTGTAAAGTTTCTTATTGTAAACCATTTGGATGGTCATGACGTCCAACGGCACACCGTAAATTCCAGGCTCCACCCCGAATTCGTTCCCGGCCGGGAATTCATTGACAGAAACGGCCTTTTTGAAGAGCTTGTCCTTCCAGGCAACGCCCTCTACGACCTCGTCCAGCGCCGGACTTAAAGAAGCGATGTAGCCTGACTTGATGAAACTCGCAAAATCCCTTTTCTCCCCGAGCACTCCATAAATATCGGGCAGCGTCGCCGTCTGAGCCGAGGCCTTGACGCGCTGGGCATAGACCTCGGAAGGCGCAAAGATCTCGAACCTTACTTTCGTCCCGGTCTCTTCTTCGTATTTTTTGGCCAGTTCCTGGAATGCCTCGTCACGGTCCGACATCCAATGCCAGACCAGGATCACGTTGGACTCCTCTTTCTTTGCAGAAGCGCATCCGGCAAAGCAGAGAATCAAAAAATAAATAAGGACGTATTTGGTGTGGCGCATGGGTTTAAAAAGTTATTTTTAAAAGTTTATAACCTGTTATCTTATCGGAGCTTACTCTTGGTGTCAATCTGGAACTCATCCCCGGTCACGTCAATCAAATTGGGTAAATTGCTTTAAGGGCTTATCCTTCCAGTTGT
>CAYZGM010000028.1:0-21606 GCA_964478015.1 uncultured Planctomycetia bacterium
GCCTTGCCGGTGTGAAGACCGATCCCCGAGATAGCTCCGCGCTTGCCGATCGTTTTTTGGAACTCGTAGGACCCTGTGTTCACGGGTTCTTCTTTTTAAGCTCGGCGAGGTCCTTGAAAAACTCAGGCAGGCGCGCAATGAACGCGAGCAATCTTTTTTGTTCCTGGATGGGCCGGGCCGGCTCCCCAAGAACGATGGTTTTAGACGGAATGGATTTAGAGACACCGGATCTGGCTCCGACAATCACATCTTCTCCCAGCATCACATGCCCCACGATGCCCGCTTGACCCGCAACCACCACGCGATCCCCAAGTTCTGTTGAGCCCGATATCCCCACCTGAGAAACAATGAGACAATCCTGCCCCAGGACGACATTGTGCGCGATCTGCACCAGGTTGTCGATCTTCGTCCCGCGGCCAATGCGCGTGTTCTTAAAACGTCCGCGATCAATGCACGCGCAAGAACCGATCTCCACATCGTCTTCAATGTCAACCGAACCGACCTGAGGAATCTTGAGATGCTTGCCATCCACCGTCTCATACCCGAACCCATCGCTGCCGATCACGCTATTCGAATGAATGATCACGCGATGGCCTATTTTCACCTGTTCCCGAATTGTCACGTGAGGGTACAACCGAACATCATGGCCAATCTGGACATGTGGACCGATATAACAACCGGCCCCGATCGAGGAACGTTCCCCCACATAACTACCCTCCTCGACAACCGCATGTGCTCCCACCGAGACAGACTCGCCCAGATGAACGTTCTTGCCTATCACGGCCGTGGAGTGAACCCCGAGTTCTGCCGGTTGCTCCTGGGGCATAAAAAAAGAGGCGATTTTTGCGAAAGCCAGAGAGGGACTTTCGGTTCGGATAATGGCCTTATCTCCGCCGGAGGAGGCCGCCTGGGAAGAGGCCATGACGACCGCAGAGGCTCTAGTCTGAGCTAAAAAAGGGAGATATCTTACGTTCGTAAGGAACGTGATATCTCCCTTTTCAGCTTCTTTGATCCCCGCGACTCCCGTGATGACAAGATCGCGGTCCCCAACCAGCTCGCCGCCGACGAGCTTGGCCACTTCAGACAGTTTTATGCTTTTTGGCGTGTCATTACTTCTTTTTGGTGTAATTATCATTCAGTGCCTTGATGACCTGGGCCGTAAGATCATTTCCCTCGCTCTTATAAACAAGCACACGGTCATTGAAAATAAAGCTGTAGCCCTGGGACTTTCCGAAATCCTGGATCACGACCTCGATCTCTTTCAGGATGTCGCGCACCATGCCGTCACGTTCCTTGCGGAGTGCATCGCGTGTGCCACGGTCGAACTCCTGCAACGCCTTGATCTTTTCGTCAATGACCACCTGTTTGTCATCCTTGGCCTTGGCGCTTAAAAGCTCGGCTTCGTCTCGTAATTTCTTGATGTCCGCGACCATTTTGTCCCTATCGGACTGCTTGGATGCGCCCTTGGACTCCAAAGCCTTGTCAAATTCTTTGGTCTTGTTGTACTCATCAAAAACACGTGCCAAATCCACGTACCCGATCTTTTCTTCCGCCGCTTCCGCCCTAGGGGAAACGAACGATCCCGCTAAAAGAGCCGCAACTACGAACAATGCCCATTGAAACCTTTTTTTCATATTCATGACTCCCCTTTTCATCTAAAAACTACTTTTTCCTGCCCGCTAAAATCCTTGACTAATGCTGAAGTAAAAACGGACCTTTTGCTTCTCACCTTCCACGCTATCAAGCGGATAACCCATGTCGAGTTTGATGGGTCCGATCGGCGTCTTGATACGCAGACCCGCGCCAACACCGGTAAATACGCGGCCGCTCCCAAAGTCCTCGATCGCTTCGTACAGGCTACCCGCATCAAAAAAAACCGCACCTTTAATCAAATTCGGATAGATGGGAAAGGTCTCTTCGACGTTGCCCGTCCAGTACGCTTCGCCGCCAACGGGATCATTGTTCCCCGGATCGCGCGGTCCAAGCCGCCGCTCACGATAGCCGCGGATGGTGCCGCCGCCGCCAAGGAAATAACGTTCGTAAATAGGAACTTTCGTGGCATCTCCAAATGCGTCCGCAATGCCCGCCCGGATCTTGAGCTCAAGCACGTTTTCTCCAAAATTTTTATGGTTGGTGCTGGCAACCCCGTACAACTTGGTGAAGTCCTTATCCCCGCCAAAGAAACCTCCCGCAACCTCACCGGTCCCAGAAATCATGACGCCCTTCGTCGGATTATAGACATTGTCGCGCTCGTCATGCGTCAAGGTCAGCGCAAGGGAAGACGTGGTATTTTTACCAACCTCATCTTTCAGGCCTTGCGAAGAATTACCCGGAACTGCGGAAATCTCAACTTCTTCCAGCTTGTACATCAAAAGGCCCCTGTCATACTCGGTAAATTCCTTGCCCAGACGAAGATCAAAACCGGTTTTGGATTGATCAAAAATATATCCGGACGTTCCGGAACGGTTGATCTCCTTGCGAAACACGTCAAACCCAAAAGAGTAGGGGTAGCCGAAGACCCATGGCTCGGTGAAACTAAGCTCCGCATTCGTGCGGACGCTGCCGCCCTCGAAGCGCACCAAAAGATCCTGTCCCGCGCCTGTGAAAGTCTTCCAATTCTGCCAATCAAAGTTTTTTTGACGAACCTGGACAAATCCGATCAGCGAATCAATGGAGCTGTATCCGCCGCCAAAACTGAACTCGCCGGTTTTGGTCTCTTTCACGCTGACCACAAGGTCGCGCATGCTGGGCGCAGAACCCGGCTCGGTGTCAAAACGCACGTCCTCAAAGAAACCCAAGTTGTACAGACGTTCTTTCGATCGCTTGAGTTTTGCACCGCTGAAAGATTCGCCAGGGTATGCGCGAAGTTCACGGCGGATCACGATGTCCTTGGTCTTGGTGTTACCCTCGATCCGCACTTTCTCGACAAACGTCAATTCGTTTTCAAGGATTGAATAGCTTAAATCTACTTTGTCAGTTGTCTCATTGTAAGCCGATTCGGAACGGATCTGGGCCGACAGATAGCCCTTTTCAAAATAGAGGTCTTGGATATTGGCCACGTCCAGACGGAGGCCGCGGCGGGAAAAAGGCTTTCCTTTGGACATGGCGAGCGCTTTTTGAATCTCGTCCGCTTTTAGAATCGCATTGCCTTTCAGGACGACGTCCCCAACAAGGTACTTCTTACCCTCTTTGACATCGATCACCAAAAGAATATCGGAAGAATTAGCCATGGGCCGAACCTCGGTAGCCAACTCCGCATCGCTGAAACCTCTCTCATCGTACAACGCACGAATTCTCTCGATGTCCTCCGTGAGCTCTTCCTCTTTCAAAAAACCGGAATGGAACCACCCCCACCAGGAATATTTTTTTGTTTTCATCACGCCCAAGATTTCACCGGACTTGACGGATTGATTGCCTTGGACCTTGATCTCGCGGATACGGACCTTGCTCCCCTCATCCACGAGCACGCGAAGAACAGCTAAATTCTTGACAGGGTCCACATCCAACGCGCTGTCAATTTTTGCATCGGAAAATCCGCGCTTCTCGTACAGCTTGCGAACCGCGTCAATGTCATCCCGCAGGCGCTTTTGGTCGACGAAATCCCCCGTGACCGACTGCATTTCTTTTTTGATTTGGTCTTTGTTGATTTTCTTGTTGCCCTCAATCTTAACCTCCGAAAGAACCGGCTTTTCTGTCACCACGAAAAACACATTGACGCCGTCCAACGTTTCTTCCTGCTCAATGCGTACGTCCGTAAAATACCCTAGACCGTAAAGACGTTTCAGATCTTCGTTCAGGGTCACCGTCGAAAGAGGCTCGCCGGCATGAGTTTTGACCTTGGCCAGAACCGTGAGACCGGAAATTGTGCGGTTGCCCTTGATATCCACGGATTTAACGACTTTACCGGCATCCTCCGCGTGGGAGACGGAAACAAAGCCGCAGAAGAACAGGGCTGTCAGGACGATCAATAGAGGGCGTTTGAACTTCATAATTGGGGATAACTTTATCATAGTTGCAAAAAGAATTCTACCTTTATCCGGACATTTCCTCCCGGCGAATAAGTTCCGCGTTTTCGAAACGCGTGTATTCCCGGACAAAGGTCAAATGCACGGATCCGACGGGACCGTTGCGTTGTTTAGCGATGATCACCTCGGCTTTGCCACGATTTTCCTCCGTGGGATTGTAGTATTCCTCCCTCAGCAGGAGAACTACCACATCGGCATCCTGCTCGATGGCCCCGGATTCGCGGAGATCAGAAAGTTGCGGCCGATGTTCCACCCGGCTCTCCACGGCACGTGAAAGCTGGCTCACCGCGATGACAGGAACTCCCAGTTCGCGCGCCAACCCTTTCAAGGATCTTGAAATCTCCGAAATCTCCTGCTGCCGGCTTTCAATGTTCTGTCCGCCTTGCATGAGCTGAAGATAATCCACCATCAAGATCTTGATCCCGAACTGCGTTTTGAGACGGCGGGCTTTAGCTTTAAGCTCCAGGACACTTAAACCCGGCGTGTCATCAATATAAATGGGTGCCTCCGAAAGTTTCGCCGCCGAACCTGTCAGGGTCTTCCAATCCGATTGCGCCAGAAAACCAGTGCGCACCTTGTGAGCATCCACGCGTGCCTGTGAACAGAGCATGCGCTGGATAAGCTGTTCCTTGGACATTTCAAGGCTAAACATCGCCACCGGCTGTTTCAAAACAATGCCGACATGTTCGGCAATGCAGGTCACAAAAGCGCTTTTTCCCATGGACGGCCGCGCAGCGACCACAATGAGGTCTGAAGGCTGCAAGCCCGCCGTTTGTGCATCAAACGCATGAAAACCGGTTGAAATCCCGGTGACGCTCTCTTTGCGCTGATAGAGCCGGTCGATCACTTCCATCTGGTAGCGCACAATGTCTTTCAAAAGTGTGATTCCGCCGGAGAATTTTTTGGAGGCAATGTCGAACACGGCCTTTTCGGCGCGGTCAAGCAAGCCCTCGACATCCTCGGTCGTGTCGTAGCAGTCGGTCACAATCTGAGTCGCGCTGGTGATGAGATGCCGCAGAATGAATTTTTCTTTCACGATGCGGGCATAATAGGGCAGGTTCGCTGCCGTCGGCACCGCCGTCGTCAAATACGCCAGATACGCCGGACCGCCTGCATCGTCAAGAACCCCATCCTGGTTCATACGCTCGGTGAGCGTCACCAGATCAATCCCTTTGTTCTCATTAAAGAGATTGATCATGCCTTGAAAAATCTTCTTATGAGCGTCTTTATAGAAATGGTCCGGTGTCAGGATTTCAACAGACTGCGCGATCGCCTCTTCCTCGATAAGAACCGAACCAAGGATAGCCACTTCCGCTTCCAGGTTTTGGGGAGGCATTTTTTCGCGGATCGTCTCGACGTCTTGGGAAGTTCTCATGTTTTTTTCACCACTTCGACTTTGAGTTTTGCATGAACCTCGGGATGAAGTTTGAATTCAACGAGGTATTTTCCAAGTTTTTTAATAGGTTCTTCCAGGTGCGCCTTTTTCCGGTCGCAGACAATGCCCAGACGAGCCAGCCCTTCCACAAGGTGCTGTGACGTAATGGCGCCAAATAGCTTATCTCCGTCACCCGCCATCACCTCTAACTTGAGTTCGGCGTTCCGAAAGCGCTCGGCCAACGCCTGGGCCTCGGCGAGAATCTGTGCCTCTTCCTTATCATTCTTCTTTTTTTCCCTGTCAAATTCTTTGAGGTTTGCGACCGTCGCAGGCTTGGCCTTGTGGTGCGGAAAAAGGTAATTCTGGGCGTAGCCCGGAGACACCTTGATCACTTGGCCGCGCTTGCCAAGTTTCGGGTCATTTTCTGTGAGGACGACTTGAATATCCATGATGTTTAGCGTTCAGCGTAGAGCGTACAGCGTTCAGAAAAAATATCTCTATTTAAATCGTGCCGCATTTTCTGATCTCTCCCTGAACGCTTATCGCTGTACGCTTATTGATGTACGCGACTTAATCAGCCACAAACGGCAATAACGCGATCTGCCGCGCACGCTTGATCTGCCTAACAAGGTAGCGCTGGGATTTCGCATCCGTGCCTGAAATACGGCTCGGGATGATCTTTCCCCGTTCGGTCAGGAAATATCTCAGACGATTGATATCCTTATAATCAATGGTCTGGATCTCTTCAGGCTTGAACTTGCAGACCTTCTTGCGCAGAAACTTTTTCTTGATGGGGCCTTTTCCCTTTAGTTTTTTCTTAAATATTCTTTCTTGCATGATTCTCTTTCTCCTTGGTTAGAATGGAACCTCATCCTCGCCGCCGGTCTTGCTAGGGGCTTCTTCTAGTTGAATATCCGGAATATCCTCTTTGTCCGTCGTTCCCAGGTCCACGGCTTCTTTCTCACGGCCGGAGCCCTGTTTCAAGAACTGAATGTTGGCGGCAATAACTTCCAAAGCGCTTCTTTTCTGACCGTCCGGACCATCCCAACTGCGGCTCTGCAGACGACCCTCGACAAACACGGGGTTGCCTTTTTTCAAGTAGTCGTTGCACACCTCCGCGAGGCGCCCCCACACGACCACGCGCACAAAACTCACTTCTTCCTTTTTCTCGCCGGTCTGCAGTTTATAGACGCGATTCATGGCCAACGTGAAACTAGTCACGGCCGAACCGCTCGGAATGTAACGCAGTTCCGGATCCCGTGTCAGATTTCCGATCAGAAGCACTTTGTTTAGCGATGCCATTCAACACCTCCTGCGTTTTAATACGGAGTCGGCAGCCTGCCTAATCCCGGCTTCCGAATTCTGACTACCTATAGCGCATCCTTATTTACCAACAAAAATCTCAGCAGTTGGTCGTTCAAGCGGAGCGACTGCTCGAATTTCTTTGTTTGTTTCGAATCCATCTGAAAATTAAGGACCAGGTAAATGCCCTCTTGTTTCTTGTGGATCTTGTAAGCCAGGCGCCGCTTTCCCCATTCCTGCAGCCCGTCCACACGCCCGCCGTTCTTGGACACGGTCTCTTGCACCTGAGCGACAATGCCTTTCGCAGATTCCGCTGGAATCTCCGGATTGATAATGATCACCGCTTCATAATTTGTCATGATTTACTCCTATGTAAATACTTGCTCAGACAAAACGGATTAAAATTAAGATCACGCCGATTATGGTTTAGGGCCAATCTGTGTAATCTGCTTTCCCGCCTTAGGCGGGTCCGCCCCTGGCGGATAATCCGAGCCATCTGTGTCATTTTTTCGTGTTCAGTTGTAAGCGATAAAAATTAAGCGTCTTGAACGGCTTGGCCTTGTAAAGAGCTTAATTTTTTTATCGCGGATTCCAAATCGTTCTCGACCCACTCCCGGCAGATGGCTGCGGTTTTTTTGAGCAGCGCGTCCATTTGCTTCATTTCGGAGGGATCAAATTTATCCAGCACAAACCCGGTCAAATCCTTGGGCATGTCGATCGTTCCGACGCCGATCCGCAATCGCGGGAAATCCTCCGAACCAACCGCCTGGATCACCGATTCCAAACCGTGATGGCCGCCTGCGCTTCCGGCCCCGCGAAGCCGTAACTTGCCGAAAGCCAAGTTCACATCATCGCACACAAGAAGAAAGTCCGCCAGATCAGCTCCATCCCGCTGCATCAGCGCAGAAACGACCCGTCCGGTTTCATTGACATAAGTCAGCGGGCGCAAAAAAGTTACTTCTGAAGCCCTATAGACCCAGGACTGAAGAGCGCTTTCTTTCTTCCACTCGGGCAACCCATGCGGGTCTTTTTTAAAATACGCAAGGGCCGTATTTTCCACAGAGGCAAAGCCGATGTTGTGCCTCGTCCAAAGATATTTATCTTCCGGATTTCCCAGACCGATAACGAATTTCAACGAGAGCCCGCTTATCTCTTACCACTTACAACTGACCACTACTTCTTCTCCGCGGCTTTAGAAGCATCCTTAGGCTTGGCCTCGTCTTTCTTCTCGCCAGCCTTTGATTCGTCTTCCTTCTTCTCGCGAATGACTTCGATCTCCGGCGTCGCGGCAGTTGCCTCTTCCACTTTCTCTTCCACGGGTAATTTCACTTGGAAAAGAAGCCCGTCCGGATCCGTGAGAACCTTGATCTTATCTGAGACAACCAGATCCCGGACATGGATAGAACCGTTCAGCTTGAGGCCAGACAGATCCACGTCAATATGTTTCGGAATATCCACGGGTAAGCACTGAACCTTGACCACGCGAAGAGGATGGTCCAGAACACCGCCGTCCTGCTTGACGCCAATCGGTTCGCCTATTCCCGCAACTTCGACTTCTATGATGATCTTCTCGGTTAGAGAGATCTCGTTAAAATCGACGTGCAAAATGTTGCGCTTCACCGGATGATGTTGTACTTCTTTGATGATCACGGCACGGCTTTTCTTTTTTGCGCCTTCGATCTGCAAATTAATAAGAACGTTTTCGCCCTCAGCCGTGCGCAAAAGCTTCGTGAGCTCTTTCTCCACGAGCTCAATCGGCACGGACTTCTCCCCGCGATGATAGACGATGCCCGGCACCACTCCGCCCCTGCGAAGCTTCAGAGCCTTTTGTTTCCCGCTGCCTTCCCGAAGGTTGGCCTTTAATGCGATCTGTTCCATGAGTAGATTCCTTTAATTGAATAGACTGCTTACTGATTCCTCGATATGAATGCGTCGAATTGCCTCCCCCAAGATCGAGGACACCGTCAACACTTTCAAAACAGAAGCTTTTTTTGATCGATCCAATGGGATCGTGTCCGACACGATGAATTCCTCAAAAGGCGCTTTCTGGATGCGCTCCATCGCTGGCCCTGACAACACCGGATGCGTGACAGCCGCGTAAATCCTGAGAGCCCCGGCTTTTTTCAACGCCACCGCCGCCTCGCAAATGGAACTGGCAGTCGCGGTCAAATCATCCACAATCACGATATTCTTGCCTTTCACCTCACCGAGAATGTTCATGGTCTCGGTGTTTTGATCATCGATGCGCCGTTTGTCCACGATCGCCAAGTGCGCATTCAAACGTTTCGCGTACGCGCGCGCCATCTTGATCCCGCCCACATCGGGCGAAGCCACCACCAAATTCTTGATCTTTTTCTTCATGAAATACTCGACCACCGTATTCACCGCGAACAGATGATCGAGCGGAATATCAAAAAACCCCTGAATCTGTCCCGCATGCAAATCCATGGTCAGAATGCGATCTGCGCCGGCCGTTTCCAAAAGATTGGCCACCAGTTTGGCCGTGATCGGCACGCGAGGTTGATCTTTGCGGTCCTGACGCGCATAGCCAAAATAGGGAATCACCGCCGTGATCCGACGCGCCGAAGCTCGCTTAATCGCGTCGATCATGATCAAAAGCTCCATAAGATTATTGTTCGTGGGCGGGCAGGTGGGCTGGACAATAAACACATCGCGGCCCCGGACGTCCTCGTTGATCTTCACCCGCACCTCCCCCTCACTAAAGGTGGTTACGAGCGCTTCACCCAGGGGCACTTTTAAAAATTTTGCGATCTTTCTCGCGAGCTCCGGATTCGAATTCCCGGAAAAAAGTTTCAGCTGACCATTCACTTCCGATTCTTCCTTTTCTTTAATTGCTTGGCAGGAACTCCCGCATACACGCTTCGATCCTGGATTTTCGTTCCTCGAGTCACCACGGAACCCGCACCCGTCTTGGCGCCGCACCCGACCGTCACCGGTGCTACAAAAATCGTCCCGGAACCAATTTGGGCGCGGTCGCGTATCGTCGTGCGGTGTTTTTTTCGGCCGTCATAGTTGGCGGTGATGGTGCCTGCGCCAATGTTGACGTTTTCCCCGATCTGAGCGTCGCCAATGTAACTTAAATGCTTGATTTGCGTCCCGCGGCCAACTTGGGAGCGAACAATCTCCACAAAATTACCAACGACAGCCCGGTCCCCGATTCTAGACCCGCCCCGGATATGAGCGAACGGCCCGATCATGCAGCGCGCACCAATCACGGAGCCTTCTTCGATGACGGTGCTGGGCAGTATCACGGTATCTTGCCCTAACCGGACATCAGAGTCAATGAAAGTGGTTTTGGGGTCCCGGATGCACACTCCGCTGCCCATCCATCGTTCCAGGATACGCCGTCGCAAGATCTCCTCGGCCCGGGCCAGCTCCGTCGGGTCATTCACGCCATACGTTTCTTCGACATCCGCCGCCGGAAACGCTTGCACGGGCCCGCCGGCGGCCAGGATCCCCACCGCGTCGGTCAGATAATATTCTTTTTTCCTCTGGTTCCGTTTTACCTGTTTCAAAGCCGCAAAAAGTTTTTTCTTGTTGAACACATAACAGCCGACGTTGATGTGCCGGATCTTTCTCTCGTCATCGGTCGCGTCATTCTGCTCGACGATCCTCTCGACAAACTGGCCGCGCTTCAGAATCACGCGTCCGTAGCCGAAAGGGTTCTCTAAATTTACCGAAAGAAGAGTCGCGTCAGTCTTGGCCTGGTGCTGCTTCTGAACCAGGGTCCGCAGAGTCTGACTTTTGAGAAGCGGGGTGTCACAATAAAGTACCAACAAGGAACCCGTCACGGAGGAAAGCGCCTTTTCGGAGACAAACACCGCGTGGCCGCTGCCCAATCTTTCTTTTTGGTGAATAAGCGTTATGTTTTTTGGGAGCGCCTTTTTAACCTGATCCCAACCGTGCCCAGCCACCACAAATATTTTTGACGCACCGGCTTTGCGCGCCTCTATGATCAGCCTCTCCGCCATGGGCCGGCCGCCCAGGCAGTGGAGCGCTTTCGGCAGGCGCGAGCGCATGCGCGTGCCCTTGCCGGCGGCTAAAATTAAGGCGCTGAAGCTCGTTCTAAGCAATTTTTTTTATTTTCCTTTTTTCAACAAGCGTCGGTTTTTCTCGGCCAAGGACTGTGCTTCGCTCCACGACGCAAGACTCGATGTCCTCGAAATTCGGCAGATCGTACATCGTGTCCATCATGATCTCTTCCAAAATGGCCCGGAGACCGCGCGCGCCCGTCCCTTTTCGAATGGCTTCTTTCACGATTTCTTCTAGCGCCCCGTCCGTGAAGCGGAGTTCGACCCCCTCCATCTCGAAAAACTTCTGGTATTGCTTCGCGATCGCATTCTTGGGCTTGGTCAAAATGTCCAACATGTCTGCTTCGGTAAGCGGGTTTAGCACGCAGACAATCGGGAAGCGCCCAATGAACTCCGGGATCATTCCAAATTTTATGAGGTCCTCTGTCTCCACTTTGGCAACGATGTTGTTCTTGTCCAAATGGCGTGTTTTCGTCTCGTGGAATCCGATATCCCGTTTGCCCAAGCGGCGCTCAATAATCTGATTGAGATGACTGAATGTCCCGCCGCAAATGAAAAGAATGTTTTTTGTGTCCACCTGGATCGATTCGGCCTGCGGGTGCTTGCGCCCGCCTTGGGGAGGAACACTCGCTTTGGTGCCCTCCAAGATTTTCAGCAACGCCTGTTGGACACCCTCTCCGGACACATCGCGCGTGATGGAAACATTGTCGGAAGTCTTTCCAATTTTATCGATCTCATCAATGTAGATAATGCCGATCTCGGCCTTGGCCGTGTTGTGCTGGGCGTCCTGCAGGAGGCGCTGGATCACGTTCTCCACGTCCTCTCCGACGTAGCCGGCCTGTGTCAGCGTCGTCGCATCGCATATTGCGAAAGGCACTTTTAAGATCCTCGCGAGTGTCCGTGCCAGGAGAGTCTTTCCGGAACCGGTCGGCCCGATCAAGAGCACGTTGGATTTTTCAAGCTCCACGTCTTTCACGTCGTGCTTTGCAAACACACGCTTGTAATGATTGTACACACTCACCGCCAGCTGTTTTTTAGCCCGGTCCTGCCCGATCACATAGTCGTCCAGGATTTTTTTGATTCCGTCCGGCTTTGGCAGAGGTTCCATCAGAAGCGGTTCGTTCCTGACCGCACGCGCCTCTTGCACCATGGTGTCATGGCAGAAACGGACGCAATCCTCACAAATCAGGGCATCAGGCCCGGCAAAAAGCCTTTCTTCGGGCTTGACGTCTTTTTGGCAGAATGAACATTTTTGAATCGGTGTCTTCATAAGATTTTATACCACCCCGCAGGATAATTTAAAAACTGCCCCGCTTGGATTCGAACCAAGACAAACGCCTCCAAAGGGCGGTGTGCTACCATTACACAACAGGGCAAATTGCCTTGATTCAGTAGGTGGAGGCCACAAATACCTGCCACTGTTTATTTTTCAGCTTCAAATTTCGCGCCGCTCGCTTGGCCCCTTTTTCAGTACGGAAAAGCCCGAAAACCGTCGAGCCGCTTCCCGACATCAAAGATGCAAAAGCACCCTCCAAAATAAGTTTATTTTTGATCTCAAAAATTGTCTTAACTCTTTTATTAAGAGTAAGTTCCAAAGTATTGATTAAGAGCTTTGAAAGAGACTCCGAATCACGCCTTTGGAGGCAGCGGAGCAGCATTCTAACATTGACCTTTTGGGGTGTCAAGGTAAGGCCGGCGAGGCATTCATAGGCCTTCTTTGTGGAGTTTCCGAATGGGGGCTTCACCAAACAATGCCAGAACCTCTTGGGCGCGGCCTGCAGAGGCCTTTTGAGGATCTCTCCCCGTCCCCTTGCAAGCGCATAAGGCTCCTCTAATATAAAGAATGGCACATCGCTTCCAAGCCTCGCGCCAAACGCCAACAGTTTTTTTTTAGAAAGGCCGAGATTCCAAAGGCGGTTAAGTCCCAGCAGGGTGAACGCCGCATTGCTTGAGCCTCCGCCGAGACCGGCGGAAACCGGAATCCGTTTATTGAGATAGATATCCACGCCCGCCTTAACCCGGCACTCTTGTTGCAATAACCCAGCCGCTTGGACAACCAGATTTTCAGGTCCAGCGGGAACCGGGCAGCCACTCGTTCGAAAACGAATGCCTGTGGCTCTTTTTTTTAGGAGGAGGACATCGCCCAGGCTGATGCGCTCAAATAGCGTCTCCAGTTCATGGTAACCGTCCGGACGTTTCGACAAAACATTCAGAAACAGGTTTATTTTTGCGGGAGAAAATAATTTTAAGTGTCGCACGCGGCGCAACAAAAGAGGCGATGGGGCTAAGGGGCGGCAGGAACTAGAGGCGGGCTGTCTGTTGCGTCCGCGGATTCGGATAGATTGAATCCAAAAAGCTTGAATGCCTCCTGGATTGTCTGAGATTCCGTGAGGTATCGGTCCAGGACGGCCTGTTCCGTAATCCTCTTTTCCCGCAGATCCGTCAGGATCTGTTTCTTGATATCCAGTTTCTGGCGATTCAAGTAATCCAATATTTCAATCGAATCAAAACTTTCAATGTGGTAGGCGCCAATCACTTCATTCGCCGTTCGCAATAGCTGCCGGATAGATTCTTGCGGCTCCTCGGGCTTGAGTGATAGGACTGAGAACCGGAACTTGTTTCCGTCGCCGGAGCGGTTGAACATACCGTCTACGAGAACCAGGGATTGTTGCCCTGCCCCCTCTTCACCTGAGGATTCCTTGGCATCTTTCGCGAGACTAAACCGGACGCGCTGTGCGATTTGTTCGGCTAGAAAATCCTCGATTTTTACTTCTTTGGGCGAGAACTCTTTCTCTCCCTCTGGGGAAAGTTGGTATTTCCCTTGAGCAAAAATCGTCCGGTTGATCGACTCCTCCACACCTATCGCATCCGAGTTGGCGCGCTTGGAATCATCCAGGGACCGTGTAATAGTAAGTTCATTCAGGTGCGTCCGGTCTCGGATGACGACCTCACAGAAATCCACACCAAGATCCGTGGAAAGACTCACACGGGTAACCACTTGCATGATCTGACCCATTTTCTCGTGGACGTCTTTCGGGATTTGCCCATTTTTATCGAGGATGTCATCCACGTAGTAGACGGCAACAACGGTCCTGCCTACGGTACGCGAGATCACGTTCAGTTTGTATTCCTCGCGGGAGATCTTTTCGATGGAGGGCGGGACTGAATCCGCAGGATAGGTGTATTTCGGCCCGCATCCGGAAAGAGACAGACCGCAAACGACAAACAATAGACCGCAGGCGACGGACAACAGACGCCGGGTAAAAACCAAAAAAAACTGACTTCCGACGCGCGACGACCTGCGACCGACGACTGCAGTCTGTGGTCTGTGGTCTGTGGTCCGCGGGTTACTGTCCGCTGTCCGCTGTCCGCTGTCCGCTGTCTCTTTAAGCACTTTTTGGTGTGTATTTTTCGGACACACGCGGGTTAGACTTTCCATATTCCTTGAAGATCGTTTCAATGTCGTCAAAGTCGAGTTCATTGCGATCCAAAAGCTCTTTGCCAAAACGCTCAAAGATCACGGTCTCCTTACGCAAGAACTCTTCCGTTTCGGCCAGGCAGGACTGCATGATCTCATGCGTTTCCATGTTCAATCTTTCTTTCATGCTGTCCGAAAGCTGCTCAGCCGGAACATGGGAGAAATCACCCACCAGATTATTTTTGCCCATTCCCCATTCCCAAACCATTTTGTGCGCCCAGTACATCGCGTTTGTGAAATCGCTGCATACGCCCGTGGCGGTGACACCGAACTTCACTTTTTCCGCGACATAGCCGGCTAATGCCACCTTGATATTCGCAAGAACCCGATAGCGGTTGTGATGGGTGGTATCCTCAGCGGGTAAATGATAAACAACACCGCCCGCACTGCCGCGCGGAATAATAGAAGCCTTAAAGACGTCGTCCGTCGGATGCAAGAGATAGAGCACTATCAGATGCCCTGCCTCATGATAAGCCGTAACCATGCGGTCCTTTTCGCTGACCTTGGTCGTGCGCTTCAAACCCAGATCGACACGCTCAAAGGCTTCCGAAATGTAATCGTAAGTGACTCTGTCCTGTTTATTTCTTGTGGCAATAAGCGCAGCCTCTTTGACAAGATTGGCAATATCCGCAGGACTCTTCGTCACGGCTTTCCTCGCCAAACGCGCCACATCTAGATCCGGATCCGTGCTTACCTTTGAGAGATAATAACGGAATAGTTCTTCGCGTTCCCCGAGGTCCGGCTTTTCCACAAAAATTTTACGGTCAAAACGTCCGGGACGCAAAAGTGCCTCGTCCAGCGACTGCTCGGCTGCATTGGTGGCGCCGATTACGATTACGTTCTCTTCGCGTTCGCCCAATCCGTCCATCTCGGCCAGAAGCTGATTCTGAGTGGAATTGGTTTCTTCCGTCCCGCCAAACGCCGAGAATACGCGCTTGCGACCAACCGCGTCAATTTCATCAAGAAAAATAATGCACCCGCCATGCGCATAGGCTAAGCGGCGCGCCCGCTCAAAAAGCTGGCGAACACGCGAGGCGCCCACCCCGACAAAGACCTCCACAAATTCAGCGCCAGACATTGAGATGAACGGGATTCCTGCCTCGGTGGCGATAGCCTTCGCCAAATAGGTCTTGCCGCAGCCGGGAGGTCCCATCATGAGCATGCCGCGAATGACATTCCCGCCTATTTTCTTCACGCGCGCCCGGTCCTTGATGAGGCTCACCAGTTCCTTGGCCTCCATTTTTGCGCCTTCCATCCCAATGATGTCTTTCCATTTGATGTTGACGGCATCGCTCTTCACCTGCTTTTTCTTCAGTTTCTGCAATCCGCCCTGCAGCACCCAAGAATAGAGCACAACAAAGATCACGGCACTGATCGTGGCTTGCAGCCCCATCGTCGACAGCCATGCCACCATGTAAGAACGCTGATAAGAGTCGATGGAACTTAGGGCCGCGAACGGAATCCAAAAAATGAAGATGACCCAGGCCACGACAACGATCTTGACCCAGTGGTTCCACCAAAATAATTTTAATTTTTTCATGAATGACAAGGAAACCTCCAGATTCTATTTAAACTAATACGAAAACATGCCTATCTCATTAGCGCACAGCGTATAGGCGACAGGGGCCAGGAAAGCATGTATTGCCTGTCTCCTGTCCGCTGTACGCTGTACGCTAGAAAGTTTCTTTACTTAAGCCTTCTTATGTCTATCGCGCCGGCGTCTTTTTTTTCTTTTGTGGACCGCCATTTTATGGCGTTTTCTTTTTTTGCCGCAAGGCATCTGTTGCTCCTCCCAAAAAAATCTTTACTGGTTAAGTCGTTGAGTTGTTTAGTTGTTGCGTCGATAAATAAACGCTCAAGGCGCCAACTCAACGACTCAACGACTCAACGACTCAACGACTAATAGATAACTTTATTCAACGGATACTCGATAATGCCCTCGGCGCCGGCCGCCTTGAGTTTTGGAATAAGATCCCGGACTATCTTTTCATCAATGATCGTGTCCACATCCACCCATCCCTCCGACGCTAGATTGGAAATTGTCGGTTTTTTCATCGCCGGGAGAATCGATAGAATGCGTTTGAGGTTGGCCTGGCTTACGTTCATTTTGAGGCCCACTTTCGCCTCCGCGTAAATAGCACCCAAAAGGAGCAGGGAAATATTCTCCATCTTTTGTTTCTTTTCCCTGTCCTGCCATGCCTTTTTATTGGCAATAAATTGAGTCGTGGAGTGACAAAGCGTTTCGACGATGCGGAGATTGTTAGCTCGGAGCGACGACCCGGTCTCGGTTAGTTCCACGATCGCATCCACAAGACCGGTTGCCACTTTCGCTTCAGTGGCCCCCCAACTGAACTCCACATCCGCTTTCACCCCGTGTTTTTTCAAATACTGCTCGGTGAAACCCTTAAGCTCCGTTGCAATGCGCTTGCCATGTAAGTCTTTGACTGACTTAATGTTCGAGTCATTCGGAACCGCCAGAACCCAGCGGACCGCATTCATCCCGGTCTTGGCATAAACCAGTTCCTGGACTCGGACGACATCCGAATCATTCTCAAGGATCCAATCCTCCCCAGTGATGCCGCAATCCAGGACCCCCTGCTCGACGTAACGGGACATCTCTTGGGCACGAATAAGAACGGGATCAATTTCAGGGTCATCTATATAGGGGAAGTAGGACCGGCTGCCCACCGTGATCTTGAAACCGGCCTTTTGAAAGATCTTAAAGGTCGAATCCTGGAGGCTGCCCTTGGGAAGACCTAGTCTTAATTTAAATTTTTTTTCCGACACCATTCTTTTCCAGAACCTTTTTTACTGTATGTTGAAACGGCCAAATAAGATAAGAAAAAATGCCACTTTGCGCTAACAAATAGTTAAAGGAGTGTAACATAGCTCAAATTTTCCGTCAAGGAACCCTGGATTTATTGAACCACACCCTTTCACTTTCCACTTGTGACGGGTCCCCGCCACAAAGCGCTGGCGGGCAGGCTGCCGCTGCGCTGCCTGCCGGCCAGGCAGGCGCCCCCAAAAAGCCTCGCGTAACTGGCGCTCGGCCACTTTTTTTGGGGGACTCCCGCTCCGCCAAACAGCGTGGCGGATCTGCGTCACCCGTCGTGGACTTACATGCTTCCCAGTCGTTATACAAAAATGGATTTTGTTGAATGCGGGGCAGGGCTGCGTGTATAATGCCCCGACTATGCTAAAGATCCTGAGAAAAAAAGGCGTCCAAAAGAGGATCTACATCGGCCTGGCGGGGATCGTGACGGTCTCATTCGTCGTTTCCGGCATCCTCATTGGCGGCAAAGATGACAAAACCTCCTCGGTTCTGGCGAGATTCGAGAAGCGTAAGATCAGTGTCCATGAATACCTCGACAGTTATCGCGCCGTTCAAAAACAGGCCGGCTACATGTACGGGGACAAGCTCGATGAAATGCGCTCCCGGATTAATTTTAAAGGGGAAGCCTGGGACCGGATCCTCCTTCTGGACTACGCCAAAAAAGAGCACATCCGGGTTTCTGACCAAGAGGTCGTGGCGTGGATTACAAAACAGGAAAGTTTTCGCAAAAATGGCAAATTTGACGATGAATATTACAACATGTACGTCGCGAGAGCGCTGCGTTCAACGCCGCGGCAATTTGAAGAAGAGATCCGTCAAATGCTGACTCTCGGTAAGATCCAGGAGAAAATCAAAGAAAATCTCGGACTGACTGACGAAAAATTAAAAAAAATGTACAACGAGGAAAAGGGCACAAAAGATCTCCTGTATGCCATCGTCCCCAAGGAATCTTTTGAAAATACGGTGGAGGTTACGGACGCGGATATCAAACAGCTGTATGACCTCGTCAAAGATAAGCTCTCGACCCCCGAAAAGGGAACCCTGAGTATGGAAGAAGCTAAGGAAACGCTGAAAAAATTATTCCGAGACCAAAAGGCGGGTGAATTAGCTTTGAAACAGCTTAAGGATCTTAAGGCTAAAATGAAAGCCCCGGCAGATTTTGAGAGCGTCTTGACAGAGGCAAAGATTGAGATCGCTCCTTTCGAAAATTATAGGAAAGGCATTTACCCCCCGGGAATAGGACCGTCGCAGGGCCTTGAAAATGCCGCCGATCAATTGGGACAGGACCAAATAAGCGAGGCGTTCGAGATTTCTAAGGGCGCCATGATCATCAAGGCTACAAAGGTCCACCCGCTCGATGAGAAAAAATTTGAGGAAGAGAAAAACACATTCAAAAACTGGGCCGTAGACAAGGAATCTCAGGAAGAACTTCAGAAGCTTCTGGAAAAACTCCGGGACAAGCTAACACTTAATTTGGAGTTGTTAAAAGAAATTTTTCCTGCGGAAGAAAAGTAGTCAGGTTTCAGGGGATTTTCCTGACTACTGACTACTAAAACCTATCCGTTCACCCCCGTTTATTCAACAGATCTTTCAACTCTTTCATGAAGTGATTGATGTCTTTGAACTGGCGGTACACGGAAGCAAAACGCACGTAGGCCACCTCATCCAGCTTGTGGAGATATTCCATCACTAGCTCCCCGACAACCTGAGCTTTCACTTCCTTGTCGAAACTCTTCTGGAGCTCTTTCTCGACCCTATCCACAAGCCCTTCCACTTTCTCAACGCTTACAGGGCGCTTTTCGCAGGCCTTTAGGATCCCTGAAATGATTTTATTACGGTCAAATCCCTCCCGGCGGCCATCCTTTTTAATCACCATGAGCGGCACTTCTTCGACATATTCGTAGGTCGTAAAACGTTTCTTGCACTTGCTGCATTCCCTGCGCCGGCGTACGCTCTTACCCTCATTTGAGGAACGAGAATCAATGACCTTGTCTTCGTCGTGCAAGCAAAATGGACATTTCATAATTTACCTCACCATGCTCTTGGCGCCTTTGGCCTCAAGTCGTTTGATCTCTTCCTGATAGAGAGGAAAACGTTTCGTGAGAGACCGCACGCCCTCACGGACTTTTTTCACGGTATCCTCCGCCCCCTTGGATTGCAGAACCTCGTCGATAAATGATGCGATCTCTTTCATCTCTTTTTCTCTCATTCCGCGCGTCGTCACGGCCGGTGTCCCCAAACGCACGCCGCCGGCCTTGAATGGGCTCTGGGTGTCAAATGGAATGGTATTTTTATTCACGGTGATCGCAGCCTTATCCAGCCATTCCGCCGCTTCTTTCCCGGTCAGACCTTTCTGGTTCACGTCGAGAAGCATAAGGTGATTGTCGGTGCCGCCTGAAACGAGCCTCCAGCCGCGCCGGACGAGCTCCTGAGCCATTGCTTGGGCATTCCGAACGATCTCGGCCTGGTACACCTTGAATTCGGGTTCCAACGCCTCTTTGAGCGCCACCGCTTTTCCCGCAATCACATGCATCAACGGTCCGCCCTGCAAGCTGGGGAAAACCTCGGCGTCGATCTTTTTCGCAAACTCATTCTTGCAGAAGATCATTCCGCCGCGGGGGCCGCGGAGAGTTTTGTGAGTAGTTGTCGTTACAAATTCCGCATAAGGGATCGGGCTGGGGTGGATCCCAGCCGCCACAAGACCCGCGATATGCGCCATGTCGACAAAAAGAATGGCACCCACCTTGTCGCAAATTTTTCGAAAACGTGCGAAGTCGATCACACGCGGATAGGCCGAGGCGCCCGCGAGAATCATCCTGGGCTTGTTCTCGACGGCCAGCTTCTCCAATTCCTCATAATCAATGCGTTCATCTTTTTGGCTGACGCCGTAAGGCACGATTTTGAAAAATTTTCCTGAGAAATTCATGGGATGGCCGTGCGTGAGATGTCCTCCGTGAGAAAGATTCATTGCCAAGACCGTATCCCCGGGCCTCAGCGCTGAAAAATAAACGGCGGCATTCGCCTGAGAACCCGAGTGCGGCTGAACATTCACATGCTCGGCTCCAAAAAGCGCCTTGGCGCGCTCGATGGCAAGTTTTTCCGCCACATCCACCCATTCACATCCGCCGTACCAGCGTTTCTCAGGATAGCCCTCGGCATATTTGTTCGTGAGGACCGACCCCACCGCCTCCATGACCGCCAGACTCGTAAAGTTCTCGCTTGCAATCAGTTCGAGATTGTCATTCTGGCGATTCGCCTCTTTTGTAATTGCCTCATAGATTTCCGGATCCGTCTGGGAAAGCGCCGACACTATCTTTTCGCCTTTCTTGTTGTCTTCTTCTTGGTTTGGGAACGAACGCACATCTTTTTTTCGACATCAAATATCTGTTTCACGCGCCTTAGATGCCTCCCTCCCTCGAAAACCGCCGACAACCAACTCTTCACGATGAGCTCGGGATCATCAAAAAGATGCTCAGATCCCAGAACCAAAATATTCGCGTCATTGTGTTGACGCGAGAGTGCTGCGACGTCCTTGTCGAAACAAATCGCGGCCCGCACATTCGGCAATTTGTTGGCAACCATCGCCATGCCATTGCCGCTCTTACAGATCAAAATCCCCGCATCCGCTTTTTTGTCGGACACGGACTTGGCAACCCTGTAAGCGAACTTCGGATAATCACAGGGCTCAGATGAATTCGTTCCAAGATCCATCGTTTGATGTCCCTGAGATGACAAGAACCTGTTTAAATGTCCTTTCAAGGTAAATCCCCCGTGATCCGCGCCTATTGCAATCCTCATACAGCCTCCTATGATAAAAATCAACTCAGATGACACAGATTTTAAATAAGATTACACCGATGTCATCCCCGAATACTTTTGTCGGGGATCAAGTTGATTCCCGCCGGAGTTTACCCCCGGCTACGATCGGGGGCGGGAACAATATCTGTGCAATCTGCTTCTTTCTAATCCGTGTCATTCTTTTTCTCAATTCCGAATTCCTCTGCGAGCCGGGTGACGCATTCACGGATCAGCTGAAATACATTTTTATAAAAACTCCCGGACATCCGGATCGGGTCCGGGATCTCGATCTCCAGTCCCCGAGCTTTCGCATTTCCGGCATACTCCGTCAATAAATGGACCTTCTCGGCTGCCTCAGGCCAATCCTCAAGAATCATGAGCTTGTGCATCAGTTCCATGACAAGAATCCTATCGGCTGCTCGCACCATGGCTGCTGTGACTCGCCGACTCCTGTGATTCGACATGTCGATCCCATGTTCTTTCATTACATGGATCGTTTCGACCGATGCGGGATACCCGTCCATCGCACTGACGCCGGCAGAACCTACAAGAAACCCATTTGCATGGTCAGAAACAGCCTGTTTGAAAAGCCCCTCCGCCATCACCGACCGGCAGCTGTTGCCGGTACAGACAAAGAGAATATTTTTTTTCATAACCCCCGCGTCATCCCCGCGCCTGCGGGGATCAAGTTACTGACCTTTCACTAACTAATGGGCACACTGGAAGCCCGGATCTATGTCAAA
>CAYZGM010000029.1:0-18577 GCA_964478015.1 uncultured Planctomycetia bacterium
GCGCGGCTGACGGAAGAACCTTCAGCGGCTGGCGTGGAAACGATCTCTGGGTTTCTTGTGAATTCTATGAGGGAACAGGGGCTTCTTAGAGCTGCCGTCGAAAAAGATCTGGCGATCACAATCCTTCTTTCTCCGACGGATCTAAGATTTTTCTCCGTGAGTTTTAACGATGAGTATACAAAGGCGACTGTCATGATGCGGCAGTCAGACTCTGGCGGGTTTAAAAAGAACAGTGTGCCGTTCGCAACATTTGAAATAGATGTGATAGCCGTCACCCGTGAAGTGGGACAGGTTAAGACCTTGAAGGTCAAAGCCAGCGATGTTGTTCAGATCCTGAACAGTCTCAAACAATCCATTGATGGAAATTTTGTGGAGATCTCCGGGGTGAACACCAGTCAGGGGGTCATGATCCATATGCCGATGGCCCTGATGGGGGATTATCGCAGAAATCCATCACTGGTAGATTCCTATTTGCTTCAGGCGTATCGGGAGTCCATGACCAATTATGGGAAAAAGGTTCTTTTTCGTTTTCAAAATGCGGATAAGGAAATTCTTAAATTCATGAATACCCGTATGCAGGAATTGGAAACCCAATATCCAAACCTGGAGAAAGGCAGGCTCGCCCGTCTTTTTTCAGAGACCGAAACGCCGGATGGATACAAGTACAAGGACCTTTTCTTTGTCGCTCCCGGACAGGTCACTCCCGTCGAAGATTCGGTTTATGTCTCCATTCAAAAACCCCAGGAAGGGGACATCGTGCTGTTTCCTATCTCCATTGGCATTATGGCTGCCAGGTCCATCGATAAGGAGATCAGCTTGAATCTTCGGATGGCCATTGAAACGGCTCTGGGGCACAAAGTGGATACGGTCGAACTTAAACGCATGATGTTTGGTTTGGCTAATCCCGAGGAAATGGAGATTCTGACTAAAAAATACTCCATTCCACCCGCCATCCGACTCGCAATCGATCAATTTATCCAAGGCTCCAGACTCGCGCTCCAAAGCATCGGCCGCTCCGCATAATCGTCAAATAACTTCCCTCTAGGTTTTCTCACACTCCAGCACCGGATCCTCTTCTTGTCCGCATGGGAGGTGTATTTGTTCGTAAGTCGGGGGATCCGGTGCGGCATTAGATGTTGACTTATCGTGGAAAATGAGGCATAATCCACGGTATGGTATACATGAAAAATTATCCCCGGGTATTTGAACCGCCAAAAACCAGCTTTTTCCTTTTGGGCATGCGAGGCGTCGGAAAGAGCACCCTCGTGCGGCAGCATTTTAAGAACGCCAAGGTGGTGGATCTTTTGGACGAAAGTCTCTATCAGCTGTATCTTTCTAAACCACACGCTTTTGCAGAGGATCTGTCTTCGGTTAGATCCGGCGACTGGGTCATCGTGGATGAAATACAGAGGCTGCCGCAACTTCTCAATGAGGTGCACCGGTTCATCGAGCAGAAAAAGATTCGGTTCGCGCTGCTTGGATCCAGCGCCCGGAAGCTGCGAAGGGCCGGCGTGAATCTCTTGGGCGGGAGGGCGGCACAAAAGTTTTTGCATCCTTTTCTGCCTGAAGAGCTGGGGGCTGACTTTTTATTGGAGAAAGTTTTAAGGAACGGATCCATTCCGCTGGTTTGGACGTCCGACGACTCCAAGGAAAGATTGCTGGCCTATCTGCAGTTGTATCTTAAAGAAGAGATCCAGGCCGAGGCCATTGTAAGGAACTTGCCGGGATTTGCCAGGTTCCTGCCCGTCGCGGCGCTGTTTCACGCGCAGGTAATTAATGTGGAAGCGATCGGCAGGGATTGTGGAGTCGCCCGGTCAACCGTGGAGGGGTATCTCCAGATTTTGGAAGATACGCTGATCGCGTTCCAGGTCCCCGCGTATGAAAATAAATTGCGTGTCCGGCAAAGAAAACATCCCAAGCTGTATTGGAGTGATTCAGGGATCGTCCGGGCAGCCAAAAGACAGCTTGACGGACTCGCGATCGAGGAAAAGGGCCCCCTGTTCGAGGGTTTTATAGCCCAGACAATTAAGGCCTATCGGGAGCTTGGAAAATTGGACTGTGATCAAGTTTCCTATTGGTCCGCAGGAAAAAACTCCGTAGAAGTCGACTTTATTCTAGAGCGGGGAAAAGAGATCGTTGCCATCGAGGCGAAGTCTGGAGCGGAACCGGACAATAAGTGGTTTGCCGGCCTCAACGCATTGAAAGAAACCGGCAAACTTAGGCGCGCCTACTTGGTCTATGCCGGTAAAAGAAGGTACAAGCATCTCTCCGGCGCCGAAGTGCTTCCTGTGCAGGATTTTATAAAAGAGATCGGCCGGCTTTGATCAAATCTTTTCTGATTATTAATTCTATAATTTGTTATAATGGCCGGCAAAGAGCAGCGGAACGATCTGGTTCAGATTGCTTCGTCGGTCCTGCGGACCTCCTCGCAATGACACTTAATAAGGGAGTTGATATGTCGCGAAAAAAGACAGTTTCCAAGATATTTTTATGGGTTGCCGCATGTCATCCCCGAAGGTTTTTTTCGGGGATCAAGTTGATCCCCGCCTGCGCGGGGATGACACTATTTATTCCGACGGCGGGACCGGGTTTCGCGGGGGATGCGGCTGCGGCCAAAATGGCCGAGAATCAATCCGCCACGCTTTGGCAGCTCATCGTTTCGGGCGGCGTCTGCATGATCTTTTTGGGCCTCCTGTCCGTGGCAGCGCTGGCATTGGTGATCTATCACTTCCGGTTTGTGACGGTGCGCAAACTGACCCCCCCGGATTTCACCGAGAATCTGCTTTTTTTGCTTGAGAAAAAGGAATACGAAAAAGCGGTTTCCGTGTGCCGTCAGCAGGAGAACATGATCTCCGCCATTGCGATCAAGGGCCTCAAGAATATGTCCAAAGGAAAATCGGTCGTCGAGGAAGCCGTCCAATACGAGGGAAAGGCGAGGATCGAGCAGATGTGGCAAAACCTCACCTACCTGGGGGACATTGCCGTCATCGCGCCGCTCCTGGGTCTTCTGGGCACGATCTTGGGCATTATCGAGGCGTTCGGCTATTTTAGAGCGGCTTCGATCCACCCGTCCATTCTGACGGCGGGTTTGGCCAAGGCCATGGTGAACACGGTGTTTGGTCTTGTCATCGCCGTGCCATGCCTTATTTTTTATGCTTATTTCCGAGGACGCCTCAGTTTGATCACGACGAATGCCGAAAGAGCAGCATCCGAAATCATCCATGCCGTGGCAAAGTGACAATGCCACAAAGGCATTGTCATCCCCGCGCATGCGGGGATCAGTTTGATCAACTCGATCCCCGACAAGAACATTCGGGGATGGCAAGCAGGAGATGAAATGATCAACTTCAAACGGAACACCTACGTCAAAGAACTCCCGGCTGTCCAGCTGATCCCGCTCATTGACACACTTTTCGTCATCCTTTCATTTTTTATGGCGATGTTTTTGCATTTTAATTTTGAATCGGCGCTCGATATTTCCGTGCCCACGTCCGCCTCTGCGACGCAATCAGTTGTGCCCTCACAAGAAATCATCGTCAACATCCTGCGCGACGGAAGCATCGTGCTTGGGAAAAAAACTATGGATCTAGTCGGGCTGGGTGCGGTTCTACGGCGCGCTTCCGAGGTCTCACCTCGTCAAGCCGTTGTTGTGCGGGCCGACCAAAAGACATACCACGAACAGGTCATCAAAGTTCTGGATGTTTGCGCCAAAGCGAACATATGGAATATTTCTTTCGCCACCGCCAAAGAATAGCCAAAATTCTCCGAATCGCGGCGATTCTTATATTTTCCGCGTCGCTTGAGTCCGGCGCATTCAGTGCCGAGCAGAGTTCAACGGCAAATTCTTCTTCCGCTTCCACGGCTGCTTCCACAGCGCTTGACTTCGCGAACGGGCTTTATGCCCGAAAAATGTACGGGCCCGCCATCACCGAATATGAAAAATTCCTGCGAGCTAACCCCGACTCGCCGGATGCGGCCGCGGCACGGTTCCGTTACGCGGATTCTTTTTATTTTTCAAAGGATTATGCCGGGGCTATCGCGCATTTTGAGCTATTTTCAAAAAATTACCCCAAGGACAAACGTATTCCTCTGGCCAGCTTCCGGGTAGGCACGGCGCGGTTTTATCAGGGCGATCGCGCCAGAGCGATCCGCGGTTTTGTGGCACTTTCGAAATCCGCGCAGGATCCTCTGATCCGCGTAGGCTCCAAGTTTTACATGGCGAAGTGTCTCGCGGCGAAAGGCAGGGAAGAGAGAAGCCTGCGCCTCCTTGAAAAACTTGTCAAGGAGAGCCCGCAGAGCGAGTATGCCTCTTATGCGGGCGCGGCGATCGGAGACCATTATGTAAAAGCGGGAAATTTTAGCGAGGCGATCCTAGGGTATTCTGTCGCGGCAGCCAATCAAAACCCGTCGGAGTTGACGCGCCAGGCGCGGTTCAAGGTCGCCGAGATTCATTTTAGCCAAAAAAATTATGCGGCAGCGACGGATTTCTATCAGCGTATTTTCGACGAAACCCCCCCGGAGAATGAGCTAAAAAACAAGGCCCTGATGGGTCTTTTTTATTGTGATCATGAAATGGGCAGGTTCGACGAGGCCGAACGCAGATTTTCCCAGAACCAGCCGCTCATCGGATCGAACGCCCATAAAGCGGAGATCCTGTTTTTACTCGCGACCATGGAGGCGGACCAAAAAAAATATGAGGAGGCTTTGAAGAAACTTGACGAAGTCCTGGCCGATCGGACGGCGTCGGAACCACTGAAAGAAAAGGCGCATTTTAAGAAAGTCTCGGTGCTGTCTCAAAAGGGGGATAAAGAGCTTTCGCTCAAAGAACTCGACGCTCCCTATGGCGCCACAAAAAAAAGCGCCGACAGGATACTTTTTGAGAAGGGTCAGCTGCTGGTTGAGATCGGAAAAACAGAGGACGCGCTGGAGGCTTATCGTCAGGTTGCCGAGGGATACCCCGCCTCGGAATACGCTAAAAGCGCCCTGTATCAGTCTGCCATCGTTCGAATGAAATCCGGAAACGCCGAGGAGGCCAAGCAGAATTTTAAAGAATTCGCTTCCCGATTCTCCAAGGACTCGAACACGGACTTGGCGCTCTTGCAGATCGTCCAGATTGACCTGGACGCGAAAAAATTCAACGAGGCTTTCAAAGGCGCCGAGGACTTCATCCAAACGCATTCTTCAAGCGCCATTTTAGACATTGCCTATTATAAACTCGGAGTCGCCGCGACGGGTTTGGACCGTTTTGGCCATGCGGCGGTTGTTTTTCAGAAAATTGTAAGCAGTTATCCCTCTTCCAAACTGTATGTGGAGTCCCTGTACGGCGCGGCGGTAAGCCTTGAGAATGCCCGGAAGCTTCCGGATGCCATCGCGCTTTTTGAGAAACTCTTAAGGGACTATCCGGAGCACCCGCTTTCGGCCGAGGTTCGTCCGCGGCTTGGTTATCTCTATATTCAAAATCGCGACAACGGCAAAGTTTTGACGTACTATGAGGATCTGCTCTTCAAGAACAGGGACATCAAAATTGATACAGACGGGGTTTTTTGGCTCATCCAGTACTTGTTGGATCAGGGCCTGTACGATCGTCTTGAGCATATCCTGAACGCTCTAGAGGGGCGTTTTCCGGGCAGGGATTTAAAACATGAGATCTTTTTTTTCAAAGGTGAGAGCGCGATGGGAATGAAAGACTATGCCGGTGCGGCCGAATGGTATGCCCAGGCGATCCAGGTCAATGCGGACGGCGCGTACGTTCCGCAGGCCTATTTGGGACGCGGCGTGGCGCTGGAGATGACGGATCAGAGTGCGGAGGCCGGGAAGAGCTTCGCGGAGGCTTTGAAGTATGACCACGAGGTCCAGGTTGCGATGCGCGCGCGCTTTGAGCTGGCGAATTTACTTCTAAAAGACAAACAGTGGGAAGAGGCCGCCAAAGCTTTCATGCTGGTCGCGATCCTCTATGAGGATCCGAAATACACGCCCACCGCGCTTTACAAGGCCGGCGAGTGTTTCCGGAGCATCGGAAAGACCGAGGACGCCGAGAAAGCTTTTTCGGAACTCAAAATAAAATATCCTGACAGCGAATGGAGCCGCAGGGCGGGAGAAAACCAGTGATCCCGATCACCCAACGCCCCCAATTTCAGCCGGTTGTTCTGTCGCTGGCGGCGCATGTCGTTCTCATTCTGCTGGCGATGTGGATCCATATGTCCGAGCCTTTTGCCGCACCCGTCGATGAATTGCTTCATTTCAACGTGAACTCCGTGGACAGCCGCCCGCTGCTTTTGAAACATACCTCCGAGGCGACGAACCCTGATTCGAAGATCGCCTCGCGGCGTTTTAAACGGATGGGGGAGGACCGGTCCGCATTGCCCAAAGACGTCCCGATGGATTCACTCGCGGCGCCGGTTTCCATCCAGAAAAAAGAAGAAGCGATCGTGCCAAAACGTCTTGAATTAGAGGAACCTGACGAGGACAAGAAGTCCGAAATGCAGGAGCTCTTGACGGCTACGGAGAGCGCGCACCTGCAGGATACGGTCCAAGTCCATCGAAAATCAACCACCGGGGTCTCGGATGTTTTTCAAATGGTAGACCAGCACAAGGCTAATGCGGCGCGCCTGATTCAATCGCTGGCCAAGCCCCTTAAAAATATTGGGTTGGGGAGCCATGGGAACATCAATATCGACCCGGATGAGGGGATGCCGGGCTTTACGCCTCTGGAGGGTACGCTCGGGAATTCCGCCTATGACCAGGGCGGTGCGGGGGAATCCAAAGGGGAGATTTTAAAGTATGAATCCCTCGACGATTTTCTCGATATCCAGGTCAGCACCTATCAAGAGCCCCCCTCCGGAGGCGGGTCCCCGCCTGCCAGCTGGCGGGCAGGCGCTTCAGGCGGAAAGGATGCTCAGAAATATTTCATGATCAAAATATTTGCGAAAAAGAACGCGAAGGCTCTGAAAGTAATGCCGAAAGAAATCCTTTTCACGATCGACTGCTCACTCAGCATCTCCCCGGAACGTTTGGACGAGTTCAAGCGCGGCATCAGCAACTGTCTTAAAGATCTGAATAAGCAGGACGTGTTCAATATTGTCGCGTTCAAGGACAAGACACAGCTTTTCCGTCCCGCGTCTGTATCCGCCACCCCCCAACTCATCAAAGAAGCGGAAAGATTCGTGTCGGAACTTACCTCCAACCGCACCACCGATGTTTACAACGCATTTGAAAAGATCGTGAAGTCGCCGCTTGGACGCAAACCATCGAACATTATTTTGATCTCCGACGGCCGTCCCACGAACGGAATCGTGGATTCGCGCGAGCTCATCAATTCCGTAACGCGGCTGAACAAAAAAGTACGCCCGATCTTTGCCTACAGCGGCGGCGCCAAGGTGAACCGTTATCTGTTGGATTTCATGTCCTATCAAAACCGCGCCTGGTCGCAATTCATCAAAGAGCGAGGGAAAATCGATAAAGGCTTGAGCGATTTCTACGCCAAAATCAAGGATCCCGTATTTCTTAATCTAAGGTATCAGCTCAACGGGTTGTCCTCGGACAATGTGTTTCCGAAAACCTTGCCTGATTTTTACCGCAACGCCGAATTCACGATCTACGGCCAGTATGACAAAGAGAACGAGTTCTCGATGCAGCTTTTGGGAGATATCGAGGGCCAGACCAAGGAGCTTATTTTCAGCCGGTCCTTGACCGGCGCGGAAAAAGGCGGTCCTGAGATCATGAAAGGGTTTGCGTTCAATAGGATCTACTATTTGATCAGTGAAATGACCACGAAAGGCCAGGATCCTCGCACCCTCAAAGAGATCCAGTCGCTCAGCCAGCGCTACGGCGTCACCACGCCCTACTCCACGGATCTAAAAGAAAGTGATTAGCAGTCTGCTGAAAAAGCCTCAGATACAAGGCGCGACCAAGCGACTGCGGAGACGTACCGGGAGGTACGTCGCACAAGGGAACGCGGGAGCAACGCAGTAGATGAGGCTTTTTCAGCAGACTGCTAGACGCAGATTTCACGGATGTCATCCCCGAATGCCTTTTCGGGGATCAAGTGGATTCCCGCTTTTCCGCCCGGGCCGCCTGCCTGCCGGCCGGCAGGCGCCCGTTTTCGGCGGGCACAGGAATGACATCTGTCTGAGCCCATGAACGTTCTTCATTTAACAACCCACGTCAACCTGGGCGGCATCACAAGCTATATTCGAACTTTGTCCAAGGCGATGGCAAAAAGAGGCCATCAAAGTTCGGTGCTCTCTTCGGGCGGTTCGGCCGCGGCGGATCTGGCCAGTTCGGGTGTTCCTGGTCACGAAGTTTCCATTCGAACCAAGAGCGAACTCAATCCAAAGCTTTATTGGGCGCTTCCCAAAATCGTACGTCTTGTGAAAGAAAAAAAATACGATATTCTCCATGCCCATAGCCGCGTGACGCAAGTGCTGGCATTTTTTATTTCGAAATTAACAGGCATTCCGTATGTATCCACCGCGCACGGATTTTACACCCCGCGAATCGGCCGGCGCCTTTTTCCGGCATGGGGGAAGCGCGTGATCGCGATCAGCGCGACGGTGTCCGAGGAGCTGGCGAACACGCATCATGTTCCCGCTCGGATGATACGGATGGTCCATAATGCGGTGGACCTGGAGGAATTTTTAGAGAAGCTCAATAGGCAGGACCGCCAGAAACTGAGAAAGTTTTATGGGATTCCTGAGGGCGCCTTTGTGGTTGGGACTCTTTCGAGGCTTGTTCGTGACAAGGGTCATGAATTTCTTTTGGAAGCTGCCCAGGAGCTTTTGCCGGAATTTCCAAATCTTTATATTCTTATTGTCGGAGACGGCCGGGAAAGGGAGTATCTCGAGAGCATTATTCGCGGTGGGGCACGGCACCCGCCCGTCCCGCAGGCGGGTGCCGTGCCCCTGCATCAACATGCCAAAATCATCCTGGGAACGCAGGACACGACGGCGGTGCTTTCCGTCATGGACATTTTAGCGCATCCGGCGACGCATCGGGAGGGATTTGGGCTCTCGATCGCGGAGGCGATGATCGCTCAAGTCCCTGTGATTGCAACCGATATTCCCGCGATCAATACACTTTTAAAAGACGGCTTGAACGGGCGTGTGGTGAAACCAAAAGACGCGGGTGCTTTGGCATCCGCGATCCGGGATCTGATCAAGGATCCGGCCAAGGCGCGCTCGCTCGCCATGAAAGGGCGCGAGACTGCGGTTTCTATCTGTCAGCCTGAAAGGATGGCCCGGGAGATAGAGCAGGTTTACAAAGAGGCGCTATCACTGTGAATTCCGAAAAAAAATTATCAGGTTTAAACGTCATTTTATTCGAAAGCCGCCACGCTAAAACTCTCGCGGACCTTGTTGCTCTGCAGGGCGGCAAGCCATTCTCTGCGCCGACGATGAAAGAAGTCCCGCTTGAAAATAATCCCGAAGTTTTTCAATTTGCCGAAAAATGGATTTCTTCAGAAAAAGATCGATCGATCGACATTCTTATTCTACTGACCGGGGTTGGCACCCGCGCCCTGATGGAGATTTTAGAGACAAAATATTCGCGTGAAAAAATATTGGATGCTTTCCGAAAAACGATGCTGGTTCCCCGCGGTCCTAAATCTATCCGGGTTTTAAAGGAATGGGGGATCCCTCACGCAGTGACAGTACCGGAACCCAATACATGGCGTATCTTATTGGAAACATTAGACTTACATAATAATAAGATTCCACTTTCCGGAAAAACGGTGGCGATCCAGGAGTATGGGGTGGCCAATAAAGAATTAGTTCTTGGCCTTGAGGCCAGAGGGGCAAAGGTGCTCAGCGTTCCGGTCTACCGATGGACGCTGCCGGACGATCTGGAACCCATAAAACAGGCGATCTCGCAGATTCTGAACGGCGAGGCGCAGGTGGCGATGTTTACGACCGCCGTGCAGATCAAACATTTGCTGCAGGTCGCTGAACAGGTTGGGGCTGATATACGTGATGCGCTAAATAAAATGGTTGTGGCGTCTGTCGGACCGGATTGCAGTGAAGCGCTGAGATTGCACGGAGTTTCCGTGGACATCGAGCCTGAAAGTCCGAAGATGGGACCGCTCGTGTTGGCGACTGCGGAGCGAGCGGTGGAAATATTGCAAAAAAAAAATCAAGTAGTCGGTAGTCAGGTTTCAGTAGTCAGGGAACAGGGAAATACAAACATGCTGACTACTAGTGCCACTTCAAATCTTCTTCACAACTCACTATTTTTAAAAGCTTGCCGCCGCGAAAAAACATCCCGGGTGCCGGTTTGGCTGATGCGCCAAGCGGGCCGGTACATGAAAGATTACCGCCAGCTCCGCGAGAAGCACTCATTCCTTGAGCTGTGCAGGAACTCGGCGCTTGTCGCAGAGGTCACCGTTAGCGCGCAGGAAAAGATTAAGGCGGATGCTGCGATCCTCTTCTCGGATATTTTACTTCTTGTGGAACCCTTGGGGCTGAAGCTTGATTATGTGAAAGGAGACGGGCCGTCTATCCAGAAGCCGCTCCACACCTCAAAGGACGTGGACCTGTTGAAAGAAGTGGATCCTGAGACCTCGCTGTCATTTGTGTTGGAGGGTGTGCGTCAAACCCGCCGATGCCTTGGGGCCACGATTCCCCTCATTGGCTTTGCCGGAGCTCCGTTTACGGTCGCGTCCTACATGATCGAGGGGGGCTCGTCGAAAGATTTTAGCCGAACGAAGCATTTTATGCGCGAAGATATTTCGAGATGGAAAATGTTGATGCAAAAAATCACTCGATCAACCGTTAAATATTTGAACGCTCAGATTGCCGCGGGCGCCCAGGCTCTTCAGCTTTTTGACAGCTGGGCGGGCGTTTTGACACCGGAAGAATACAGGGATTTCGCGGCGCCTTTTTCCAAAGAACTTCTTGTGGGGATCAGGCCGGGTGTCAGCGTGATCCATTTCGGGACAAAAACAGCCCCTTTTCTTGAAACTTTCTCAGAAGCCGGCGGGCAGGTGATCGGGGTGGACCACCGGATCGGGCTTTCGGAGGCCTGGAAGCGGATAGGTCCCGAAAAAGCCATCCAGGGAAATCTCGATCCGGAAATTCTCCTCAAAGACAAAAGCCTGATAAAAAAAGAAGTGGATCGTGTTTTGGCGGAGGTAGGCGGTCGACCTGGCTATATTTTTAATCTGGGCCACGGGGTTCTTCCGGACACGCCTCTCGAGAATGTGATCGCCTTGATCGACATGGTGCATGAGTACAATGGCTAAAAAAACCGCTGTTCTTCTCATCGGATTTGGCGGTCCGGCAAAACCGGAAGAGGTGAGACCTTTCCTATTGAGCGTTGTCGGAGCGATGAAGATTCCTGAGGAGCGCTTGGCTGAAGTGCTGCGCCACTATGATGCGATCGGGGGTGTCTCTCCCTACAACGCGATCACTCAAAAGCAACAGAGTGCTCTGGAGAGCCTTTTATTTTCCAAAGGCGCCTCACTTCCGGTAAGCGTGGCGTACCGTAATTCCAAGCCAAGTTTCAAGGATGCTTTTGAATCTTACAAGCGTTTTGGCGTGGAGAGAGTGGTCGGTTTTGTTTTGGCATCTTTCCGATCCCCTGCGAGTTTCAAAAAATATGTGGAAAGGGTCGAGGAGGGCCGAAAGGAGGCCGATGCGGATTCCATCCTTGTGGAATACACCAAAGACTTTACCCAGGACGAATTGTATTTGAAAGCCCAGGCCGAAAGAATTCGCGAGGTTTGGGATTCATGGACGCCGGAGAAAAAGGATGCGACCGAGGTAATTTTTACCGCACACTCCATTCCCGTTTCGACTTGCGAGGAAAGCTGCCAGGAAAACGGTTCCCGGTGTTATGGTTTTCAATTTTATGAGACGGCTCAGAAAATTGCCCGCATGATCAGCGCCAAGAACTGGTGCACGGCCTACCAAAGTCGCAGCGGGAATCCGAGGGACCGATGGTTGGAGCCGGACGTGAAAGACAGGATCCTTGCCTTGGACACGAAAAAGGTCCGGAATGTCCTCCTTGTTCCCGTGGGCTTTCTTTGCGATAATGTGGAGGTCATTTACGATCTGGACCGGGAAGCCAAAGCAGCGGTTGAGAACCGTGGCCTGGGATATGCCAGGGCGGGTACGGTAAGTGATCACCCGCTTTTCATTGAAATGATGGCCCGCAGGGTTTGTGAGGTTATATAAAAAGGAGAACTGGAGTTGATTAAATTATTTTGCTTTCCCAGATCCGGGAATTCGCGTGAAGTGAAAATTGTGTTGGCCGAAAAGAAAGTGCCTTTTGAACCTGTGAATGTTCACGGAGACCCTGCCGTCAAAGAATCACCGGAGTTTAAAAAGGCCAGCCCCAAGGGCACGGTTCCTGCGATCGTGGACGGGGACGTGTTTCTCTCGGAAGCTTATGCCATCAATCGGTATTTGGATAAGAAATTTCCCTCGCCGCCCCTTCTACCGTCGAGTCAGGAAAAAAAGGATGAAATAGAAAAATTTATCCGCGAGATTGACAAGGGCATGGTGCTGAATATCGGGCTTCTTTTAATCGAGTGTATTCTCAAACCCAAGGATCAGCAGCGCGAGGAAGTGAAAGAGAAAAAAAGACGCGAAATCGCCGATGGCCTCGAAAAGATCGATCAGATGCTGGCGGGAAAAGAATACCTTTTCGGCGAGTATTCTCTGGCTGATATCGCCGTGACACCGCATATCTCGGCACTGCCGATGCTGGGATCGGGTATCCCCGCTTACCTCAAAAACGCGACCGCCTGGTTCGAACGGATCAAAAAAAGACCCAGCTTTGCCCAATCCCAATCATAAGCTGGCCCCAGCCTTGGCCCCGAATCCTCCCCTTGTCCGCACCTGCCTGCCGGCAGGCAGGCGGGGCGTGTGTTTATTCGTAAGCCTGAGGAGCCTCGGCAGTGCTGCGACAACTTCCGCCACAGATCGTCGGCGGATCCGTCCACGCTGTATGGCGGACGCGCTAGGCCGCGCTCAGACAGTCGCATCACTGCCGCTTCCCGGGCGGCTTACGAATAAACACACAAGCGGCCCCTACCGCAGCCAAGAAGAGGATTCGGGGCCTGTAAGCCAAGTCATTGCTCTTAACACGGCGACGGGTGACGCGGATCCGCCACAAAGCGCCGGCGGATCCGTCCGAAACAGCGCTTTGTGGACAGATCCGCCGCGCTGTTTGGCGGAGCGGGGGTCCACCAAAAAACGTAGCCAAACGAAAGCCACGGCGTTAGCCGAGCTGGAGTTACGCGAGGCTTTTTGGGGGCGCAGCGCAGCGGCAGGCCCTGGCGCCGAAGTTGGGCAGAGCCGTGAGTAAACCAACTGGTACATTAAAACTTCGGATAGAAAAAAGTGTGTTTGGGGGGGATGGGCTCGCGTTCCTGGATGGGAAGACCATTTTTGTTGAGAATGCACTTCCGGGCGAGACGGTGGAAGCGTGCTTATTGACGGAAAAGAAAGATTGGTCCCGCGCGAAGACCCTGAAAGTTCTTGAAAGATCTCCAGCCCGCGTTGAACCTCGTTGTCGCTACTACGGTCGATGCGGGGGGTGCCAGTATCAACATGTGGAATACGCTGAGGAGCTCCGGATGAAAGAAGCCCAGATCCGGGAGGTTTTTGAAAAGTTCTCCGGAATCCATAAGGGCATTTCTGGGATTGTCCACGGAAAATTGGATTATGGGTATCGGCGTTCTGCGACGTTCCAAGTGATCCACGAAAAAAGAAATAAGGCTCCCTCGCTGGCGTATGTCTCCAAAGACAATATCACGCCAATCCCAGTGCAAAGCTGCGACCTCCTAAATCACTCGCTTGCGGGAGTTCTTCAACAAACCCCGGTCATAGGCCGGGGTACGAAAAAGATCAGTTTCAAGAATTCCCAGGACGGCAAGATTTATGCGGATGAAAAAGAGATTTTTTTCCCGGTCACACTTTTGGGGCAGCGATTGCTCGCAAGCTCCCGGGCATTTTTTCAGAATAATTGGGAAGTCACGGAACTTATTTCTCAAAAAATATCGGAGGTTGTTTCGCGCCTCAAGCCACAAACATTCATGGATCTTTACGCAGGCGTCGGGACCTTTACTTTCTTATGCGCAAAAAATATTCCCAAGATCGTTTGCGTGGAGGAAAATAGCCACGCCGTGACAGCGCTTCGCATGAACCGCGAGGCGTTAGGTTGGATGCAGGTAGACGTTCACGAGGGCCGCGTGGAACGCGTTTTCGAAAAAATTTGGCGCGAAGGAAAGCCATCAGATGCCCTGTTATTTCTCGATCCGCCACGTCAGGGCATGGATCGGAAGTTGGCGGTGTTTTTGGCCGACTCGGTCAAAGCAAAAGCGCTCATCTATCTTTCTTGCGATCCGGCAACCTTGGCGCGAGACCTCAAAATTTTGCTTGGCACCGGGAATTGGAGGATTGAAGAGATTGTTCCGTACGACATGTTTCCGCGGACAAAGCACGTAGAAGCGGTTGCGTTCCTGTACTATAATGAGGGAAGCAGCGGAACGTAACCGAAAGGGACGCCATGGAATTGTTAAAAGGAAAAGAGAACGAAGCAAAAGCGAAATCTCTCGAAGTTGCCGAGGAAGCCCGCGAGGAGTCATGGAAATATCCCAGTTTTGTCGGAGACCTTTTCACCGGCAAGGTGAACTGGGGTCTGTTGTTCCCGTTTCCGGAACAGGATGAAGCTGATAAAAAGATCGGCGACGAATTTCTAAAAAAACTCGAGAATTTTTTGCGGACCAAGGTTGATGCCGATGCCATCGACAGGAACAGCCTCATCCCGGACGAGGTGATGAAAGGTTTGGCCGAGCTGGGTTGTTTCGGCATGAAGATTCCGAAAGAATACGGCGGGCTGGGTCTCTCCCAAATCAATTACAATCGTGCCGTGGGTTTGGTCGCCAGCCATTGCGGTTCGACGGCGGTGCTTCTTTCCGCGCATCAAAGCATCGGCGTTCCGCAGCCTTTAAAAATGTTCGGCACTCCCGAACAGAAAAAGAAATATTTGCCAATGCTCGCCAAAGGCGCCGTCTCCGCTTTTGCTTTGACGGAACCTGAGGTAGGTTCCGATCCTGCCAAGATGGTCACCACGGCTGTTCCCACCGAGGATGGAAAGCACTATCTTATTACCGGCCAAAAACTTTGGTGCACGAATGGAAATATCGCAGATGTCCTGGTGGTGATGGCCAAAACGCCTCCCAAGATCGTCAACGGCAAGGAGAAAACCCAGATTACGGCGTTCATCGTGGAGACAAAAGACACGCCGGGTTTTGAGGTGGCGCATCGCTGCAGTTTCATGGGGTTAAAAGGGATCCAGAACGGACTCCTTAAATTTACAAATGTGAAAGTCCCGAAAGAAAATATCATTTGGGGTTTAGGCCAGGGATTGAAACTGGCTTTGGTGACCTTGAACACGGGCCGTCTGACGGTACCTGCCGCCTGCACGGCCATGGCCAAAAAATCTCTCCAAGTGGCGCGCGAATGGTCGAACAAACGCGTTCAATGGGGCCAGGCGATCGGCCGGCACGAGGCCGTGACAGCCAAGATATCGCTCATGGCCGCGACCACGTTTGCGATGGATGGCGTCACCCTGCTTACGTCTGCGATGGCGGATTTGCATAAAACCGACATTCGTCTCGAAGCGGCAATGGCGAAACTTTTTTGCACGGAAGCTTCCTGGCGGATTGCCGATGATTCTGTGCAGATCCGCGGCGGCCGGGGTTATGAAACGGCCGATTCTCTAAGAGGACGCGGGGAGGAGCCGATTCCCGTGGAACGTGTCATGCGTGATTCGCGTATCAATTTGATCATTGAGGGAACGAGCGAAATCATGCATCTTTTCATTGCGCGGGAAGCGATGGACCCGCATTTACGTCGCATTCTTCCTCTCATGAGCGCCAAAACGCCGCTCGGTCAAAGGATCCAGAAAGCTTTCCAAATACTCTTCCATTATGGCGTCTGGTATCCCAGGCAATGGGTCTATATGAGCCGCTGGCGGGAACATGCGAAAGTTTCATCAAAGATTCGGCAGCATGTCCGGTTTATCGAGAAGACCAGCCACAAACTCGCAAGAGCTCTGTTCCACGCGATGGCCGCCCATCAGCAGGGTCTCGAGAAAAGACAGCAGATCCTATTCCGATTCGTGAATATTGGAACGGATCTTTTTGCCATGGCCTCGGCTTGCTCGCGTGCCGCGTATATGACCAGCCAAAACCCGTCCGACGCGGGCCCCGAGGAATTGGCCGATCTTTTTTGCCGTGAGGCGAAGATACGTATTGGCCGCGAGTTCCGTTCCCAGCATGAGAATGACGACAAGATGATCTACAAACTGGGGAGAAATTTCCTGGAAGGAAAGTATCAGTGGCTGGAAGAGGGCATCGTGAAGTGACAAGAAAGGTTTTCATTGTCGCTTGAAAATATTTTCTCCTGGTCCAAATCCAGGGCCGAGGAATTCGAGGAATGCCAGCGCAAATATTTTTATAATCGCTATGCTTCATGGGGCGGCTGGGATGCCTCCGCGCCGAAAGAAGCTCGTCTCGCCTATATCCTGAAAAATCTCAAGAACCGCTGGGCATGGAAAGGGGAGACCGTCCACCATGTTGTCGAGACGGTCCTGAAGTCACTGCGTGCGGGAAAGCCCATGTCTGCCGAGGTGGCTCTCGCGGAGATAACGCAGGTGATGAGACGGGATTTCCGATCCTCTAAATCCAAGAAATACATGCGGGATCCCAAAAAAAGTCTTGGCCTCTTCGAGCATGAGTACGAGAAGCCCGTGACGGACGCCGTATGGAAAACGATCCACGACGAGGCGGCCATGTGTCTTAAAAATTTTATTTCATCTTCTTTTTACAAGGAGCTTGAGTCTGAAGACAAAAAAAACTGGCTCGTGATTGAAGACCTGGAAGAATTTGATTTCGACCCTTCGACGAATGCTCAGGGTCCCGCCACAAAAATATACGTGAAACTTGATTTTGCGAGAAAAAAAGGAGACCTTGTCGAGATCTTTGATTGGAAAACCGGAAAAGAAGAGGGGAGTGCCTCAATTCAAATCGGTGCTTACGCGATCTACGCAATGCGAAAGTGGAATCTCCCGCTTTCCAGCATTCGCGCCTATTTGGTGTATTTGTCGAGTGCCCAACCGGTACCTCAGGAGCAGGCATTGTCCGAGGAGCTTGTCCTGGAGGCGCAAAAGACGATTTCGAGGAGCATCGGCCAGATGCAGACGCTGCTGTTGGACCCCAAAAGGAATATTCCGCAGCCTCGGGAGTTCTTCAAGTTCACGGAGAATGAAAGATTGTGTTCTTACTGCAATTTTTATAAGATATGCGAGAAATACACCTAGCAGTCCGCTGAAAAAACCTCATCTGCGGCGTTGCTTCCGCGCTCCCTTGTGCGTCGTACCTCCCGGTACGTCTCCGCGGTCGCTTGGTCGCGCCTTGCAGCTGAGTTTTTCAGCGGACCGCTAGTGTTGTATGCTGGTTGTAACACATTATTAACACAATATATTGTGTTTTTTGTTGACAAAAGGGACTTCACTGGACTAGAATCCACCTCACCATGATTGAGCCTATTCTTCAAGAAAATAAAGATCGGTTCGTCCTCTTCCCGATTCGCCATGACGATGTTTGGAAAATGTACAAACAGGCCGAAGCCAGCTTCTGGACTGCGGAAGAGATGGATCTTTCCCACGACCAGAAAGACTGGGATCGCCTGAACGATGGCGAGCGGCATTTCGTCAAGCATGTGCTCGCATTCTTCGCGGCCTCGGATGGCATCGTAAACGAGAACCTGGCCATTAATTTTATTCGCGAAGTCCAAATTCCGGAAGCGCGCTGCTTCTATGGTTTTCAGATCATGATCGAGAATATCCATTCCGAAGCGTACTCGCTTCTGATCGACAGCTACATCAAAGACCCGGTCGAGAAGGACCGTCTCTTTCATGCGATGGAAACCGTGCCCTGCGTGAAAAAGAAAGCGGAATGGGCGTTACGGTGGATCAAAAAAGGTTCTTTCGCTGAGAGACTCGTCGCTTTTGCCGCCGTGGAGGGGATCTTTTTCTCGGGGAGCTTCTGTTCTATTTTTTGGCTCAAGAAACGCGGCCTCATGCCCGGATTGACGTTCTCAAATGAACTCATTTCGCGCGATGAAGGTTTGCATTGCGATTTTGCCTGTCTCCTCTACAACAAATTGGAGAATAAACTTTCCACCGAGCGAATTCATGAGATCATTGGAAATGCCGTGGAGATCGAGAAAGAATTCGTCTCGGATGCGCTCCCGGTTGACCTGATCGGAATGAACGCAAAGTTGATGTGCCAGTACATCGAGTTCGTCGCCGACCGTCTGTTGGTGGCGCTCGGTTACCACCGGCTCTTTAATGCGACGAATCCGTTCGACTTCATGGAGCTTATCTCGCTTCAGGGCAAGACGAACTTCTTCGAAAAACGGGTGGGGGAATATCAAAAAGCCGGGGTGATGGGAAATAAGGACAAGGAAGCGCATTCTTTCATAACAGACGCCGAATTTTAAATAAGCAAAGTGTCATTCCCGCATGTTTTTAGCGGGAATCAAGAACTAGGTTGATCCCCGATCAAAGATTT
>CAYZGM010000029.1:18677-21234 GCA_964478015.1 uncultured Planctomycetia bacterium
CGGGGATGACGCTTTCCGGAGTAAAAAAATTATGATGCAAGTCATGAAAAGGGACGGCCGTCTGGAATCCGTCAAATTTGACAAGGTCACCGCCCGCATTGAACGTCTCTGTTATGGCTTGGATCCCAAACATGTAGACCCGGTGGATGTGGCGAAAAAGGTCATCCAGGGCATTTACGATGGAGTGACAACATCCGAGCTCGACAATCTGGCGGCCGAGATTGCGGCCTCACTTACGACCAAGCATCCCGACTATGCGCTTTTAGCTTCCCGCATCGCTGTATCCAATTTGCATAAGAGCACCAAAAAATCATTCTTTGAGACGATGAAAGACCTGGCCACCTACGTAAATCCGCGCACGAATCAGAAAGCGCCGCTCATTGCGAAAGATATTTACAAGATTATTGAGAAGAACGCCGAAATTCTGGATTCCACCATCATCTATGATCGTGATTTTGATTTTGACTATTTTGGTTTTAAAACTCTCGAAAAGGGTTACCTTCTAAAAATCAACGGTCATATCGCGGAACGCCCGCAGCACATGTTGATGCGCGTGGCCGTAGGAATTCACCGCGAGGATATCGACGCCGCGATTGAAACGTACCATTTGATGTCCCAACGCTGGTTTACGCATGCCACGCCGACTCTTTTTAATGCCGGAACCGCAAAACCACAACTGTCTTCCTGTTTCCTTTTGACGATGAAAGATGATTCCATCGAGGGGATCTACGACACCTTGAAGCAATGCGCCAAGATTTCGCAATCCGCCGGCGGCATCGGACTCTCCATCAACAATATCCGTGCGACAGGGTCCTATATTCGCGGCTCCTCAGGGACATCGAACGGCATTGTGCCGATGCTGCGCGTGTTCAATGACACGGCGCGCTACGTTGATCAGGGCGGCGGCAAGCGCAAAGGGGCATTTGCCATTTACCTGGAACCTTGGCACGCCGATATTTTTGATTTCCTCGATCTCAAGAAAAATCACGGCAAGGAAGAAATGAAAGCGCGCGATCTTTTCTATGCGCTTTGGATTCCGGATATTTTTATGAGACGTGTCGAGCAAAACGGCGACTGGTCCCTCTTTTGTCCGAATGAAGCCAAGGGGTTGGCGGATACTTGGGGAGAGGAATTTGAGGTGCTTTACGAGAAATACGAGAAAGAGGGCAGGGCGCGCAAGACCGTGAAAGCCCAGGACCTGTGGTTTGCGATCATGGAATCCCAGATCGAAACCGGGACCCCTTACATGCTTTACAAGGACGCCGCCAACCGCAAATCAAATCAAAAAAACCTCGGCACGATCAAAAGTTCCAATCTTTGCACGGAGATCATGGAATTCACATCGCCCGATGAGGTCGCCGTGTGCAATCTTGCCTCAATCGCGCTTCCGCGTTTTATCGTGGACGGCCAATTTGACCATTCGAAATTATTCGAGGTAACCCAGGTCGTTACGCGCAACCTAAACAAGATCATCGACATCAATTATTACCCGGTCGAAGAGGCCCGGCGTTCCAATTTCCGCCACCGTCCGATCGGCATCGGCGTGCAGGGGTTGGCGGACGTGTTCATGGTTTTAAAAATGGCGTTCGATTCCGAGGAGGCGAAAAAGTTGAACCGCGAGATCTTTGAGACGATCTATTTCGCGGCCATGACTGCCTCGAAAGACCTCGCGAAAGCGCACGGACCCTATGAAACTTTCCAGGGTTCTCCTATCTCGCAGGGTATTTTCCAATTTGATATGTGGAATGTGACGCCGACCGCGAGGTGGAATTGGGAAACGCTGCGCGAAGAGGTGAAACAACACGGTGTCCGGAACTCCCTTCTTCTTGCTCCGATGCCGACTGCGTCCACTTCGCAGATTCTTGGAAACAACGAGTGCATTGAGCCGTTCACGTCGAATATTTACACGCGGCGGGTGTTGTCGGGCGAATTCATTGTCGTGAACAAATATCTCATGAAAGATCTGGTGGACTTGGGGCTATGGAACCACAAGTTGAAAGAGAAGATCATCACGGCCAACGGTTCTGTTCAGACAATCGAGGAGATCCCCGAAAAAATTAAGGAGATCTACCGCACCGTTTGGGAGATCAAGCAGCGTTCGCTCATTGACATGGCGGCGGACCGTGGCGCATTCATCTGCCAATCCCAATCGCTTAACCTTTTCATCCAGGATGCGAACTTTGCCAAACTGACCTCCATGCATTTTCATGGGTGGAAGAGCGGCCTTAAGACCGGGATGTATTATCTGCGAACCAAGTCTGCTGTTGACGCGATTAAATTTACGATCGAACAGAAGTCCCCCTCGAATCCGGCCGAAGTTCCCCAATCCAAGGAGCAAAAAATGGCAGACATTGCCTGCTCGTTGGACAACAAAGACGATTGCGTCGCCTGCGGAAGCTAACAGTCTGCTGAAAAAGCCTCATCTACTGCGTTGCTCCCGCGCTCCCTCGTGCGACGTACTTCCCGGTACGCCTCTCCGCTACAAAGCTACAGAGGACCCGTCCAGAGTCAATCCCATTCTTAGTTGAAACTCCTGAAAAACTCCCTGTCATTTCAA
>CAYZGM010000030.1:0-21019 GCA_964478015.1 uncultured Planctomycetia bacterium
CCTGCCTGCCGGCAGGCAGGTGGGGCGTGTGTTTATTCGTAAGCCTGGGGAGCCTCGGCAGGTCTGCGACAACTTCCGCCACAGATCGTCGGCGGACCCGCCAACGCTTTGCGGCGGGGCCCTGTTGCCAAGGCAGAAAACATCTTATTAGAGACCGGTCTTGACAGGAAGCGGGATGGTTATGATAAACTGACATTGGCACTCGGTGGGGTAGAGTGCTAAGGGGGTGGGTTTGTGGGTAGAGCAAAAAAAGGGGGTCTCGCATGAGGCATGATGCAAGCCAGCGCAATGACTTGATCTTCGACCTTATTGTGAAGTCGTACATAGAGACGGCAGAGCCGGTGGGATCCAGGACTATTTCGCGGCACAGCGATTTGGGGCTGTCTTCTGCGTCAATACGGAATGTCATGTCAGACCTTGAGGAGAGCGGTTTTTTGAAACAACCGCACACCTCTGCGGGCCGCGTGCCCACGGACAAAGGCTATCGTTACTGGGTGGATAGCCTCATGGAGCCTGAGGAATTGGGTTCAGGCGAGCGCGCCTTGATTCAGGATGAGCTCGGGAAAGTTCGCACGATTGAAGCCCTGGGGGTGAAGATATGCAAGCTCATCTCAGAGCTTACCGGCAATGCGGTGATTGTTTACATAAAAAATTTGAAACGCGTTTCGTTCCTGAATTATCTCTTGGAAGAATTGGTGGAAGCCAAAAAACTCGTGGATTTTTTTGAGGAAGAGCCGGGGATTTTTATTGACGGCGCGGCGCGTATTTTTGAACAGCCTGAATTTCAGGACATTGCGAAAATGCGCATGCTTCTTCATGCGTTCGATGAAAAAGCGGATTTTTTAAGGGCGCTTTTGCACGAGCCTGATGATGAGGTTCATGTGCGCATTGGTCATGAGAACCAGATGAACGATCTCGGGGATGTGAGCTTGGTGATCAAGGACTGTTATCTGAGCGATACGCCGATTGGCGGCGTGGCCGTGCTGGGGCCGACGAGGATGCGATATTCCAAGGTCGTGTCGGTTGTGGAATACGTGGCGGACAAGGTGTCCGAAACGGTTAAACGATTTTAGGATCGGACCATGGTTGAGAAAAAAGAAGAAGAAAAGCCCGGCGAGGGTCCCAAGCCTGAGGAGGGCCTCGACCAGATGTTGAGACTCCGGGCGGATTTTGAGAACACCAAGAAGCGTCTCGAACGTGACAAACAAGAAGCCATTAAGTTTGCGAACGAGAGGCTTCTCATCGAGATCCTGCCGATCATGGACAATCTCGACAGGGCAATGGCGAGTTTGGATGAGGGGCATGACCCTGAAAAGGTGTCAAAGGGTTTGAGAATGGCGCAGGAAGAACTTCATCAAGTTCTCGAGCTTCACGGGGTGCAGCGCGTGAAAGGGCTTGGCGAGGATTTTGACCCGCAATTTCATGAAGCGGTGGGCGCTGTGGAAAAAGAGGGCGCGAAAGAGGGAAGCATCGTGGACGAAGTTCAGCGGGGCTATCTCCTGAACGGCCGATTGATACGGCCCAGCAAAGTTCGAATTGCGCAGAATAGCGATAAGCGATAAGCGTTCAGAATTTACTGATCGCTGTAAGCTTAACGCTGCACGCTTAACGCTGTACGCTAAGAAAGATTCATTTATTTAAAGGGGGGTTTTCAATGGCTGCTGAAAAAGTAATAGGAATCGATTTAGGGACAACCAATTCTTGCGTGGCGGTGATGGAGTCGGGAGAGCCGGTGGTGATCGCAAACGCCGAGGGCGCCCGTACGACGCCCTCTGTCGTGGGATTCACGAAGAGCGGGGAGCGTCTTGTGGGTCAGGCGGCCAAACGCCAGGCCATTACGAATCCGGAGAGCACGGTGTTCTCCATTAAACGCTTCATGGGACGTCATCATGCGGAAGTACTCTCGGAAGAAAAGCTCGTGCCTTACAAGGTGATTGAGGGTTCGAACGGTGATCTACGGGTGAGGATCGGCGCAAAGGAGCACACGCCGCCGGAGATTTCTGCCATTATTCTGCAAAAGATGAAGCAAACGGCAGAGGATTATTTGGGACAGAAAGTGACAAAAGCCGTCATCACGGTGCCCGCGTATTTCAATGACGCTCAGCGTCAGGCCACGAAAGACGCCGGAAAAATTGCGGGGTTGGAGGTGCTGCGCATCATCAACGAACCGACGGCCGCGGCGCTGGCTTACGGACTGGATAAGAAAAAGAATGAAAAGATCGCGGTGTATGATCTTGGCGGTGGCACGTTTGACGTGTCTATCCTCGAGATCGGCGACGGTGTGTTCGAGGTGAAGTCTACCAATGGAGATACGCATCTGGGCGGCGACGACTTCGACCAGAAGATCATGGATTGGCTCGCCGACGAGTTCAAAAAAACCGAGGGGATCGATCTTAGAAAAGATCGCATGGCGCTTCAGCGCCTGAAAGAAGCGGCGGAAAAAGCCAAGTGCGAACTTTCCTCAAACATGCAAAGCGAGATCAATCTGCCGTTCATCACGGCGGATTCGAGCGGACCCAAACATTTAACGATCTCCCTGACCCGCGCGAAACTCGAGCAGCTGACGGACGATCTTGTGAAGAGGACCCTGGAGCCTTGCCGGAAAGCTTTGGCAGACGCGAAGCTCAGCGCGGACGACATCAACGAAGTGGTGCTCGTGGGCGGCCAGACTCGCATGCCCAAAGTGCAGGAGGTGGTCAAACAGCTCTTTAAAAAAGAGCCGCACAAAGGAGTCAATCCCGATGAAGTGGTCGCGATCGGCGCTGCGATTCAGGGCGGGGTTCTTGTGGGTGACGTGAAAGATGTCCTTCTTCTGGATGTGACACCGCTTTCACTTGGCATCGAGACATTGGGAGGCGTTTGCACGCGCTTGATCGAGAGGAACACCACCATCCCGACGAAGAAGAGCCAGGTATTTTCCACGGCGGCCGATAATCAAAATGCGGTTTCGATCCATGTGCTCCAGGGTGAGCGCGAATTGGCTTCCGACAATCGCACATTGGGACGTTTTGATCTTTTGGGGATCCCATCCGCCCCGCGCGGTGTCCCGCAGATCGAGGTTACATTTGACATCGACGCGAACGGCATTGTGCATGTTTCCGCAAAAGATCTGGGCACCGGAAAGGAACAAAAGATCCGCATCGAGTCGACCGGCGGTCTTTCCAAGGAGGAAGTCGAGCGCATGACCAAGGACGCGGCCGCCCACTCCGAGGAGGACAAGAAAAAGAGAGCGCTGATTGAGGCGAAGAACCATCTCGACAATCTGATCTATTCGTCGGAGAAGTCTCTGAAGGAACTCGCCGAAAAGATCTCGGAGGATGACAAGAAAAAAGTTGAAGAGGCCCTCGGCAAGGCAAAAGAGGCTCTTAACTCGACGGACCTTGCGGTACTCAAAAAAGCCGAGGAAGAATTGACGGCGGCATCCTATAAGATCGCCGAAGAGATGTACAAGAAAACAAGCGCAAAGTCTGGTCCAGAGCCAGGCGCCCCAGACCAAAAGAGCGGCGGCGAAGAGCCTGTGGATGCGGAATACAAGGTTGAGGACGATAAATAACAGGAAAGCAGGCAGTCGGTAGTCAGTAGTCGGAATTAGGCATCTTTTTGGCGCTGAATTCCTACTACCGTCTACCGACTACATTTTTATGGCACAAAAACGAGATTATTACGAGATTCTCTCCTTGCCGCGGAACGCAGCGGAAGAAGAGATTAAAAAGGCGTATCGCAAATGCGCCCTCCAGTGGCATCCCGACCGCAACCCCGGAAATAAAAAAGCCGAGGATAATTTTAAGGAGGCCACGGAAGCTTATCAAGTTCTTGCCGATCCCCAAAAAAGAAAAACCTATGACCAGTATGGGCACGAAGGGCTGAACGGCCCGGGTTTTGGAGCCTCGGGGTTCTCTCGGGGTGGTTTCGGCGACATTTTTGAAGACATCTTTGATGATTTTTTTTCCGGCGGAAGCGGCCAATCGCGGCAAAACCGTCCCCAAAAAGGCAGCGATCTCGGTGTGGCATTGGAGATCTCGCTGGAGGAGGCCGCTTTCGGTGTGGAAAAGTCAATCGAGGTGCAGCGAGAAGAAACCTGTTCGCATTGCGGCGGGGAGGGGGCCAAACCCGGCACTGAAAAGAAAACCTGTTCCACCTGCCGGGGAAGCGGGCAGGTGCTTGCCTCCAGCGGTTTTTTCAGCATCTCGCGTCCCTGCCCAAAATGTCATGGACAGGGGGCTCATATCGAACATCCCTGTCAGGAATGTCACGGTTCGGGCCGTCGGGCGGCCCGGCGCAAGATCCAAACGAAGGTTCCCGCCGGCGTGGATACCGGTGTGCGGATGAGGATCTCCGGAGAGGGTGAAGCGGGCCATCGCGGAGGTCCGAGGGGCGATCTTTATGTCGAGATTCATGTGAAGCCGCATGAATTATTCACTCGTGAGGGGGATAATTTGGTTTGTGTGGTGCCCGTTAGCATGGTGCAGGCGGCTTTGGGCGGCCAGATCGAGGTGCCGACGCTAAAGGGACCGGCGGCGCTCAAGATCCCGGCCGGCACGCAGAGCGGAAAAAGCTTTAAATTGAAAGGCAAGGGCTTCCACTCGCTCCGCGGGCACGGAATCGGAGATGAGGAAGTGCGGATACAAGTTGAAACCCCGTCGCATTTGTCTGAAAAACAAGCGGAGCTTCTGAAACAATTCGCGGAGATCTCCGGGGAAAAAGTGAACCCAATGAGTGTTGGATTCATGGAAAAAGTGAAAAAATTGTTTTCGGCGCCGTAACGGCGAGGGAAACATGCCGACCTACGAATATCGCTGTCTGAAGTGTAAGAAAAAGTTCGAGAGACTGCAGAGCATGAAAGACCCGCAGGTAAAAAAATGTCCAAAATGCGGGGGCAAGCCCGAGCGCCTCATCAGCGGTGGCACCGGGCTCATCTTCAAGGGCACGGGCTTCTACATCACGGACTATAAGAAAAAGTCGGATGGCGCCCGCTTTCCGGACCGGCAGGGAGAGCGGAAAGCGCAGGAGGCGAGCCAAAAGAAAGAGACCAAGCCTGCCGAATCCAAGAAAGAATCCTCGCCGGATAAGAAAACGGGCAAGTGAAAAAGACCGCTCTGCGCGCCTGGCTTTACGTTTTTATCTATGCAGCACTTCTCTTCGCTTCGTCCTCCTTTTCCTGGCGCCTGCCGATTGTCCAAAAAGCTGAAAAAATTCATTTGGACTGGTTCGTTCATGCGGTAGAATATGGCCTTTTCGGGGCCTTGCTTGCGGCCGCATTTGCTGCCAGTTTCAAGTTCCGCTCGGCTCTGGGCCTGATTATCTTTGCCGGGCTTGTGGGGGGATGTTACGGTGTCACGGATGAGTGGCACCAGTCGTTTACACCGGAGCGGGATCCGAACGCGGCGGACGCGGCTGTGGATCTTGCGGGCGCTCTTGCGGGCGCGTCGATCTGGGCCAAAAAAAATTCAAGGGAGTTTTGCATCCATGCCTGATATTCAAGCGTTCCGAGCCTGGCGTTACAACCCCGCCAAGGCGAAAGACCTCGCCGCGGTTTTTGCGCCGCCTTATGACGTTATTTCCAGATCGCAGCAGGAGGCGCTGTACCGCGCCAGTCCGCACAATGTGATCCGTCTGGAATTGGGCAAGGAAATAACCGGTGATTCGGATGGGACCAATAAATACACCAGGGCCGCGCAGACCCTGAATGATTGGAAATCAAGTCAGGCGCTGATACGCGAGAAGTCTCCGGCCATCTATGTTTGCATGCAGGATTACAGGGAAGACGGAAAAAAAAGAACGCGGCTTGGCTTTTTTGCCGCCATGAAAGCCGACGAGAAAGCCGTTTTGAAGCATGAGAATACGCTCAAGGGTCCCAAGGAGGACCGACTGGCCCTGCTCAAAGCGGTGCGCACGAACCTTAGTCCGATCTGGGGTCTCTTTGAGGATAAAAAAGGTTCGGTTCAGACGGCGCTTAAAAAAGCGCTGGCTGGAAAACCGATTGTGGATGTGACGATTGATGCTGTGCGGCACCGGCTTTATGTCGAGACGCGTCCCGATGTGATCGCCTCCATCGAAAAAGCGATGAAACCCAAGCCCATGTTTATCGCGGACGGCCATCACCGTTTCGAGGTGGCTTGCCAATTCAAAGACTGGATGTCTGCCAAAGCAGAGGAGGCCGCCTCCGGCAAGGGCTGGGACCGCGTGATGACTTATTTTTCCGACTGCGTTCATAATCCTTTTAAAATTTTTCCTACGCACCGGCTTTTGAAACTTGGTTCCGATATCGATGCTCTTCGCGCCGTGCGGGGACTTGGAGAGTTGGACAGGATAGGTTCCCTGGCGGCGGTGTTGAAGCGTCTTGAGAAAAATCGTTCTGAAACGAAAGATAAAAAATATTCATTCGGGCTATACTCCAAAAAAAACGGGTTTTATATTTTCACGCTGAATAAGAAATGTTCCTCACGGGTAAAGCAAAATCCGGTGGATAAACTCGATGTGTCGGTCCTGCATCGCTTTTTGATCGAGCCGTGTTATCATATCCGCTCCATCGAGAAATCTGAGGCGATTGATTTCACGCGTGATCCAAGAGAGGCTGTCCAAAAAGTGAACCAAGGCGAATTCGACTTGGTTCTTTTCCTGCGGCCGACATCGTTAGAGGAAATGCTAGCTGCGTCCAAAAAAGGGCTCAAGATGCCGCAAAAATCGACCTACTTCTATCCCAAACTTTTGACGGGGCTTGTGTTTTATTCTTTCGAGGACGCCGGGTCATGATCAAGCCGCAAGCGCTTACGTCGCTGACCATTTTTTTCCCCTGTTACAACGAGTATGAAAACCTTGATTCGATGATCGAGCAGGCCATTCGGGTGGGGGAAAATTACGGCGTGGATTATGAGGTTTTGGTGGTGGATGACGGCAGCAAGGATGGTTCCGGCGAAAAGGTTAAGAGCTGGTCCGCCAAGAATCCCCGCGTTCGCCTGATTCAGCATGAAAAGAACCAGGGATATGGGGCCGCGCTTCGTACCGGGTACGAAAATGCCAGGAAAGATCTTGTTTTCATGACGGATGGAGACAATCAGTTTCACCTTGCGGACATCGACAAACTTTTTTCCATCATTGACAGTTGTGACGTGGCTGTCGGCTTCCGGCTCTCTCGGCAGGACAAACCGCATCGGCGCTTGCAGGGTTTTCTTTGGACAAAACTCAACCGGCTTTTATTTGCTTTGCCGGTGCGTGATGTGGATTGTGCTTTCAAACTATTTCGGCGCAAGTGCCTGGAGGGACTAAAGTTGGAGTCTAATCAGCTCCTTATTCATGGCGAAACCCTTGCGAGACTTAAGAAAAAAGGTTGCGCCATTCAGGAGATCGGGGTTCCGCATTATCCGCGTTCGGCCGGCGAAGCCACGGCCACCAAGCCCCTGGCGGTGCTCAAGACTTTCCAGGAATTATTCAGGCTGTACTGGCGAATAAAACAGTAGCGGGCTTAGGTCCGTTGCGGGATGGACTAATTTTTTTTCCTGTGCTAGCATTTGTTCTTCGTTAACTTAAGCGATTCGAGAAACTTATGTCACCTTTCAGTGAAAAAACGAGAGTCAACGCAGTTCGCATTGTGAAGCGCCGGGATATTCCTGAGGGGCTGTGGACGAAATGCGAGGATTGCGGCGAGATCATTTACAACAAGACCCTCGAAGAAGATCTCAAGGTCTGCCCTAAATGCGATTACCATTTCACGCTTTCGGCGCTGGAACGAGTCGCGCAGCTCATCGATGAGGGCACTTTTAAGGAGATGGACAAGGACCTCTTCTCGGCGGATCCCCTGCATTTTAAAGGTCCCAAGTCATATCTGGCGAAGCTAAAGGAAGATCAGGACGCCACGGGGCTGACCGATGCGGTGATCACGGGTGAGGGTCTGATGAATCAACGCCGTGTGGCTCTGGGCGTTACGGATTCCCGCTTCATCATGGGTTCCATGGGTTCGGTGGTGGGGGAGCGGTTGACGCGCATCATCGAGCACGCCACCAAGAAAAAAATTCCTTTGATCATTGTCTCAGGTTCTGGCGGCGGCGCCCGCATGTATGAGGGAATGCTTTCCCTGATGCAAATGGCCAAAACCTCCCAAGCGCTGGCCAAGCACCATGAGGCCAAACAGCTTTTTATTTCTGTTTTGACGAATCCGACAATGGCCGGGATCATGGCGAGTTTTGCCTCCCTCGGAGACCTGATCCTCGCGGAACCAAAAGCGCTCATCGGATTCACCGGCCCCCGCGTGATCGAGCAGACCATTCGCCAAAAACTGCCCGAGGGTTTCCAGACTTCAGAATTTTTATTGGAGCACGGAATGATTGACAACATTGTTCATCGTCGTCAAATGAAGGCCGCATTGTCGCAGCTGGCCGATTTTTTTCATCCGGCCGAATGAAACCCCCTAAGGAATTTTCATGGCCCAAGTAAGTCTCGTCAATGTGAACAAGGTTTACCCCGGCGGCATTCAGGCCGTCTCCAACGTGAATCTTGGAATTGAAAAACATGAATTCATCGTGCTGGTGGGTCCGTCCGGTTGCGGCAAGACAACGATCCTGCGCATGATCGCGGGTCTCGAGGAGATCACCAGCGGCAAGGTGTACATCGGCGACAAGATCGTGAATGACATGCCGCCGAAAGACCGTGATATCGCGATGGTGTTCCAAAATTATGCGCTGTATCCCCACATGACGGTGTTTCAGAACATGGCTTTCTCGCTGAAGCTTCGCAAGTATCCAAAACAGGAGATCTTGACGCGCGTGAATGAGGCGGCCGAGATTCTTGGGATTAAGCATCTCTTGGAGAGAAAGCCGAAAGAACTTTCCGGCGGGCAGCGTCAGCGCGTGGCCGTGGGGCGGGCGATTGTGCGAAAACCGCTCGTGTTTCTTTTTGATGAGCCCCTGTCGAACCTGGATGCAAAGCTGCGCGTGCAAATGAGGACCGAGATTAAGAAACTGCATCTTCGTTTGCAGGCAACCATTGTTTATGTCACGCATGATCAGATCGAAGCCATGACCATGGGAGACCGCATCGTGGTGGTGAAAGACGGACTCATCCAGCAGGTCGCGGATCCCCTGACGCTTTACGACAAGCCGAACAACAAATTCGTTGCCAGTTTTATCGGAAGTCCTCCGATGAACTTTCTGACCGGCCAGGTGATCCGCATGAGCGACAAACTCTTTTTCCAGAACGGCCCGTTCAGGGTTCGTATCCCCGGCCGGTTGGAATCCAGAATCAAAGCATACGAGAACCAGGAAATTATTTTTGGCATTCGTTCGGAGAATATTTATGACAAACTTTTTGCCACCGAAGCTTCGGCAGACAACACGGTACGCGCAATCTGTGAAGTGGTGGAGCCGATGGGGGCGGAGGCCTACCTCTACCTTCGCTCGGGTCCGAATACGTTCATCGCGAGGGTCTCGGGGCATGTTCGCCCCAGCGTCAACCAGCACCTGGACCTTGTGGTGGACATGAACAAGGCGCACTTCTTCGATAAAACCACGGAAGAATCCATCGTTTAAACCGGCGGCCCTCTGGGCTCGGGAGGTTTGACCTGCCCAATTTTTGTGTTCCGGTATTGGCGTTTATTGGCTGGGTTTTTCTCGTCCTCTATTATTTATCCCCGATCAAAGCGAATCTATTCCTCGCCGACCAGCTTCTTTCCTCGCTTCTATTTGTTTCCTATCTTATTTTGATTCTTGTCTGGAGTTTGGCAGGGCCGCTCATGGCGGCGATCTTAACCGCGTTGGCTTCGGTCGTCGTCCTCTACGTGGCTTTGGCGACGAAAGAACCATGGCTTTTGGTTCAGGCGATGCTCTTTGGAGGGTTGTATTTAGCAACCGCGACTTTTCTGTATGAAATCCAAAAAAAAGTGAGTAACCAGAATCTGCTGAAAGAGAAGCTCCAGGAAGACATCCATTTGGCAAGGGAGGGTCTCGCGAAAACGGCGGAATTAGAAAAGGCGTTGAATCGCCGCGTGGATCGCTTCCTTGACTTGCACCAATTTGCCGAAACGTTGAAAGGAATCCCAACATTACCCGAAGTTGCCCGTTGTGTGGTGGATGAGGCGCATAGCCTTGTGCCTGCCGCGGAAGAATGCATGCTTTATCTTGTAAATGAAAAGGACGAATGTTTGGAGCCTCTGGCTTCGAATCGTGGAATATCGGTCGAACCCTCGGATGCCCGGGGGAGTTTTTTTGACCAGTGGGTGATGAGACGCGCGCGGCCGCTCATCATCGAGGACTCTCTCAACGATTTTCGTTTTTCGACGCTTCACCGCGATCCCACTGAGAAATTTCGATCCGTTTGTGCCTGCCCGCTCATGACGGAGAACAAGGTGCTTGGGGTCCTCAGGGTTTCCTCCCGGGCGCCTCAGGTTTTTTCTTCCGATGATCTCCACGCGCTGGACATTATTTCGGGTTTGGGGGCAGTGACGCTCCGCAACCGGCTCTTGTACGACCGAATGGCGGAATTGGCGATCCGCGACACACTCACAGGTTTTTATCTAAAAAGGTATTTTCAGGAGCGTCTCCAAGAGGAAATCTTGCGGCCCCGCCAAAAATCCGAAAAGTTCTCGGTGATTCTCTTCGACATCGATCATTTAAAAAAATACAACGATGAATTCGGTCATTCAGCCGGTGATCATGTCCTTAAAAATATTGCCAGGATCACGTTAGAGTGCTTGTCTCCGGAAGATTCTGGGGCGCGCTATGGCGGGGAAGAATTCGCTTTAATTTTACCAGGCAAAGACAAGAAGAACGCGATGAAGATCGCGGAGCTTGTGAGGAGCAAGATCCAGGGGACCAAGGTTGTCATCCGCCGCGCGGAACGATCCAGCACCGCATCCTTGGGGGTGGCAACTTATCCCGAAGATGGCCAGAATGCCGAAGAGCTTTTGAGGTCTGCGGACAAATTTTTGTATCAAGCGAAGAACCAGGGGCGTAACCGCGTATGTGGAAGTATCTGATTTTAAATACGATTTGGTTCTCGATTCTTTTTTTCGTTCATTTTTTTGGCTCGAAAAAGGACCGGGCCGCCGTTCTCTTGTCGGTCATCATCCTGGCTGGGTGGCTTGCCGCGAAAGGGATGATGGATCCCGTGGCCTGGTTCTACTATTTGCTGTTTTCGCTCCTTGCTTTTTATGGCTTGAATTATTTTAAACGGTGGGCGTTCGAAAGGTTCGAAGTTCTGACCGAGGAGATAAGCTTGGCGTCGATTGCCCTGGAGGGGGTGAAGCGGTCCCTGGAGAAGCAGACCCGCTCGACCCGTTTTTTGGAGGAAAAAGCGGATGAAATCGTGGCTTTTTATGAACAGATCCAGGAAATGTCCAAGAGTCTTGACCCGCTCGAGACTTTCCTTATTTTTGCAGAGGCCTTGTCGCGGTATTATAAGTTCGAAGAGACGAAACTCGCCTTTTTTGGAGACAAACAGCCCAAATCGACGCACCCTGAAAATGTTTTTGCGTTGCGCGGCAAGGATTTTCACGGGGTCTTTGACCGCAGCCTTTATTTGAAAGAGAGGAAAAGATGTCTCGGGGAAGTCTCCCCATTTGACCAAAAAGTTTACCAGACGGTGTTCCAGGAAAAAAAATCTGTTCATCTGGACGCATCCACCGATGCGTACCCAATTTTTATTCAAGACCGGTTTTTTGCCGTGTTGACGCTGATGGGAGTGGAGGCTGGCGGGGATCCGCTGCTGCCCATCCTGATTGACCGTTTTGTCTCGGAGCTCCAACGCGTGAAACTTTATGAAAGCGTGCAAAAAATTGCCGTCACGGATGGACTGACCGGCATCAACGTGCGGTATCATTTGCTCGAGAGGCTCGAGGGAGAAATCTCCCGTTCAAAACGTTTCAATCTCAAGCTTTCATTTCTTATGATCGACATCGATTTTTTCAAGCATTTCAATGATGAGTATGGGCACTTGGTCGGCGATGTGGTTCTGCGGCAAGTGGCCGAGACGATCAAGAAGAATATCCGCGAGGTGGATTTTGTGGGGCGCTACGGAGGGGAGGAGTTCGGGGTTGGACTGATCGAAACCGAAGCGGGGACTGCCCTGCTGGTTGCTGAACGTATCCGGAGAGCCATCTCGGCGCGCACGTTTATCGCCTATGAGGAAAAATTAAGGGCAAGTGTCAGTATAGGAGTGGTAACCTTGTCCCCGGAATTGAATAACCTCACTGTTCTCGTCGAAGCCGCAGACAGTGCCATGTATCGAGCCAAGTGTTTGGGCAGGGACAGAGTTTGCGTTGCGGAGTGAGCTGCGCGCAATCCTGTCTTCTTCGCAGGGAACAGGCGACCTAGCCTGCCTGCTGGACCTCCAAATGAGATGACGGGATTATCTGTTTTGACTGGCTAGCGGTCTGCTAAAGACTCAGATACAAGGCGCGACCAAGCGACCGCGCCCGCCACAAGACGCTGGCGGATCCGTCTCCGCCACAAACCTCCGGCGGATTCGTCCACAAGAAGTTTTGTGGACAGATTCGCCAATGCCTTGTGGCGAACACAAAGCTACCGACGACGGCTTTGGACGGGTCCGCTGTAGCTTTGTGGCGGAGAGACGACCCGGGAAGTACGTCGCACAAGGGAGCGCGGGAGCAACGCAGTAGATGAGTCTTTAGCAGACCGCTAGTACTTGAAGGAAATTCCGGTGGCGGCGGTCCAGAGGTTGTAATTGTAGAGGTAAAAGCTTTCGAACTCCTGATTGGAGTCGGCAATCGTGTAGCTGAAGAAATTTACCCATGAGAACTGGTTCGTCAACGGCACGCTTACCTTGCCGGAGAACGTGTGTGTGAGATCCCGCTCTTTTTCATTCCTGTAAACGCCTAGGCTATTCTGGGTCTTTCGGTCGGGATAGAGCAGGGCGCGGAATGCATAGTCCACTGTGATGGTGAGGTTTTTTCCGGGAGCCAGGCGTTTCGCGTAGGTAAGTCCCGGCCTCAGCAAGAACGAGGTGGTGTCAAAGTAGTTTGCGATGAAGTCATCGTCGGCAAAAGATGCCGTGTTGTGCGTGTCGTAGAAATCCAAATTGCTGTCGTTCAGCGTGAATTGTCCGTCCAAACGAAATAGGAATCCAGGCGTCAACGGATGTGAGACATAGCCGTTCACGTATTGAGCGAAATCCTCGCGTGTCTTGCTGGCCGAGCGGATGCCATTGAAATCGATCGTGCGTTTGTCTGTGTAGTCCTTGAAAAAAGAAACGATCTCCAAGCCCCGAGACCAGCCGGATTTCGAGCGGTGATCGTAGCTTAGATTGGCCTTATAGCCGCGGAGGTCTTTTTCATTTACCTCCTGCGTGCCGTTGGGATTAAAGAGCGACAACAGCGACTGATAATTCGGGTAAGTTCTGTCCAGGTAGCGAAAACCCAGCCTTGTTTCCTCGCGGCTCTCCTTATTGTTGGAGAGGACCCAGGATGATTCGAGGCCACCGCCGATATCACGATAGTCGTACAGGCCGTTTCCGAAACTTTCGTCCTCAGTCTCGTTCACAAAAACCCAATCTGTGAAAAAGAGCGGCCGCAATGCCCAGGTGTCGTTGACGTTCCATTTAAGAGCGGTTGTCAGGGCATGCGACTGCGTGCTCTGGGTTTGCCGCCCGCCCTCTTCCTGCGCGACCACCTGCGCGGAACGGTTGTAACTCCCGTTGTAGAGGTTGATCCAATGGATGTTATCGCTCAGTTTCAAGGTGGGGGAGACCAGCCAATTGTCGATGCTCGCGACCACGCCATCCCGGCCCTCGATATCCGAATAGCCGCCCAATGCTTCGCCTTCCATCACGAGAATGAAAGGGTTTTCTTTTTTTGGCGCTGAGGCGGAGTCTTCGGCGTAGACGACGGAGTGTCCGAACAGAATCACAAGAGCTAAAACAGGCAGAATAGGGCAGTGCGAGGAACGATTTGCATGAAGAAAAGACATGCGGGGATTATAGCATGCCAACCTGCCAAATAAAGTGCTTTTTTGACAAACCCAATAATGGCATGTATACTCGCTCCTTATGCAGGGAAAACCCGCCTTCCATGGTTTTGGACACCGGATCGTAGCCTCGTTCCTCGGGGTGTGCCTGACTTTCATGGGGGGCATGTCCCCGATGCATGCCGATACGACTTCAGCCCCCGCTCCACCCCTGCCGCTTGCCGGCTCCCCGGCAGATCCGCTCATGGGTGACACCCGCGAGGAAGCGTTGGGCGCCAGGATATCCGAGATCAACGGGGAGGTGTTTGTCAAAAGACCGGGTGCTGCCGATTTTGAGTCCGTGAAGAAGAGGAGCCCTTTAGGCGAACAGGATACGGTGAAGACCGAACGAGGCTCATGCCGCATCGTATTTAACCGCAAAGCGGATCTCGTGATCGGCCCAAAAACAATTCTTACGATCGACCGCGCCTCGCATGACCTTGCCGCAAAAACCGATACGACCATGCTTCTTCTGCAGGAGGGTCGTCTTCAGGTTAATCTTGCAAAATTGAAAAAAGGGTCCAGTTTCGAGGTGAAAACGCCCACAGCTGTCGCGGTGGTCCGCGGCACGGTATTTTATCTTACGGTAGGCGCGATCAATTCCGTGCTTGCCTCTCAGCTCTATGTGGACGAAAGCGACGGGGGTGTTCTTTTTAGGAATAGCGGGAATGGCCAGTCCGTTCTTGTGCCTTCTTTCGCAATGGCCGATGCGCTTGCCACCGGTGAGCTTACGGAACCAAAACCGATGAGCCAGGAGGAGCGAAACGCTTTTGTGGAGGCATGGCAGAAACAATTGGAGCCTAGCGCCCAAAGTCAGCAGTTCGGCATCGAAGAAGTGGCGCTCTACCCTGGGGTGCTGCCGCCAGGCGGACTGTTGCCGGATCCACTGAAAAATAATTTGCCGGCCGGCGCATTTTCGGATGCATTGCAGGATAAGCTTTCCGAGCAAAATATCCCGGGCGCGAATGGGTTGACGACTGAGGAAGTTCAGGCTCCTCCGGAGGTTCCGGCCCCATCCCAGGAGGATGCGGCTGCTGCGCAGGAGACCCAGCTTCTTCGTGAGGAAATCGCGCGTTTGAGCAGCGACATTGATTTTGAACGCACGGATGCGAATCTCGCCCAGGTTGCTGACAGTCAGACCGGAAAAGTGTTTACCGACGTACACGGAAAACGGGTGCGCGTCGATCAGTACATTTTTATATCCCCCCCGCAACCTGATCCATTTCCGCAAACCGTAAGTTTCCTGTCGCTTACCGCGCGGGCAGGAGAGTATCAGAACGGAGTGACCGCTTTGCTGTTCAACACGTTCTTCAACCGGAACATTGGACCCGAAGACGGTCCCTTGCGCGACCTGCCATGGAATGATTATCTGAGGGTCGTGAGGACGGAAGATTTAGGCCCGACAGAGCTTTCGCCGTTTTTTGACCAATTCATTGTGCATGAACATGCCGAAGGTCAGCCCGACCTTTTCCCGTTGGGATTTTCCTTGAGTCTTTTTAATCCTATCCGCGCCGGTGGCGGCCAGGATTTTGTAACGTTCAGCGAGGTTTACTCGCCGCTCATTGATCCGGATGCCTGGGGAGGGGAATATTGGATTCAGGCTCGGATTGGCGAGAGCGTTTTGATCCAGCAATTTGGGGGTGATACGGTCACAGCCACGTCGACGACCCCGTCCGGACCGGACCTATTCACGGTCACGGTGAACGGCGAGCCTTTCCAGAAATCGAACGACAATTCGAGCGGTCGTCAGACCGCCGCTTTCGCGTCAGATCTGCCGCACATTGCGGATCTCGACAGCGCGGCGGGGATCAACTATTATCGCGACCTACCTGTGAATGAAACCGATGACTTCGCCAACCATGTGCATCCGGCATTTTTCGAGGAGCATTATGGCACCAACCGCATGTTGATCGGGGCGTTTCTGCCGATCGATGATTTGGGTCAGGTGATCAATGCGCCCGGCTTCACGCTGCATGGCATCCGCGATGTGGTAAGGCCGAACCCGCTGGTGAATGGTGGCAATTATAATCTCGAGCTGCTCCTGGCCTATGGCCTCGAAAATCCTGATGGAACTTTCTCCGAATCTTTCCGTATCGATGCCTTGGTGAGGCCCGAGCTTTTCTCCTCCTATGGCAGCAAGAACCCGGATCTTTCGCTCGACACAAGCACGGATTTTCCCGCTTCCCTCACCCCCGAAACCGATCACGACGACTGATCCTGACGGTTCGTTAGCATCATTAGCTGCTAGACGGTCCTGCGCCTGTTCCCTCGGAAGAAGACGCCGGGATTGCCTAACTGGTCGTCGCCAAGTTCGCTGATCTGCGGTATAATCCTAGGCCTATGAGGCGAGCAGCGATCGGCATTGACATAGGCGGGACCAATATTAAATTGGGTCTCGTGGATGAAAAGGGCAAGGTTCTTCTCCGTGGCACTTTTCTCACGAAATACATCAGGAATAATTCGTCGAGCCGCCCCTACACCCGTTCCGAATTTTTGTCCAAACTCGTGACGCATGTGGAGATTCTGAGGATTGAGGCACGGACTCGAAAGCTGACATTGGCCGGCGTCGGCATCGGCGCGCCTGGACCCATCAATGTCGAGCGCGGCTTTGTTTATTTCTTCCCCAATATTCCTGGCTGGATAAACACACCCCTTAAAAGCATCCTTGAAAGTAAACTAAAAATGCCTGTGTTTGTGGACAACGACGCCAACGCCATGGCGCTAGGAGAATTTTATTTCGGCGCAGGCCGGGGCGCAAAAAGCATGATCGCCCTGACCCTTGGCACGGGGGTGGGGGGAGGGCTGGTGATCGATGGAAAATTGTTCCACGGCCAATCTTTTTCGGCCGCCGAATTGGGACATATGTCCGTGGACCCGAATGGCCCTCGCTGCGCCTGCGGCAATCGGGGTTGCATCGAGACCTTTGTGGGGAACAGCTATTTTGTGAAAGAGGTTCGGGCCTCTCTCGAGGCCGGCCAAAAGAGCCTGTTGAATCGATGGATCAAGAAAGAGGGCAAGGCGCTGTCACCGAAACTCGTCCAGGAGGCTGCCCGCGCGGGGGATGTTTATTCCCGGGCGCAATGGAAAAAAACCGGTGGTCGTCTTGGGACTTTTCTGGCGGGACTCGTCAACATCTTGAATCCGGAGCGCATCGTGGTGGGGGGCGGCATCGCCATGGGCGGGGATCTGGTTTTAGCTCCGGTGAGGGCTGCGCTGAAGAAAAAAGCTTTTCCCATAGCCTCCCGTTTTGTTAAAGTAGTCCCGGCGGTTCTGGGCAACGACGCCGGGCTGGTCGGGGCCGCCGCGCTGGCCTTTTCGAAACGCACGTAACGCATTGACGAACGGAAACCCAACTCAGTGATTCGGATGTTTGCTTTTTCCAAGCGATTTTTATTTGTTGCTTCTTTTTTTCTTTCGTTAGGATTATCCCATAATTCCCTTTGGGCCGAAGAGGCTGTCCCATCCCAAACGAGCGGTTCGGCCAAAGGCCCTGTCCAGATCCATGGGGACACGGTCGAGTATTTCCACGAAACAAACCGCGCCGTCGGTACCGGGCATGTAAAAATTGACTATGAGAACACCCAGCTCGAGGCCGATAAGATCACCGTTTTCACCGACACGAAAAAGGCCCTCGCGGAGGGCCATGTAACGCTCACACAAAAAGGAAGTGTTTTCAAGGGCGAGCGCGCCGAGTATGATTTCCAGAAAAAATCCGGCAAGGTGGACCAGATGTCCGCCGAGATCGAGAAAATCTATTACGGAAAAGTACAGAGCGTGGAACGTGTTTCGGAGGACCATTTTCGTCTTTCGAACGGCTCGGTGACCACCTGCTGCGGCGACGATCCATTGTATAGGATCCAAGCCCAGAACATCGACTATTATCCCAATGACAAGGTGGTGATGAGGAATGCGGTGATGTACATCAAGAACGTTCCCATTTTTTTCATTCCTTATTTTGAGCAGCCCTTTGTTAATTTTGACCGTTTTCCCGTGCAACTGGTCCCGGGCAATCGGCATGAATGGGGACCGTTTCTTTTGAGCAAATGGCGTTTCGGGCTCGTGAACAAGCCGGATCTTAAAGTGAAAGGGAATGTGCAGTTGGATTATCGCGCCAAACGCGGATTCGGCGGCGGCGTGGAGGGATTTTACAGCGGCGATCAAGTGGGTCGCGGCGCGGCGCGTGTCTACTACGCCAAAGACAACAATGAGCCGATTAACACCAATGACGACCGCAGCCGTTTTCAATGGCGTCATCAGTCGAAAATAGGGGAGGCAACCACCCTGACCGCCGAGTTCAATAAACTGAGTGACCCGCTGGTTGCAAAGGATTTTTTCTACCGTGAGGAGTACGAGAAGGACACGGTGCCCGACAACTACGTCTCCATCATCACGGCGAAGCCTGAATACACGTTCAGCTTCCTGGATCGTCCGAGGGTCAATGATTTCTTTGGAACCGTGGAACGCAACCCGGAGCTTCGTTTCGACACGCACAACCGCCAATTCGCCGAGACGCCTTTTTATGTGCGTCAGGAAGCGCAGTTCACCAACCTCCAACGCACGCCCGCCGAATCCGATCAGGAAGTGGATACGATTCGTTTCGACGTCAATCACACGTTGACGTATGCGGGACAAGCCGGCCCGTTTTCGGTAACGCCCCATGTTGGCACGCGTCAAACCTACTACACGCGCGTGGCTCAGGACGACCGGGATCTCTTGAGAGGTGTTTTCGACACGGGGCTGGATCTGAGCATTCATTTCTATAAGACCTACAACACGACAGTCCGGGCGCTGGGTCTCGACATCAATCAGATACGCCATATTTTTACGCCCACCGCGAGTTATAATTTCCGTCCCAATCCCACGGTTTCGCGCACGCTGTTGGAACAATTCGACGCCTTGGATGCCATCGACAAGGATAATTTCGTCCGGCTTAATTTTGAGAATAAATTCCAGACCAAGCACCATCCGGTCTCTGCGGCCGGATCGTCCGCGGACGGGACGATGTTGACTCGGGAGTTTGCGCGAGTGATCCCGTTTTTGGATGTGGACCTGCATACGGGGCGTCTGGAGAACGTGGGGATTGATGCAGAACTGCGTCCTTACACATGGCTGGGCATTGAGTCGGACGCGACCTATGATGCGAACACCCGGGATTTTGATACGGCAAATTTTGACATTTTTATGGATCGGGGCCCCTGGCGCGTCGGCGTCGGACAGCGTTACGTTCAGGACTCATCCAGCCAGACCACCGCAGAGATCCGTTATCAATGGAATAAAGATTTGGAGTTCAAGCTCTATGACCGGTATGAATTCGAAGAGGGCGCTTCCAAGGAGTTTGAGTTCACGGTCTCCAAGGGATGGAGTTGCGTCATCACCGATTTCACTTACAATCGCCGCGAGGGAGATACTTTTTTTGTGACGTTGCGGCTCAAGGCGTTCCCGTCGGTTCCGTTCCGATTGAGTCAGTCCTACAGCCAGCCAAAAGCGTCTCAACAAGGATAGGAGAAAAGGAAAAAATGAAGATCACCGTTGTCGGGTCCGGTTATGTGGGTTTGGTGTCGGGGGCTTGTTTCGCGAGTCTTGGGAATGAAGTGACCTGCGTTGACATCGACGCAAAAAAAATCGCGATGTTGAAAAAGGGAAAGCTTCCGATCTATGAACCCGGTCTTGAGGAAATGGTGAGAGAGAATTTGAAGAGCGGAAATCTGTCGTTCACGACGGACCTGCCCACGGCGGTTCGTAAGACAGAGGTAATTTTCATTGCGGTCGGCACGCCTCCGCGCCCGAACGGAGAGGCGGATCTAAGTTATGTGGAGGATGTTGCCAGGACCATCGCCAGCCAGATCAATGGCTACAAGATTATCGTGGAAAAAAGTACCGTTCCCGTGCAAACCGGCGAATGGGTCGAAAAAACGCTTCGCCGCTATGCCAAAAAAGGGGCCCGCTTTGATGTGGCGTCCAACCCCGAATTTTTACGCGAGGGAAGCGCAGTACAGGATTTTATGAACCCGGACAGAGTTGTCTTGGGGGTGGCTTCCAAGAAAGCGAGGGAGGTTCTGAACGACCTCTACAAGCCCCTGAAAGCCCCCATGGTCTTTACGGACATCAAAAGCGCCGAGATCATCAAGCATGCTGCCAATTCCTTTCTTGCCATGAAAATTTCTTTCATCAACGCGATCAGCCGCATTTGCGAGCTTGCCGGTGCGGACGTCGAACAGGTCGCTGTCGGGATGGGTCTGGACCGGCGCATCGGAAAGAATTTCTTGAACGCCGGTATTGGTTTCGGCGGTTTTTGCTTTCCAAAAGACCTTTCCGCATTTATCCGTATTTCTGAAAAATTAGGGTACGATTTTCAACTTTTAAAAGCGGTGGAGAACATCAATGAGGACCAAAAGAAATTCTTTGTCCGCAAGATAGAAGAAGCGATCTGGAATATCAGCGGCAAAACGATCGGAGTGCTGGGTCTGGCATTCAAACCAAACACAGACGACATGCGTTTTGCTCCGAGCCTCGACATCGTTGCGGCGCTTCAATCCATGGGCGCCAAGATCAAAGCCTATGACCCCCATGCCATGGAAAAAGCCAAAGGGATGATTCAAAACGTGCAATTTTGCCAAGACAGCTATTCGGTGTGCAAAAATAGCGACTGCCTTGTCATTCTCACGGAGTGGAACGAGTTCAAGGAGCTTAACCTGGCCAAGGTCAAAAAAAATCTTCATCAACCGGTGATCATCGACGGTCGCAATATGTATGACCCGGCCAAAATGAAGGATCTTGGTTTCCGTTATTTTTCGATCGGGAGACCTAAATAATGCAGGACATTAAAGGGGTTGTGCTGGCAGGCGGTCTTGGAAAAAGACTTGGCCCGCTCACCAAGATCACGAATAAGCATCTTCTTCCCATCTACGATCGCCCGATGATCTACCATCCTATTGCTCGTCTGGCGGAAAGCGGTATCAAGGATATCTTGATTGTCACGGGCGGACAGCATGCGGGTGAGTTTCTGCGTCTTTTGGGCAATGGACACGCCTTCGGTCTTACACATTTGAATTACACTTACCAGGAGGGGG
>CAYZGM010000031.1:0-21011 GCA_964478015.1 uncultured Planctomycetia bacterium
AGCCAGAGTTAATGCACCTGCCGTGAGTTGAACCGCATGTTTTTTGGCGAAATCAAAAGCTCGTGTTGCCAGGTTTGCTTTTATCGCTGGCTTCAACACCTCCTCGATTATTGGGGTATCCACTGATTCTAAGGCTTCCGGTGCCAAACGATTCAGCATCCCCTTGAAAGAGGCGCTTTTATCCTCTAGATCTTTCGTCTCGTGTTTTTTAAATACCTTGTCCAAAATCACGGACTCTTCGACGTGTTGGTCTGTTGCCGCCTGTTGGGCGCTCAAAGATTCATTACGGATGATCCTTGATATTTTGGCTCTCTTTTTCCCGATCTCAGTAATAAACTTCGCGATGCGTTCTTCGGAAAGAATAAGACTAAGAGTCTTGAATTGTTTGAGGGAGATCTGAAGGATAACCTTCTGGATTTTCTCGCTTTCATCCATGCCGGTAGAAGCGGCAAGAGCTGCCTCAAAATCCTCCGCTGAGATCTGCATCCGTCCCAGGAAAGCTTTTAATTTTTCATCCTTTTGCGAAGGATCTGAAAGAAGATCAAAAACAAACGCCCGGACCCTTGCCGTCAAGGGACCCATGAGGCTGGCGTTATTTTCAAGAGCAGTTCCGTTCACAATCGCTTCACGGGATTTAAGAAAGGTCTCCTGACGCTTAAAGACCTCCGAGTCAAATTCGGATTGACGAAGAGCATTGTGGATGTATATTTCCTTGACCTGTCTGCGGAATGCGTCCAAGAGCTCCTTAATTCTCTCAAGGTCTTTCCGTTCCGTCACGGTGAGATCGTTGTCGTCCAAACTACGTCCTTCGTTATTGGCTGTAAGTTTCTTTAGCTCGCTGAGAATGATCCCTGTTTTTGAGGCATATTTGACGAACACCGCATCTTCGGGCGAGTAATAGGCCTCCCAGATACCGCGGTCCTTTTGACGCGCGACGCGTCCTCTGAACTGAACATCGTAAGCCTCAAATTCGTCATAATAGGTCGAAATGGCGGTCAATCCCTCGCGCTGGGCGATCTCTCCGCTGAGTTTGATGTCAATTCCACGATTCGCGATATTGGTCACGATCGTGATCACGCCGTCGTTTCCGGCCAACTTCTTTACCGACTCAACTGCATCAATATTGTTCGCGGACAATATTTGGATCTTGGTTCCCTTCTCGAGGTTCAGCTCCTTTTCCAGCTCCTTTTGAAGTTCTTCGGCTTTTTTTGAGTCCTTCATTTTCACGATCGCGGAGTTGCCGCTCCGTTGGATTTCCAGAATCCGCTCGAAAGAAGCTTTATAGCTATCCGCCTCTGTTGTGTATAAACGGGGCTCTTTGGGCTTTAAATTGGATTTTTTCGTAGGCGGGTCAAAGGTTTTTTTGCCGTAGATTTTTCTCATGAAATCCTTGTCGATCGTGCCACTGGCTCCCGCATAATCCTCGATCACACCGGACTTTTCTACGAAATCACGCAAAGTCGTGCTGATCATGGTGTACGTTTCGGCGGTCACGTCCTTCAGCTTCAAACCTTCTTTTGCTTCCAACGCCTGATGCATCCCGTCGCTTGCCGTCATTCCCGGTTGAGGTTTTTGCGAGATCTCACCGATCAGGATAATTTTGTTGTCTTTCATTACATACTGGACTCCCTTCTCATAAAAGATCCTTACCGTGAGCGCGTTCTGGACCATGTCAAGACCTTCGTCCTCGACAATGGCTTGCAAAACTTTTTTTCTTGCGGGATTCTCGATCGAGGACACCTCCAATAGAAAACGCGCCAGGGTCCCTTGTTTTTTTAAGATAACCACCTGTCTCCCGGCCGCCTCTGTCCGGAAATATTTGCCTTCTTTATTCACCTCCATGAGACCCTCGGCAACCTGATCGGCGATTATCCTTAACGCATTTCTTTCCAAAGCATCCTCGATCTTTTTCTGAGACGAGGAGATGAAAGGGGTGCTGAATTCATAGATGAAAGCTTGATCCACCTCATCCGCTAAGAGGAAATATTTCCTATTGGTCATGTCGCGGTTCTCAGCGATCGTGTTCAATTCCTGATTATAGCGATGGATAAAATTTTCAAGCTCCCCGTAAATGACTTCCGCTTTCTGGTAAACATCCTTTACCGAAACCTCCTGAGTGACAAGTGTTCCATCCGCACCAATGAAAAAGAGCTTCCCGACGTCTTTTCCATCCTTGTCTTTAAAGATAGAACCCACCAGGACTCCCAATCTTCCGAGTATTGACGCTACCTCTTCCGAGTCCGACTTCAAATTGGCTAGAGGCACACTGACCAAAATTCCATTCTGCTTATCTTTTGCAACAGCCTTTTTCCGCTCTTCGAGGACCCTAAGATACGCTGCGGCTGCAATGGCTCCTGTTTTTCCTCCACCTGTCCGAAGCTGAAGCATGTGCCCTTTGGCCATCGCTTGGGCACCTTTCCTTTGCGCCTTGTTGAGGTTAAATCCTTTGACCGTCTTGAACGCCTCATCAAACATCGTAAGAGAATCGTTGGGAGCCTTAAGCGCGACAAGAGCCTTCTCGGAATCCCTGGACAGGCGAGCTCCGGCTGCCGCTTCCACAAACCTTGCATGCTCAGACACCACCTCGGTCGAGCCATCATGAGGTTTGATAGATGGCATCGCCCCTTCGCGTTGCGCCTTGTGGGCGGCAGCGTAAGATATGGGAGTAGCTTGGGGTAGCACCGCAACCGGTAAAATAATGGAGGCATCATTGGTCTTAATCGTCTGAATATTATTCAAATTTTCCGCGACAGCTTTTAGAACATTTACTTTGTCTTCGGCACTTAATCCTTGAAAGTTCTTAATACGAGGAATTACCACCGACTCCAAGTCTTTCTGGTTCGTCACTTTCAAGGCTACCGCTTTGTCAAAAACTTCTCTCACCAGCGCATCAAAATCTTCGGGTGCAATCTGCCCGCCCATTTGGAAACTTTCGAGAATAGAAAGGCTTTCACGAACCGTCGTTAACTGTTCAGGTGTTAATGTTATGTTTAAGGTTTTTGGACCAAGCGAGGTCGGCTTGATATCTACAAGGGTGCCATCGCTGTCATAAGACGTAACATAGGTCACACCGCTGAAAGTCACCGTGTCAGCTCCAAGCTGGCGTATTAACGAAGATTCAGACAACCAAGCATTAAGCATTTCTGGCGTCAACGGCGCGCGCTGATCATGTTGTTCCGTATAACGCTGAAGAAAATCTTTTAGAAATTTCTCCGGGAGCGTCCGAGTGCTCAAATACCGGCCCGCTCCGACCAGCAATGCGGCCACCATGTATTTCGCCAATTCTATTCTTGACGCATCGGTCGGCCCGACGTTCGCAGATTTGAATCCAAAATCCAAAAGCGATGCGGCCGACAAATAAAAATCCGAGTCCTGGAATGCCTCTTCGTACTCCTTGGGTTTTTGGGTCAGAATGGCGATGTAGGGGCGGTTCGGGGATTTGTCGTCGAATTTCGGCATCACGACGAGGTAGGAGAGTTTTTCCTCGTCCATGAGTTTGGCGATGCCCTCGGAGTGGAAACCGCCGGTGATGAGCGCGGCGACGTGGACATTCTCCTCTTTCATGCGTTTTATCGTATTGGAGAGAAGCGCCTTGTTGCGGGCTTCGGCCAAACGGTAGAATTCCATTGCGCTGGGGATGTTCTTCGCGAGCACGTCGAAATTCACCAGACCCTCGAACGGCGCATGGTACTTCGCACAAAGCGCCTGGATCTCCAATCGGATCCCGCTGATCTCGCAGGAAGAGGCGTTTTTTATGAAGAATGCATAGTCTTTGTCCGTCAGCGTCGTGTCCAAAAGCTGCGACAGGATACGGGCGCATCGGACAAGAGACGAAAGACCACGCTCATCTTCGTTCCGGAAAAGCTTTTCTCGGAGGTCGTTCTCAAAAGTCTCCACCTCATCAAAAATTGCAATAAGGTCAATGTCTTCATAAAGCACCACGTATTGGGCGTAGAGAATAAGGTTTTTATAGATGAGCGGATCGATGCCTGTGCCCTGCGAAACGCGGCTTAGGTAGTAGTGAAATGCGCCGGGGGTGATTTTGCCCTGCTTGAACTGGATTGATTGGAGGACGAGCTGTTCGAGCTCAGGCTTGGGGAGCTTGCGCCCCAGGTCCTCGATCAGCGCGTCGCGCTCTTTCTGGGCTTTCTTGAAGTCGATCTCTTTCTCGAGCTCAACCGTGTCGGCCAGTTTCTTCAGATTCTTGTGCTGCTCGTAGGCCACTCCGCGTTCATGCGCAACTTTTGAGAATCTTTCCCAGTATTCCGTGAATTTTATCTCGCCGTTTTTGTGGAGTAGTTTCTTGTCCGATAACTCCAAAAGCTCCGGCGAATAGACTTTCTGCTCCAGCGCGGCCAGGACTTTATTCATCGCTTTCAGTTCCGTCCGGATCTTAAGCTTGTTGTCCACCAACGAACGGAACACCTCGAGATTGCTCTGATAAAGTTCGGGGTCGTCCACACCGTACAATTTCACGGGGTCTTTGGAGATCATCGAGTAAAATTCGCCGGCTGAGATCTTGCCCTCTTTCAGAAGATATTTTCCAGTCTTCTCGCGAACTTCCTGGATCGGGAAGCTTGAGACTAGCGACGTATCCACAAGGTCGCTTGCGCCCTCCATGGTGATGAGCGATAGATTGTAATTGCGCACCAGGTTATCCAGAATGGCGGAGATGCTTTCTTGAGCGCCGAGTTTCGAGTGGGCGTCTTGGATGTTGATGATCACATCGTCCGAGCCCTTGACCGAGACTTTTCGTGTCAGGCCCGAGGCATCCGGGATGGCTATTTTTTGGGAAGCGGATTTAGGATCGTTGAGGGCGCTGGAAGACTTCGTTTGCGCCACCTCCGTCCAGAGGGGTGTGCCGCCTTGAGCGGATGCGAAATCTTGCAGCAGGAATGCCAGAACTACGACCCCCGAGATCGTGCGCAGGGCAACCGAATACCGGGAACGAAACGGTTTTTCGGTCTCCACGTTTTTTAAGATGCTCTGGTTACTTTTCTCTTCCATTTGCCCCTGTTCCATTTTACGTTTTAAAAAATGTTTAAGAAGCGACCTTAAAAAATTCCCCGATCCCGCGGGGTTTTCTTCTTATAAGTAAGTATACTGGACGTTCTGGGGGATTTCAAATCCCCAAAAAAAATATTTTAACCTATAACATACTGTAATTACTACAGTTATAAATACTCTTTAAACAAAATGAAGCTAAAAAAATAAGGGAGTCCATTTTCTCGTTTTTTACCTAACTCTTAATCCACCCACCGGTAACAGCTTGGTAGGCGCTTGGTAGCGTCTACCAAGCTGTTAGACACGACACGATATGTCATCCCCGAAGCCTTTAATCGGGGATCAACCTTGATTCCCGCTTTTCCGCCCGAGGCGCCTGCCTACGAGACTGTTCTCTTTTTAAAAACACGCGATAGCTGAAGAATAACTTTAGAAATACCTTTCTTAACGAACACTATCAGCTCGCCGGTTTTGGAATACCGAATCACGTCATTGAAGAGAACATAGAATGCCGGCGTCACGAGTAGAGTCAGAAAAGTAGAGCTGGCAACGCCGCCGATTACGGTTTTGGCCAGGGGCGACCACAGATTGGCGCTTTCTGAACGGTCGATCGCCATGGGCACAAGCCCCAAAACTGTCGTGGACATGGTCATCAAAATGGGCCGGAGCCTGTCGCGATTGGCCAAAACTGCTCCGCGCACCGGCGACATTTTTTTTTCGCGGACATACAAGTTAATGCGGTCCACCAACATGATGGAGTGATTGACGACGACCCCTCCCAAGATCATCATACCCAGCATGGCGCCCACCCCGATCGATTTTGGCCCCAAATAAAGAGCGATCACCGCGCCCACCAATGCCAGAGGCACGGCGATCATGATCAGCACTGGCTGATAAAGCGATTCAAAAATAGAGGCAAGAACCAGGTAAACCAACACAAACACCGCCAGGATCATGATGCGCATCTGCTTATTGGTTTCCAACAGCATCGGATAATCTCCGCCGATTTTGCAGAAATAATCTTCCGGAAACGGCACGTCTTTCAGGCCCACTTTCAACTTGTCAGCGATCTTACTCAAGGGCACTTTTCCAATGTTGGCACTGACCTGGATCATGCGGTTCTTGTTTTTGCGCCAAATTTCACTGGGACCCAGACCGAACTTAAAATCGGTCACCTGATCGAGCAGCACCGAGTCTCCCTGGCGGTTGGTGATGATGAGGTTGTGAAGGTCCTTGAATGTTTTTCTATATTTTTCATCGATCCTTGAGATCGTTTCGACCTCGCGGCCCTCCGTGTGGTAAACGGTCGCTCTGAATCCGCGCATCTGGCCATGCACCTGGTTGCCCGTTTCCTGCACTGAGAGTCCGTGGAGCCCTGCTTCCTTTTTGTTCATCAAAAGCTGCATTTCGGGCCGCCCCTCGCGCATACGTATCTTTGTGTCCGACAATCCCTTAATGCTCTCCATGCGGTTGGCAATGGCGATGGCCATCTCACGCAGCTTCTCATAGCTTTGACCGAAAACCTCCACAATGACTTCCTTGGTTCCGACCTGTTCTTCTTTTTGAAAATAAACAAATGCCGGCTGCATTTTATTGGTCTCGGCACGAATCACATCGATCACCTCATCCGTAGTCCGTTTACGTTCTGTCGGATCCGTAAGTTCCACGTACACTTTTGAGGACCAGGGCTCGATGCGTGAGGTCACGACTTTTACCTCGGGGATCTCGCGAACAACGGCTTCAATTTTATGGACGGTCGTGTCCGAAGCTTCCAGCCTTGCGCCTGTTGGCAATTCAACGAAAATAGTAAATTTTTTCTGTTCCGTGCTGCCCAGATATTCCGTGCCCAGCCTGGATAGAAAAAATGAGGAGACCACGAGAACCACGGCGCAGGCTCCCAATACTTTCCAGCGGTGGCGAATAGATCCGAATAAAAATTTCCTCTCGTATTGCGTGAATTTTTTCACCCAGGAAGATCGGTCTTCTGGATGATCGGTTTTGCCGCTCATGGATTGGCTGAACGCCGGGCGACCGCACATCATCGGCACCATGGTGATGGCGCATAAAAGTGAAATAACCAGGGAAATCACCACGGTCTCGGCCATGCCGGAATATAGCCTTTGAAGTTCCGCGCCGACGAAAACCAGCGGCAAAAAAACGATGACGGACGTGATCGTCGAGGCGACAATGGCAACGAGCATTTCGCTAGACCCAGTCACCGCAGCCGGCAGAATTGCGACCCCCTGATCACGCTTTTTTAAGATATTCTCAAACACAACGATCGAGTTATCAACCAGGATCCCCACGCCCAAGGCGAGACCGAAAAGCGTCATGACATTCACCGTCAGGCCGCGCCAATGCATGTACGCGAACGCTCCGATGACGGACACGGGAATAGGCAGGGTGACGATGATAATGGAGCGGAATTTTTTGACGAGAAGAAGCGTGGAAACCAAACCGATAAAAATTGCGTAGAGTGGCGGGCCTTTCGTAAAAAGCGTCGCAGTGATCATTCCGATCACCGCCAAGAAACCCCAGAGATTTAAACGAAAAAGAAAAAGAAAGAACACAAGGATAATGAGGACAATACCTTGCAACAATGACTGCTGAAGTCCCTCGATGGCATTTTTGATCGTAATGGCCTGGTTGGATGTCACGACCAAGTGAACGTCCTTGGGTAATTTTTTTTGGACATTGTCGACCTCCTCCAAAATATCTTTGACAACATGGATGGTGTTTTTGGTGCTTTCTTTTTGGATGTAGACCGTGACGACCGGCCGCACATCGAGCCGGGAGTATTCGCGCGGCTCAAGATACGCGTCCTTCACCTCGGCCACGTCCTTGACACGAATAATCGACCCCTCGGGCGACCGCCGCAAAGCCATGTTCCTAATCTGATCCAAAGTTTCAAACTCCCCTTGAACACGGATGAGGTAACGGTCGTTCGTTCGTTCTACCTCTCCCGACAAAAGGTTGAGATTGTTCGCGCCCAGGGTTGAAGTCACCTCATCGATGGGAATGCCATAAGCGGCCAAGCGTGTCTGGTCAGCCTCCACCAGGATTTTTCTTTCCCGTCCCCCCGCCACCTCGACATTCGCAACGCCAGCCACGCGCCTGAAGCTTTCCTTGATGCCCTGGTCCACGAGCTTTCGAATATCTTCCGTTGTGCGCCGTTCGCTGGTCACGGCCAAAATCACGATCGGCACATCGCCTTGTTGAAATTGCGCGATCACGGGTTTTTCAAGTTCTTTTGGCAGCTGATTTTTTATCTTCGCGAACTTTTCACGCACTTCCAGCGCGGCAAAATCCATGTCCGTTCCCTGTACGAAACTCATCACCACCGTGGACTCACCCTCTTTGGAGATAGAAAGCAGCTGCTTAAGGTTACTCACCGTCGCGACGGCTTCCTCCACGGGTTTGGTGACAAGTGTCTCAACCTCCGTGGGCGGAATCCCGCCTCGCGCCTGGATAATGATGCTGATCTCGCCGAAGGAGGTGTTGGGATAAAGCTCAACGGGAAGCTTGGAAAGCGACACAACACCGAACAAAAGAACAATCATCATAACCATCAGGACCGTCACCGGCCGCTTGATGGAAAATTCAGGCAGATTCATGGATCAGCCGTCCTTGCGGGGCTTTCTTCTGAATACAAAGTCCGCAATCTCCTCGGTGCCGATATAAAGCGCAGGTGTCACGACCAACGTTAAAAAGGAGGCGACAAGAATACCCCCCATCACCGCGATCGCCATCGGAGCCTGCAGCTCCGCGCCCTCTCCGATGCCCAAGGCCAGAGGCAAAAGGCCGATCGCGGATGAAAATGCAGTCATTAAAATGGGTCGCAGACGTGTTTTTCCGGCCTGGATGGTCGCTTCACGCAATCCCATGCCGCCACGTCGAAGTTGATTAATATAATCAATAAGAATAATGCCGTTATTCACGACAACACCCGCCAAAAGAATGACCCCCAAGATCACGATCACGCTGATGGGCGTATGGCTAACCCACAAGGCCGCCGCCACCCCAATCAGGGAAAGCGGCAGGCAAAACATGATAAGAAACGGCTGGTAGAGGGACTCAAATTGCGCCGCCATGATCATATAAACCAAGACCACGGAGAGCGTGAACGCAAATTGAAGGCTTGCAAAGGACTCCTGGACCTCCTCACTTTCCCCGGCGAGTTTGATAGCGTAGCGGTCAGGTGCGTCCACATTTTTGATCACCGTTTGCACCGCATCCACGACCTCCGCAAGGCTCCGGTCATAGATCTTCGCGTAAACTTGGACAGTGCGTTCCTGACTTATCCGTTTGATTTCGCTGGGACCACGCCCCCGCTCAAACTTAACAAAATCAGACAAGGGCACGTCCATATCCAGAGGCGAACGGATCGCAAGATCTCCCAGTTTTGAAAACTTGTCACGCTCATTTTCTTTAAGCTGAACGCGGATATTGATCTCGCGCCCCTCCTCCTTAAACTTGCTGGCCGTAATCCCCTTGATCGCCATGTTCGCAGCCTGCGCGATACTCACCACCGATAATTTATAGTAGCTTGCACGGTCCTTGTTGATGTGGATCTTGGTTTCGGGGAATGCCTCCGCGATGCTGTTGGTGACTCCATAAATTCCGGGGATTTGCGAGACTTTCTCCTGAGTTTCAAGCGCTATTGTTTGAAGCATATCCAACTTAGGCCCCTTGATGTCAATCACGATTGGCGCGTCATTGTCGCCGCCCACCTTGAATGCGCTGTCATAAAGCACATAGCTTAAACGCGCCGGCTGAATAAGTTTTCTCCCGTCAGAGATCTCAAAGTATTTCCGGACTTCCTGGACGACATCATCCGTGGGAACGGTGGTCTCGGGTTTGAGCGTCACCACGATATTCGCCTGCTGGGCACCCAAGCGCTCCAGCACTTCCTTGGTCGACTCTCCCTTAGAAGAACCCACGATCGCCGCCACGTTCTGGACGGCAGGATTCCGGAGGATGTATTTTTCAATCCGCTGCGAAATCGTGTTCGTAAATTCCACACGGGAACCCACCGGCAGGTCCACTTTAACCATGAATTGTTTTTGGTCAATTTTCGGAAGCAGGATTTTATCCATAGACATCAACAAAAGAAGACACCCTGCGAACACAAAAAATATCACCGTGAGAAAAAACCATTTCCCGGCGATAAACCAGGGTAGTACCCTGCCATAAAGTTTCTCGATCGCCATGATGGGTAGCGAGGCCCATTCCAGCAATTTCTGGAATAAACTGAACTGCTCTTTGACGCTTTCGTGAATGTCGCGTTTGGCCAGAGAAGATTTTCCACCGACCTTGGCAATCAGCATGGGTAGAAGCGTGAAAGCGATGATCGCTGATATGACCTGCGTCACCACCACCACCCAGGCAAGCTCCTTGAAAATTTGTCCGGCGATTCCTGTGACGAACACGATCGGTAAAAATACGGATACGGTGGTCAGTGTCGAAGCCAACATCGGTGCCATCACTTCGTCAGAACCCACGACCGCCGCCACGGCCATGCCGTCTTCGGGCTTTTCACGGAATCTACGGTAGACGTTTTCAATGACGACAACGGCATTGTCGAGAAGCATGCCCACGCCCAAGGCCACGCCGCCGAGCGAGATCACATTCAAAGAAATATTCATAAAATACATCAGGGTGTACGTAGCAAGTACCGTGACAGGCGTAATCGTGACGACCAATGCTGAATTCCTAAAGTCTCTCAGGAATATAAGCAACACGATGAACGCGAGAAAACCGCCTTGGATGGCCGCGTCTTTCACGCCGTCCAAAGCCTCACGGATGAACTTCGACTGGTCATACACAATGTCGATCTTGATATCTTTGGGAAGCTGCTGTCTAAGCTCCTCGATTTTTTTCTTCACCAGTCTCGAGACAAGGATCGTGTTCGCCTGGGCCTGTTTCTGGATGGAAATAGTCACATTCTCAAGGAGATTGAACCGGGAATAACTTGTCCGGTCCTTGACAGTTCGCTTGATATCTGCCACATCTCTGAGGTACACAAGACGATTGGCCGGTTCATTTTCGATCTTTTGTTGTTCAAAGGGGTCATCCGAGGCCTTTGAGTTGCGTGCTTTGAGAGGAATTTGCCCGATCTCCTCCATATGCTTGAACTCCCCGATCGTTCGCACGAGATACTCGTAGAAACTCTCCTTGATCGTTCCCCCCGGGAAATTCAAATTGGCGGAGGCAATCGACTCAGACACATCTACGATGGACACGCCTGCTGCGCGCAGCTTGGATTGATCCACATCCACAAGGATCTGCTCTTCGGCACCGCCTGAAATAGCGGCTGACGCCACTCCCTGTACTTTCTCGAGCTCATCCTTGAACCACTTTCTGGAAAGTTCACGCAGCTGCACCGGGGTGCGCTCGGAACTGGAGATAGAAAGCGACATGACAGGCAGCTCAAAAGGGTTGAACTTCACGACCACGGGTTCCTGCGCATCCCTCGGTAAACGTTCCTTGATCAAGTCAATTTTTTCACGGACGGAGAGAGACGCAAAATCCATGTTCTGATTCCAACTGAATTCGGCGACCACCAGGGAAAGCCCCTCCTTAGAGGTCGAGGTGATCTTTCGGAGGCCTGAGATACCCCCCACGGCCTCTTCGATGGGTTTTGTGATCAGAGTCTCGATTTCCTCGGGAGCGGCGTTCTCGTAGGGGGTGACAATAGAAAGCTGTGGGTAGGAAATGGGCGGAAAAAGTTCCTGGGAAAGGAGATTAAGAGAGATCACGCCGAAAAGAAAGACCGCGATGTAGACCATCAGGGTCGTGACGGGACGGCGGATGGATAACTGAGGAAGGCTCATTTTGAATTCGTTAGAATATTCCTTCTTGGGTCTCGGTGATCTCGACTTTCGCCTTGTCCTGCACATCCTGTTGGATGTCGACGGCCACGAGCTCTCCCTCCTCTACCCCTTCCTTGATCTCAATGCTGTCGGGTGTCGAATACTGGACCTCGATATTCCGGATCTCGATGGTGCCATACACGGCTTTCGTATCTGGCTTTGCTTCTTTTTCCGCAGCCTCAGTCATCGATTCGTCGAGGGGCGGTTCGCCGGAAGACTCTTCATCCGTATGAATCACATAGACAAAGTGCTGGTCTTCCTTTTTCTTAAAACAGGCGCTCGGGATCACAAGCGCGTTTTCCTTTTCGTAAACGAGGACGGTGACACGGCCGAACATTCCGGGCCGGATCTTCTCGTCGGGATTTGAAATCTTTGCGCGCACCTTAAGCGTCCGCGTGCGCCCCTCCACGATCGGCGAAAGAGAGTCAATCTGCCCCTTGAAGATCTCATCCGGAAATGCATCCAATGCCAGTTCAATGTTCTGACCTTCTTTAAGCCTGAAGATTTCCTTTTCGATCACACCGAATTCGACGAATACATCCTTGAAATCAACAAAAACAGCGATCTTGTCCTGCGGTGTCACATTCGCGCCCTTTTCCACGTTGAGAGAACCGATATACCCGTCGCTAAATGCCACCAGATTCGTTTTGTCGAGCTCCGTTTTAGCAGATTGGTATTCAATCTGGCTTTGCTTAAATTTTGCGTCCGTGACCGAGCCCAATTCAAAAAGCTTTTTCGTTTTTTCGTACTCAATCTTTGTGTATTCCAGTTTTAACAACGCTTCTTTTTGATCCAAGCTCGCGATGATGTCCCCTTGCGTGATCTTTTCTCCCTCTCGGAAGTTGATGTACTCCATCGTGCCCCCGACTAAAAATTTAAGATCGTACTCACGAAAACCGCGGGCGGTGCCGAGAGACGGAAGCGTGTCCCTAAAATTCACGCGCGCCACTTTGTACACTTTCACGGGTAGCGGCGGCTGTTCCACCTGTTGCTGAGGAAGTTCCTTCTTTTCCTTTTTCAGCACAGGCATCCCGCCCACGCAGGTGACATGTTTGGACACAAGCGAGTACGCAAATACCAGCGCCATCACGATTCCAACGGTCTGGAAAAATGCGCGCTTATTGAACTTAGGCTTCTGCAATTTCGGAAGCTTCATATCTCTCCGGTGATATCAGCCGTTGATTTTCAAAATAATAAGGGTCCCCGATCAGGAGACCCACGGACGACAAGGCCACGTTGTAATCCGCGACGGCCTGGATGAATGCATAGCGATCCTGAACTTGCGCCATCAGATTCTCCACATAATTGGACGGATTTGTCTCCTGCAGACTCAATAAGTACTCCAAAATCTTGATCTGCTTGTTCTGAAAACGAAGCCTCGCAGTGGACGAATCAATTTGAATAAGATAGCGCTGCAAGGAGTAAAAGTCATCGCGTAATTTCAACGTCACCTCATCCACCACCGTCTTGTAATCGCTCTCCGCCTGGAGCAAGGAGTATTCGGCTTGTTTCTGGTCCGTGATCAGATTAAACTTGTCCCACAAATTGAACGCCATGTGATGCTTCCAATCTTCCGACCCGCTGAGAGAAATCACCGTGGGACCGTAAACATGCTTGGTTTGCTCATACTCAACGGAATTCGGACCAAGAGGCATGGAACCGTGAACGCCCAAATACCATTCTTTCTCCTGGTCAATGTTGGCGTCTTTGCCATCCACAAGCCTTTTTAACGCGGCCGTATCATGAAAATTTTCTCCTATCATGCCGTAGGAGCCGCGCAATTCAAAATGTGGTTTTTTCTTCGCTTCGTAGATATCGACGCCGTACCTAGCTACTTCCAACCCAAACGCTTTCACCCGGATATCCGCATTCGTTTGAATGGCGCGGTTGAGTAATTCCTCGAATGTCGGTTTTACTTTCACAAAATTCATTTTGAAATCCACGGGAATGGCGCCCGCCATGTCGAGATTGAGGGATTGTTTAAGGCTTACATTGGCTGACAAGACATCATTTTTGGACGACTCCACCTGGTAAAGAGCCTGGTAGTACTGAGATTCTACGTTCAAATAATCAACCTCGGCTACCACGCGCTCTTCTTTTTGCCGTCTCACTTTTTTGATGATTTCCAGGATCTTCTCAAACAGTTCGATCTGGTATTCCGTGTTGTACTCAGCTTTTACCACGCCATAGTACGCCACCCGGATTTGGTGGATGATGTCATCCTTGGCTTTTTTGTACTCCGCTTTTGCCACACGAACGCTCTCTTCGCCTTGCTTCACCGTATTCGCCAGCTCTCCCGCATTGTAGAGCGGTTGACTAAAATTGATCTTCTGGTTTCCGCCTCTATAAAAACGTTGAACGGTTTCCCCCTGGACGACTCCTGCAACCTTGCCGCCATTGATCTCCACGACGCCTTGCACCGTCGGAAAGAGAGCGCGCTTGGTTTCCGTCAATTTGGCATCGGCAACCTCCACATTCTTCCTGGCTGCCTGGAGCTTTGTGTTGTTTGCAAGGCCTATTTCCACGGCTTCATCGATCGTCACCTTGTTGTCCTTGATCGCAGCCCTGTAGAGAGCTTCCCCATCCTCAAAAATGGAATTCCCGTAAGAAGACCCACCACGTGGTTCATTTTGTAATTTTTTCTTGCCGGAAAATAAATTATTAAATGTGGGCCAACGCCACGATTTTCTCTCCTCGGGTCCTGGGAAAGTTTGATTGATAACCTGAGTTTGTTGAGGCGCGACAGGGGATGCCTGTTTGTTTGAAACAGGGAATACGGTCACGACCCCCTCAGCCGGCACCGCAGAAGTGTCTTTCACAACGGTTCGGGAGACCGGTGAATTGGCCGATTCACTCTCCGTGACGACCGCTTCCACAAGACGATTCGTTTCTTTGACGGCGATCTTGGATTCCTGCGTCTTAAGAGCAAGGCGGGCGCTGTCTAGTTTTCCTACGATCGCCTGATGCTTCTCTTTTGCAAGCACGACGTCCTGCTGGAAAGAACTGAGCGATTCTTCGGCCAAAGCGCTGCCACAGACGAAACCTAACAAAATAGGTAGAAAGAACGCTTTGTTTAAACGCAACATTCCTCCCCTATCAAACGTCATTCTGAGCCCGAAAGGCGAAGAATCTAAAGCGAGACCATTCGCTTCGCTCAGGATGGCAGTGGCCATAATTCATATTAGATAAAATCTTAACAATTCTATCTAATGTTAATAAAAACCATCAGTAAAGTCAAGGGAAAGGGCCCCGCCTGTGCCGTGCTGCCGCGCCCATGTTGAATCCCTCTATTTAAGGGTGGGAACTTCGCCGGATCCTTTAGGCAAACCCGAACTACAGGCAGCACACCGGAACCAGTCCAGTCCCCATTTTTATATTTATCGGATTCACATATCAGCGCTCATGATCCACGAGCACCGCAGGGTAGGATTATTGTAGCAGATTCACTGACTTTTGCGGAAGTAAGAGAACGATTTCTTATCTTTGACGTTCGTCAAAGCTTGCCACGAGGGACTCAAGATAGGCTTCAAAGTTTGACTTTAAATTTTTCATGTCTATCAGGTTCGCCCGAAGCGCCGCCTGATATCTTTCTACACTCTTTAAATTATCCGTTTCCCGCGACTCGATCTCTCGGTTTGCTTTTTCAAGGCTGTGGATCTGTGAGCTTAGACGCTTGAGTTCCGCATCTTTTGAGGCGAGCTCCTGGTTGTAGCCTGCGTTCAAGTTCTGCAATTCAATCAGTTTTTCCTTGTCAGCGGCAACCATTTGCAATTGAGATCTATAGCTCTCGATCTGGGCTGCGGATTGTTCCTGTTCTTCTCTCAGAACCCCAAGATCAGCTCTTAGTTTTTGATTCTCATCGTTTATCGCTTGGGCTTTTTGAGAAAATTGGCTGGTTTCGCTGCGAGCACTCTGGACCTCGGCCGTCAACGCTGTATTTTCTTTCAGCATGCTATCAATCTTTTCCTGTAATTCTTTCATAAGCGGCATAAAGTACGCTCTGGTGCTGGTAAGCTCTTTTTCGACCACCTGGAGCTTCTCGATCTGAGCTTTCAGTGTGTCGTTCTCATACCGAAGTTCACGCGCCTGCCTCATAAAATTCTCAGCGTTGCGGTCGGCTGGCGCAGCAGAGCCCGAGGATGCAATGCTTTCCTGAAGATCCGATTTAAGCTGTCGATTTTCGTTCTTGAGAGATGCAATCTCGGCTTGCAGGGCCACCAATTCACCCGAGGATTCGCCTTTAGGTTGTTGGGACTGACTTCGCGAAGAATTGTAGTCTCTTTCCAGTTCGTGAAAACGCTGCTGCAAATCCTCGTAGCGTTTCTTTTGGATGTTGTAAGCTTTTTGTAAATTCTTTGAGGTCTCGTCTCCCTCCGGGGAACTCTGGCTCGTCACTTTGAGGCTTTCCATCTCCTGCTGCAGCCGCTCAACCTGACTTGCGGCTTTTTCTTTCTCTTGAAGTGCACGTTCCTTGTCGTCCCTGGCCTCCGCTAATTCTTTCTTTGTTTGTTGGACTTGGCTTTGCAATGCGGAGAGTTGCATCTGGAACTCACGTGACGACGACGGGCCGCTCGCGGACGCTTTCTTCTGAAGCTCCATTTGGAGCCTTGAAACCTCTGATTGGAGACTATCGATCCGTTTTGCAGCCCCCGGGGACGGCGGCAGCGGCATGCTTTCGATGGCCCCAAATTGGGCCGCCGGAGCGACGTTCATGGCGCCCCCCATTTTCATCCTCTCAATTTCTTGGTAAGCCTGGTCACGCTCTTTGGTCAAGGTTTTAACATGGTCTTTCCATATCTCAAGAAGTTCCCGGTTACGATCAGCATCCTGGCTAATCTTTTCATAATTAAGATCTTCTGTTTCGGCGTTTAAGTTGTCTTGATTGTGGAGGACAACTGATCCGAGGAATAGCGTGAAAACACCCATCGTAAGCCAAAGTTTTTTCATTCTTTCGTGACCCCTCCTAGGATAGCGTTTAATTTGACCGACGCCGATACTTCAGAATAAAAAAAACAACCGCGCTAAAAAAAATTAAATTCACGACCCCGAAAACACGAAATGTCGCGTCTGTGGACTTCAAGGCATGGGGCGTCATAAGAATGATGCACACCCAAACCCCTAACGTCCAGGACAAACTAAAATCTTCCGACCGCTTTCTCTGGATCAAGCGCAGGATCAGGGGAATGTTGAAAAACGGCAACGAAATCGCCGAGATCATCCCAATTTTTTCAACCCACGCATCCATTTTACCTTGTGCTCCATCCGAATACAATAGGTAGTCTATCGAAATTCAACTTGATACAGCCTTTTCAGGTTTTCCCCCAACCTTTGTTGGAGCGTTTGGATCTCATTATCGGTGAAAGTCCCATCCTCTTTTTGATAGAAAATAGAAAAAGCAAGGCTCCTTTTCCCCTCTGGGATGTTCTTTCCCGAAAACTGGTCAAAAAGCGTCACGGAGTAAAAATAAGGGGCCGCTACGGTCCTTATGGATTCTTCTAACTCTTTTACTGACACGCGGTTATCAATAATAAATGCGATGTCACGCCGCACCGCCGGAAACTTGGCAACAGGGCGAACCTTAAGGATCTCCCGCCTAACTTCAAAGAGCTGGTCTAGCACGAGTTCCGCGTAAAAAACCTCGTGAGGGATATCCCAGCGCCTCAAGATCGCGCCGGACACCTCTCCTGCCGAGGCAATTTTTTGTGCCTCTCGCATGAGATCGGATCCCACCATAAAAGACGGGTCCGCAGATGATGGCGTCCATTCAAAACAATGAATCTGCAGATGGTCCATCACGCTCTCGACAATGCCTTTCAGTTCGTAAAAAGACCCCGGAGCTTTTTTTGCCCAGTTCTCTTCGGATAGCCCATAAAGCGCCAGAGCCAAAACGGTCTCCTCCCTGCCATGTTGATAACGATTTCCGATCTCGAACAATTTAAGAGCCGTGGCCTTACGGCTGATATTGAAGAGAATGGCTTCCAGCGTCCCGGCAAGAAGATTTGGACGAATGTATTCCTGTTCCGCGCTCATTGCATTCGTCACTTTGTGACAATTCGAAAGGGTCCCACCCGCATCCGCAATTTTCTTCCCCGACAAAAGACTGTAGGTCATGATCTCATCAAGACCAATCGAAGCCAAATACCTTTTGAGACGAAAAAGTCCCCTTGCCTTTCGATCACGAAGATCCTCGAACGTGTATCGGCTTGGCGGCAATCGATGTCCCACCTTGTCAAAACCCTCGATCCGAAGCACCTCCTCTATCAGGTCAACTTCCTTGGTGACGTCACGCCGAAAAGATCTTGGCTTGATCTTGAGCCTGTCCTTGCCGATCTTTGCAGTTTCAAACGAGAGATTCTTTAAAATTTTCTCTGCGCGCCCAGTCGGTACCTTAAGCCCCAGGACTTTTTCCATGCGTTGCATTCGCAACACAATTGATTTTTTACCTTTTGCCGGGAAGTAATTCTTATCGAGTAATCCGCTCGCATCCTGCCCGTGCGCCCATTCCAACATAAGTTCTGCTGCGCGTTTTGAGGCACGGCCAATATTCTCCGGATCCACCCCACGTTCAAAACGATAGCTCGACTCGGTCGTGATCTTGTACTTTTTTGACGCCTGACGCACCGCGATCGGATCAAAATAGGCAGATTCGAGAAGAATATTTTTGGTGTTTTCGGTGACCTCAGTCAGTTTTCCGCCGATAACACCCGCGATCGCGATGACACGCTCTGAATCGGCGATCACAAGCGTCTTGTCATCTAAGGTGTATTCAATCCCGTCGAGGCCAATAAACTTTTCATTGGCTCTGGAGCGCCGGACAAGAATCCCTCCGCCACGGATCTTGTCCAAGTCAAAAGCATGCATCGGCTGTCCGCACTCAAACAGAACATAATTCGTAATGTCCACGATGTTTGAAACGGAGCGCGTCCCAACGCTGGACAAGAACCGCTGGGTCTCCGGGGGCGAGGCAGCCACCTGTACGCCGCGAATCACACGACCCGTGTAACGTAAGCAGCCTTTTTTATCTTCGACGTGAATATCAACCGCGTTTTCTTTTCTAGGACGCGCCGGCGTCTCATTGCGCCGGTAAGCCTCCGGAACCCGCAGCCGGCGGCCCGTGAATGCAGAAACTTCCCGGGCTAAACCGAGGATGCTGAGGCAATCCGGGCGGTTCGACGTAATCTCCAGACCAATCACGGCATCTCCGGACGCATTTTCCAAAGATTCCACCTTGCTGCCGGAGAGCGTCAGTTTCTCGGCCAGTTTTTCCGGAGATATTTTTATATCGATATACTTTTTAAGCCAACGAATAGGTAATTTCATAATTTTTGTCGTTCCCGCGCCCGCCAGCGGCGGGTCCGCGCCGGAGTTTACCCTCGACCACGATCGGTGGCGGGGATGATGTCTAAAATTGCCTCAAAAATCTTATGTCATTTTCATAGAACTGCCGGATATCTTCCACGCCATACTTCAACATCGCCAGGCGTTCGACACCCATCCCGAATGCAAAACCCGTGTATTTCTCAGGATCAATCTTGACGGCCTGCAAAACATTTGGGTGCACCAGTCCCGCGCCAAGAATCTCCAGCCAACTTTCACGTTGTTCAGACCAGATATCCATGTCGGCGCTGGGTTCGGTGAACGGAAAAAAGTGTGGGCAAAAACGAACCTTGGTCCGAGACCCAAAAAATTCTTTCGCGAATGCGAAAAGGACGCCTTTCAAATCTGCGAAACTTACGTTTTCATCTACCATCAGTCCCTCAATCTGGTGAAACATAAATGAGTGCGTCGCATCGGTTGCATCCGGACGAAAAACTTTCCCCGGGGCGATGATTTTGAGAGGTGGTTTTATATTTTCCATGACACGGATCTGGACCGTTGAGGTCTGACTTCTCAGCAGTTTTCCATTGTCCAGGTAAAATGTGTCAAAACTGTCGCGCGCGGGATGATTGAGCGGGATATTGAGCGCTTCGAAATTATAATGCTCGGTTTCAACCTCCGGCCCATCCACGAGGGAAAATCCGAGTCGCTCAAAGATGTCGACCACCTCCGTCATCACCTGCGTTAAAGGATGCAAGTTCCCAGGAGCGCGGAACGTGCCCGGCATTGTCGTGTCAATATTTTTTTGAGACTCTTCGACGGATCGCTGAAACGACTTCTCTTTCGACGCGAAAAGCGTTTCGAGAGACTGTTTCACGCGATTCATCTCCTGACCGGCGAACCGCTTTTCTTCCGCCGAAAGCTCGGAAATCCTGGCCGAAACGGACACAAAAAGCCCCTTGCGCCCCAGATACTTGGTTTTCAAGACCTCGAGTTGCTTTGGATCTACCAAGTCTGACAACTCTTTTTGAGCATCAGCCTCGAGATGTTTTAGAGCTTCGATCATAAATTATCCGTCATTCTGAGGCGCGAAGCGACGAAGAATCTAAAGGCGAGATCCTTCGCCCGTCTTCGACAGGCCCAGAATGACGTTAGCCTTTCGCAATCTTGACGAGTTCGACGAACGCTTTCTTGTCATTCACAGCCAGATCCGCCATGATCTTGCGATCCAGCTGGACTTTCGCTTTCTTCAGACCGCCGATGAAACGGCTGTAGGTGATGCCGTGTTCGGCGGCGCTCGCTGAAATACGCGTGATCCAGAGTTTCCGGATCACGGACTTCGTATCCCGACGGTCGCGCGTCGCGAACATCAGAGCACGCTGCACGGTTTCACGGGCTGAACGGTACAGCCGGTGCCGGCCTCCGACAAATCCCTTTGCTCGTTTTAAGAACTTTTTCCGGCGTCTTCTGCCCGCCGGGACTGTTTTAGCTTTAGGCATATGGCATCAATCTCCTCATTCTTTTCTCCGCCGAGCCGCTTACGAGATCCGATTGACGCATGTGTCTCCGGCGCTTCGACGATTTTCCCTGTAAAAGATGTCTTTTACCGGCCCGCATTTTTTTGAATTTCCCACTTTTCGTCACGCGGATACGCTTTGCGGTCGCTTTGTTGGTTTTTAATTTTCCACCTTTTGACATATTTTCCTCTTTTCCTTATCTCATTCCCTTAAATTCTTCGTTGCCGCTCCGTCGCGGCTCTTTTACTCCATCCTTCTGCTTGACCGCACCTTCTCAGGATGAATTCGCACGGCGGACTTA
>CAYZGM010000032.1:0-20710 GCA_964478015.1 uncultured Planctomycetia bacterium
ATTCATTGGAGCGAACAGCCACCCTGCGGGTGGCTGTCACTCAGTTTAAACGTTAGTCGTCATGAACGCTGCCGCCCAACGCGTGCATGTGACTACCGAGTTAAGATCGGGTCGGCACTATGGCGTTTTCATCGACGACACAGGACTAAATAGAACATTATTTCCGCAGGTGCCGTGTTTGAATTGAATACGGCACTCTTGGAAATGTTCCGCTATCGACCAGGGGGAAAGGCAGATGACCAATAATTTTGAGCATATTCTGGGGTGGCTGATGTTTGGATTTGGTATTGAGGTTGCGATAATTTTGTTTCTTCGAGCGACATTTTCTAACCCTTTCCCAAGCGAATTAAAGATGTATGTATTGTTGGCGTTCATTGCTCTATTTCTGCAAAATGGTTGTTGGTATGTAGCTGTGGAGTTTGATCGTATGACAAAAGGGAGGGGAGACGATTTTTTGTATCGAGGGATGGGTTTTGTATATTTTGTCGCGTTGATTTGGTCTCTTTTAAGGAGCTGTGGAAGAAAGGTCTGGTTTTTTGACAAATGACGTAGGCGATGGTACGCTTTCGTTGGTCGAATTTGGATTCGCAAGCAATATAAAGCAAATGGAACATTTTCGCGGGTGCCGGGTCTGAGCTGAATGCGGCATTTTTGGAAACGTTCCGACAATAAGGAGGACACGGAATGTATTGGTACAAAATTCTGGCTGACGACGGAGGGGATGAATCCTATACCTATGTGGGAGCATCCAATGAGACGATTGATGGTCTTGCTCAGAAAGCCGCCCGCGGGGAGTATATTCATCTGACGCAGCTGCTCTATTGGGATCGGGGAGAAATCAAGGAGTGGGCTGAATGGGACAAAAGCCTTGAACCCGCTGTCTTTCTCAATCCTCAATATGTTTATTCAATCATGCAGTTTAAGGGCGATCCCCGTGACGTGCCGAGTCGATGATTGGAAAGAGTGGAGGAAAGGGAATCTGCAGAAGCCGGGAACGCTGAAGGTTTTTGACAAATCGCAAAGCAAATGGAACATTTCCGCGGGTGCCGGGGCTGAACTGAATATGGCATTCTTGGAAATGCTCCGATATTGATCCTAGAAAAGACGAATTCGTACATTAATTGTTGGGACTGACGATGAAGTATCAAGACGGACAATCCGTTATGCTTGGCGACGTCGTCGCCGTCGAGCTGAGCGACGGGATGCACCATGCGAGAGTGGTGTTGCTTGGAGACACAGGCTATTATGCCGGTATCGACGACGAAACGGCCAAATGGGCGATCGAAAGCGGACATGTCCAACGGGATGGCATCTCGACAGACCTGTGTGGCGTGCTCCTCATCAGAAGAGAAAACGGGTCCCAGCAACCGGCTCCAGTCGACGCGAAACCGCGCGCCTGAGCCGGACGTCAGGCATCAGACATGGCGACGATTTTTCGCCGGGAGGAGCGAAAGGCTATGAATAAGAAAGAGCCGGATCTTCAAGTTGATGGTTCCCTTTCCGCCGAGGAACAGCGGGGCTTGTACAAGGCGATTTTTGGCCGCAGGGATGTGCGCGGCCAGTTCCGGCCGGACGATGTGCCTGATGATGTGTTGAGCAAAATTATGACAGCCGCACATCATGCGCCTTCGGTTGGGTTCATGCAGCCGTGGAATTTCATCGTCATCAAAGACCCCGTCGTGAAACAGTCGGTGTACGATGACTTTGCGCAAGCCAATAGCGAAGCGGCCGGGATGTTTGATCCGGTTCGCCGGCCTGCGTATCAGGGATTTAAGCTGGAGGGCATTCGTGAAGCCCCGGTCAATATCTGCGTGACGTGTGACCGTCAGCGCACGGGTCCAGTGGTGATCGGTCGAACGCACATGAAGATCATGGATCTGTATAGCTGCGTTTGTGCGGTTCAAAACCTGTGGCTGGCGGCGCGCGCTGAAGGCATCGGCGTTGGGTGGGTCAGCATTCTCCATGAGAAACGCCTCAAGGAGATCCTGGGCATTCCGTCGGAGATCACTCCTGTGGCTTACCTGTGCGTTGGTTATGTGGATTGCTTCTTCCGCGATCCCGAACTTGAGACGGCGGGCTGGCAATCCCGCCTGCCTATCGAAGACCTCATTTTCATTGATCGCTGGGGACAATCCCTTGAGGAATCGGGGAGATTGAGGGAAGAATTATCACGGCAGGCAGATTGGCCCAAAAGTTTTTGAAAATGCCTGACAAGGGGTGAGCCCGGACCGTTTTATTGTAGCCGATAGAGTTGTGGCAGAAGTGCCCCTGGCGTTGTTTACAATTGCCGCCGGCAATTTGTTAAATCCTTCGTTCCCCTCAGAAAATCGAAAAGCCATTATCGAAAGGGGAAGGCCACAGGGGAGTTGAAGGTTTGACCGTTAATCATTATGGAGAAAGCAAGGGAACACTTCTGGCAGAATTTTATGTGCCATAATGTGTTATTGAGAAACTCTTGGAAATGCTCGGTTATTGACTATATCTCGTGTCGCCTAACATCCGCGTCGAGCTAACCTCGGGGACGATGGCGCCCCCCTCGGTAGCTCACGGCAGCGTTGGGCACAGGAGATGAGAATGAGACCATTTGCCGCCGCGCTCGTTGGATGTGTCATCACGGCAATGCCTGCATTCGCGGGCGAGTCCAAGCTCGACACGAATTCCACACTCGTGCTGTCTCAGTCGACAAACGGCAACTTCATTCTCTATGTCAGCAACCAGAGCTTCGACATCACTCCCGTCGATATCACGATTCACATCGACGGCAAACAAGCGTTGTCCGACGAGTTCCATGTCCGCGACCAACATAACTGGATCAGGCACACCTTCCACTTATCCTCTGGCAAGCATATCCTCCGCGCGGTATCAGAGAAGGGTGAAGCGATCCTCGAGAAGGAATTCGAAGTGAAGGGGAAGACCTGGGCTGTACTCGATTTCTGGCTGTCTTGGAATCACAATGCGAAGAGCCATTTTTCGTTTCACAGTCAAGACAAGCCGATCGGCTTCATGTGAGAAGGCGTGTCGTCGGCCCGCATATATCTGATTCACGATACACAAAATATACTGACCGGCACATCGATCCGGCGCGCTTTCCAGCATGCGACTCATGCGTGGAACGCAGGTAAAGACAAAGGAGCAAAGAATATGACGAAACTTGGAACAGAGAAACATCCGGCTGTGGTTAGAGTTGCCACACAGAAAAGGGCTGCGGAGATCCTTGCCATCTGCAACACACATGGCTGGCAGGTGATCGCCGGAATCGAACCTGGCGAACCGGAAGACATCACCGACGTCGATCGGCTGCTGAATCCCCCCGAACCATACCGGGCAGAAGAAACGATTGGCCGAAATGATCCGTGCCCCTGCGGAAGCGGGAAGAAATTCAAGAAGTGTTGCGGTGCATAGTGTGGTCTGTTAATTTTGAACATCGGCGGTTGCCAGATACCACATGTTTCCGAATCTTGTATGAACGGGCCGGACTATCATAAAAAGTATTAATGCTCCCCTGAATTCAGACCACTATGACAATGAGAAGGAAAACGAGAAATACGGTTACGGTGTGTGGCGCGGAATTTTTTCACTTCGCCATCGTTGGTGACTCACGTTGCCTCTGGTTTTGGTTCGTTTGGCGCTAAAACTTCAAGGAAGAACTATGGGATTTCAGGTTGTAACAGGCGCTTTCGGATACTCAGGTCAATACATTGCAACAAGACTCCTGGATCAAGGAGTGACTGTTCGCACGATCACGAATTCAGCGAATCGCCCCAATCCGTTTGGCGACAGAGTAAAAGCAGAATCATTCCATTTTGACGAGCCTGAGAAGCTCGCGTCGATCTTGGGTGGAGCAGATGTCCTCTACAACACCTACTGGGTTCGATTCAACCACAAGAGCTTTACGTACTCATCAGCCGTGGATAACACTCTGCGTCTTTTCGCAGCAGCAAAGCGCGCGGGTGTCCGTCGTATTGTGCATGTGAGTATCACGAATCCTTCGCAGGAGAGCAAACTGGAGTATTTCAGCGGGAAAGCCCGTCTGGAGCGAGCATTGATCGAGTCGGGCGTGTCATATGCAATTTTACGCCCTACCATGCTTTTTGGAAAAGAGGATATTCTTGTCAATAATATTGCTTGGGTCCTGCGCAGGTTTCCCGTGTTTGGTGTATTTGGGGACGGCGCATATCGTTTACAACCAATCTACGTCGATGATCTTGCAGAACTGGCAATCCGGCAGGGCCACAGCAGCGAAAATATCATCGTCGATGCAATCGGTCCTGAGACGTTCACGTTTCGAGGTTTGGTTGAAACCATCGGACAGGTCATCGGAAAACGTCGGCCGATCATTTCGGTGACGCCCGGTCTGGGGTATGCGATAGCCTCCGTGATCGGAAAGATTGCAGGCGACGTTTTCCTGACTCGGGAGGAAATCTCCGGTCTGATGCAGGGTCTCCTTTATACCTCATCCCCCCCGGACGGAAGAGTAAAGCTTACTGATTGGGCCAGGGCGCACTCAGAAACGCTTGGTGTCAGATATGCCAGTGAATTGCTCCGTCGTCAAAATCGTAATATTGCCTATTAGAACAGGGGCACCGAACGGCTATAATTTGAATGTAACGGCAACGAAAAATGGGACGAAAGCCTGCCCTCTCTGTGAAATTCATAAGGCGATAGAGAGCGAACTCAGGGATATTTCCCGTTTTCGATAATCAAATCCACGGGAACCGATGGGGATTAATCCGGAATCGGTGGCGCTGTAAGTAACCTGGTTCTTTGGGCCGAATTCTTGACTTTCTCCGCAGGCGTGGTATTCTTACATAGTTTCCATGTAGAAACATATGTTTCTGTTATAAAACGATGAAAAATGCTGAAAGAATCCGAGCTTAAAATCCTAAACTATTTGACCGCTTCTTCCGATGGCAGGGGGTTTATATCCCAGATCGCCCGGGATACTGGAATCAGCAAGGGGGAAGTCAGTAAAGCCGTCAAAGTTCTCAAAGACGGGGGGTTGGTTTGCTCAGAGCAGAGCGGCCGGAACATGGTTTGCTTTGTCGACCGCCGGTTGCCGGTTTTCGCTCGTCTGCGGACAGCCTTTAATCTTCTCGAGATCATGCCGCAAATAGCGGTTTTGCATAATTGTGCTGATAAAATCATCCTGTTCGGGAGTTGTGCTGATGGGACGGATACGGCCGATAGCGATATTGATCTTCTGGTTATCACACGCGACAAAATAAAGGCTGAAAAAGCGGCGCGGAAGATCAAATTGTCCCGGCCCGTCCAATGGGTGATTAAAACGCCGCAGGAATACGTGATCTTAAATAGCAAGGAAAAGGTTTTTGCTGAGGAAATCGGCAAAGGCATTGCATTATGGGAGGCGCATGGAACTTCCGGAGTTTGAGGATTGTTTGAAAAAGAGAAAGGGCCCAACAGGACAAATCCAGCGTGCGCGGTAAACCGTTCCGCTGATTTGTGACGTTATACGAGGCACAGGAGGATGCGCAAATGATATCATCGAGAGCGCGGGTTGGATGGCGTCTCATGTTTATCCTGACTGCCGCAACGCTCCTTGCCCGGTGTGCCGATCCGCACTGGGAGGTAGAGGTGGATGCCCGTCCGTCCAAAGAACATCCACTTGCGGGATTCTGGAAATCCCCCAGCTGCGGCAGCGGCGACTGGGGTCTTGCGATTGGGCCCATGGAACTTGGCAAGTACTATGTCTCTTTCTGCGGGCCAGGCGGTTGCTTTGATAAGGGTGAGTACAGGGCCATCACGACTCTCTACAGCGACCCAGGTTACCGTGTCCTGGATGACAACACGATTGAGGTCGAAGGTCAGGACGGATTTTCGAAGTACGTTCGGTGTCCGGGGCGCATTCAGGAGACAGCGTCATCGCGGTAGTAGTGATTCGAGAAATAAGGTTACGGTGTGTGTCCCGAACGGCACGACAATTTTTCGGCTGAGTTTGGTTGTTAGAGCCAGGGGGAATCGTTTATGAAAACATACAGCGGAAGCTGTCACTGCGGACAGGTTCGGTTTGAGATCGAAACCGACCTCACGAAAGCCATCGCGTGCAACTGCTCCATCTGTGTCAAGAAGGGTGCCTTGCATCATCGTGTCCCGCCGGAACGCTTCAGGCTGCTCGCGGGGCAAGATGCGCTGGCACTTTATCAGTTCGGGTCGAAAACAGCCAAACACTGGTTTTGTAAAAACTGCGGCATTCATCCATTCAGCAATCCGCGCGCGGCCCCGAATATGTACAGCATCAATATCTGTTGTCTCGACGACTTTGAAACCGTGAAAGCCAACATCGAGGTTAGAGCGTTCGATGGAAAGAACTGGGAAGAAGCAATCAAAACGTTCAAATTTTAGCGGCTTTACAAAGCCGGGGCAGGCCGTTATAATGACCCCTGCCGTTAAACGATGAGCCAATTATTCCTGACAAGGAGGACGATATGATGTGTCATTTGCCGATGAGCGGTATCGAACCGGAGATCTGGTGCATTGGTATTAAGGTATTTCTGCTGGTGTGGATTATTTTTGTTCCCGTCGCAATCACATCCCGTCTCGAAAAGATCATCAAGCTGCTTAAAGAAAAGAAGTGATCCTCCCGAGTTTTTTCAGCCCAGGGCATCTGTTTTAACCGGCGGGATGGTCCGGGTTTTCGTTTAAGCTCAGAGTTGTGATCTATGCCTCCCCGCGTTATTGCCCATGTCGATTTGGACGCCTTTTTTGCCGCTGTCGAACAGCGGGATAACCCTGCCCTGCGCGGCAGGCCGGTTGTCGTCGGAGCGGACCCCAGGGGCGGCAAAGGGCGCGGGGTTGTTTCCACCTGCTCGTACGAGGCCCGCAAATTCGGGATCCGTTCGGCCATGCCGGTCTCCGAGGCGTTCCGGCGTTGTCCCGCGGCCGTTTTTCTTCCCCCCGACTTCAGCAAATACAGCGCGGCCTCCCGCGAGGTTTTTAAAATCTTTTACGACTTCACACCGCACATCGAGGCCATCAGCATCGATGAGGCCTTTCTGGACATCACGACCAGCCATCATCTTTTCGGTACGCCGCATGAAACGGCGCAAAAGCTCAAGGCCCGGATCAACGCAAAGGTCGGTTTGACCGCGTCGGTCGGGCTCGCCCCGGTTAAGATGGTGGCCAAGATCGCGTCGGATTACGGCAAGCCCGACGGACTGACGGAGGTGCCGGAAGGGGAGGTGATCCCTTTTTTAGCGCCATTGCCGATCCGCTGTCTCTGGGGCGTGGGCCCCAGGACCCAGGAGACCCTGGAGCGCCTGGGGATCAAAACGATCGGCGACATGGCGAAGATGCCTGTTGAAATTTTAGCGGGGCGTTTCGGCGAGCAGGGGCGGCACCTGCATCACCTCGCCAACGGCATAGATCCGCGCGAGGTGGTTGAGGGCGATGATGTCAAATCCGTCAGTCATGAGCATACCTTTGAGCGGGATACCTCCGATAAAGAAGTTGTCTTGAAAATCCTCCTGGATTTGAGCGAACAGGTGTCCCGCCGCTTGCGGAAATACGGCTTGAAAGGGAGGACCGTTACCGTTAAAATACGGCTCAAAGGTTTTGAGACATATACCCGCGCGCACACCTTGCCAGCGCGGACGAATTTTACCGATGTTATTTATCAGACGGCCCGTCGGATATTCGAGGGGTTTTATAAAAAAGGGATGTCTGTTCGTCTGATCGGCGCGCGGGTTTCGAATTTTGACGATCCTTACGTGAAGGAGAGTCTTTTCACCGATCCGCAGGACACGCAGCGAGAGAAAATCCATCAGGCGGTCGATCTCATCAAGGATAAATTCGGCGACGGGGCGATCCACCGGGCCATCTGAGGGAGAACAGGATGACGACTTATATTTTGATCGGGTTGACGCTCATCGTTGTCGTCTTGCTGGCGTTGATTTTTTCCCGGCAGCAGGAAAGTGTTATTCGCCTTGAAAGCCGTCTGGAATCCCTGGAAAAGGGACAGGAGCGGACGGAACGGGGCCTGCGCGATGAAATCGCCAAGAACCGCGAGGAACTGGGGAAGAACATTTCCGAATTGACGAGGAGCAACGAGGAGAAGCTCGAAAAAATCCGGGGTGTCGTCGAGAGTCAGCTTAAATTCCTGCAGGAAGATAATAATATCAAGCTGGAAAGAATCCGTGAAACGGTCGACGAAAAACTGCAGTCAACCCTCGATCGGCGATTGGGCGATTCTTTCAAGCTGGTCAGCGAACGGCTGGAAAAAGTCCATCAGGGGTTAGGCGAGATGCAGGGGCTGGCGGCGGGTGTGGGGGATTTGAAAAGAGTTTTGACCAACGTCAAGACGCGCGGGACGTTCGGGGAGTTGCAGCTTGAGATCCTGCTGGAACAGATCTTAACGCCCGAGCAGTATGAAAAAAATATTCCCACCAAAAAAGGAAGCCGCGATCCCGTGGAGTTTGCGGTCAAGCTGCCCGGTCATGACCAAGAGCCCGTCTATCTTCCGATCGACGCGAAGTTCCCGAGCGAGGATTATCAGAGATTGCAGAACGCCCAGGAGGCCGGGCAGGCGGAGGCCGTCGAACAGGCCGGCCGCGCTCTCGAGACCCGCGTCAAGGCCGAAGCCAAGAATATCCGCGATAAGTATCTCGACCCACCGTACACAACCGATTTTGGGATTTTATTTTTATCGACGGAAGGGTTGTACGCCGAGATCCTTCGCCGTCCGGGATTATCCGAAATCTTGCGTCGGGATTACCGCGTCATTATCACCGGCCCAACCACCTGTGCCGCCCTGCTCAACAGCCTGCAGATGGGGTTTCGGACATTGGCCGTCGAGAGGCGCGCCGGGGAGGTCTGGAATCTCCTGGGGACCGTCAAAACCGAATTTGGAAAATTCGGCGAGATTTTAGAGAAGACCAACGAAAAGTTGAAGCAGGCCAGCAAAACGATCGAAGACGCGGCCAGCAAATCCCGCACGATCGAGAGAAAATTGCGCCATGTTCAGGAATTGCCCGTTGATTCCCCCAACGATGCCCTTCCTCTCGCTGAAGAGTCAAAGGACTTGACGGATTTCGCCGGAGAATCCCGCGAGGGTCATCGTGAATAATTCGTTCCCGCCCGGTGTTGTGATGTTGACGAGCGACCGGTCTGTGGACTTTGCTCTGTCCGAGGGAGACGACGGTCTCAATGTGAAGCAACAGGAATATCTGCTGGCCCGCGCGGGTGTGCCCGCCGAAAAGGTTTTTACCGTCCGGCAGGTGCATGGGAATCGGGTTCTCGCGATCTCGGCGAGAAACATTCCGCAGGTTGGGAAGTTGCCCGAGGCCGACGGCCTTGTCACGAAAACTCCGGGGATCGCGCTGACCATCCGCACGGCGGATTGCCTGCCGGTTTTTATTTTTGATCCCAAGCAGAAATGCATCGGTCTTGTTCACGCCGGCTGGCGCGGCGCTTCGCAGCATATCGTGAAAAATTGTTTGAAGGCGATGCAGGACAACTGGGGCTGCCACGCGGCGGATCTTCTGGTGGCCTTCGGGCCGGCGATTCGCTCCTGCTGCTATGAGGTCGGGGAAGAATTCCTCGATATCTTTCCCCATGAGGTGACGAAAAAAAAGGGAGTTTTTCATCTCGACCTGCCCCTCGTCAACAAAAAACAACTGCTGGAGTCCGGGGTGGCGGGGAGTAAAATTTTTGATTCGTTAAAATGCACGGTTTGCAATGACCGGTTTTTTTCTTACCGGCGGGAAAGGCAATCGGCGGGGCGGCATCTTTCCTTGCTGATGCTCCGCCCGTAGTTCTTGACCATGAAACTTGAAAAAATATTTTTACTATTGTTCGCGTTTTGCGTTCTCCCGGCGGATGTGAGTTTTGCGGGGGAGGCGGCCAGGGCATTCTCGAACGGCGTGCGGTTTGCCCGCGCCGGTCAGACGGATTTTGCCCACATGGAATTTCGCGCCATTTTGAAAGATCATCCGCGGTCCAGATTTTACTCGCCGGCTTTATTCGCAGCGGGAGAATATTTTTTTTTGATGGGCAATCATGCCGAGGCGCGCGCGGCCTTCCAGGATTACGCGGCCCGCGATCCCGAGGCCAATTCCAAAATGATCGCTCTGGCTTTTCTCTGGAAGATCGCGGACATTGAAAAAGATGAAGCCGCCGCGGGACAGGCGGTCCGGGAGATCGTTAATATCAAACAGGTCAGCCTCGTTTTCCGGAAATCGCAGGAATATCAATATCTCTCTCCCATGAATCAGCACTATCTCGCCGTCGTTCACATCGATCATATCGACATTTTCGTCGGAGGAAAATTGTTTGTCGAAATACCGTATTAGATTATACATTGCGGCCGTATTGCTGATCCTGGTCGTCGTGACATCAACGGTGGCCAATTGTCTTCTTTTTTTGTCCCAGGAGGGCCTGCTGGACAATATCAACCGGCTCGTGAGTCCCGCCCGGATTACGGTACGCCGTATTTTCTTTTTTTTCCCCAATAAGATTATTTTGAAAAATGTCGTCGTCAGAGACGAAAACTTGCTCCCCGGGGATGATGTGATTGTTTTAAAGGATGTGGCGATCCGGTTTTCTCTCGCCGGCCTTCTCAATAAAAAACTTTCCGTTTCGGGCGTTGTGATCCGGTCGCCCCGGTGGGAACACAAAGATATAAGCCTGTTTTTCAAAAAACATTTTGACGCCTTCAAGAATATTCTGGAAAAATGTCCCCGGGGCGATATCCGTATTTTTGTCAAAAAAGGCATCTGGGGGCTGACGGACCGAAAAAACGATATCCCTTATCTGGAAAACGATCTGAGTTTTATCCTTAAAAGAGAGAAGGGCTCCGTGAAGGTCTCGGGATCGGGCCTGGTCAAGAAAATCACCGAGACGTATTACAACGGGGAAATCGCGTCGGTCAGCAAAGACCCGCCGTTGAATTTTCATTTTAACGGCGCTTTTCATGCCAACGGTTTTCTTCTGGATAAACTGGTCATCGAAAAAGGGAATATCTATGCCAATCTGTGGGGTAACGGGGGACAGGGATTTTTCCGCCTCAACGGATTCGCGTTTATCAATCCGCCTTCGGAGAACGTTCCCGCGCGGCGGTTTTTTGATCTGTCCCGTCCTCAGCTCAAACGTCTGGGATCGGAGCATGGGGGCCTTTTTATCCTTGATGTCGATGCGGTTTTCATGCCGGCGTTTCCTCATATCGAAATATTGCAGTTCAATTTTCTCCTGAACCATGTCCCTTTCCGCCTGAAAGGGCATTTGGATTTTCAAGACGACATGGCTTTGGATCTGGTGTGTTCTCTCGATAGCCCGTCTTTTGAAGGGTCGTTAATGAAAAATTTGAAAAGGGCGGATTTTAAAATCGCGGGGGACATGAAAGCCAACGGATTTAACGGCTCCGGCGAGTTTCAGATGTCCTGGAACGCGCCGGCGTACGGCAATGGCGTGAAAAGGATCGAGGGCGATTTTAAAGCCCTGCGCGTGGATTTTAACGATTATTCCCAGTTGTTTTTTTATCTGCGGGATGGGAGGCTGGCTTTTTGGACGAATGAGAGCGAGCACAGAATGTCTTTTCAGGATCTGCGGGCCAGGTTGAATTGTCTTCATCCGCGATTGAAAATCCTGGAGATGAATGTGCCGTTCTACGGCGGCATGGTCGACGGGCGCGCCTGGTTTGATTCCCAGCGGTCGCCGCTTAAAACCAGCGCCGTGTTTCTGTTGAACGATGTGGACGCCAACCGGCTCGATCCGCTGCTGATTCACTTTTCCAAGGTGCATGGCCGCCTTTTCAGTAAAATTTATTTCAGGATGGGTTCGGAAGTGAATATTAACGGCGAGATCAATGTCAAAAAAGGAAGTTTGCGGAATTTTGATTTTTTTAACTGGATGGCGGACACATTTGAGCTGCCTGCGTTAAAGAAGATCGATTTTAAAAAGGCCGCCGTCGATTTTCTTATCGACAAAGAAAATATAGGGCTGGATAAGATTCAGCTGGAATCCGGGGACCTCGCTGTGCGGGGGTATTTCAATATCGACAAAAACGGGCTGGTCTCAAGCAAGCTTGCGTTGGGGTTCCCGCGCGATTTTTTGAGTCAGTCGGCAAAGCTAAGGCGGATCACCGAGGTTTTTGATGAACAGGTTCGCGAAGTTGTCTTTGATTTTCAATTGTCGGGCAATCAGCATGCCATGAATTTTCAGTGGCTGGATTCTGAGCACAAGGAAAAGATCCGCGCGACGATCCCGGATTTTATTGAGAGGATCATCGAGCGCCGGGTGGACAAGGCGATCCAGACGCCGGGGCCCGAGCAGGAATTTAAGGTTGGAAATTGAGAAGGGCTTCAGTATAATAGTGGCAGGAATTTTAAAAAGGAGATGAGATTTGAGTGTGGATTGTATTGTGGTTTTGGTCACGGCCAAAGACGCGGCTGAGGCGAAAAAAATTTCCGGACATTTGCTGAGGCGGAAATTAATCGCTTGCGCGAATATTGTAAAGGGGGTAAAATCGCTTTTTTGGTGGGAAGGCAAGATTGACAGCGCGTCGGAAGTCCTGCTTGTGATGAAAAGCCGCAAGGCCGTTTTTCCCAAGATCGTCAAGGAGGTGAAAGCGAATCACAGTTATCAGGTTCCCGAGATCATTGCCCTGCCGGTTGTGGCGGGGCAGAAAGATTATTTATCCTGGGTTAAAGAATCCGTCAAGTGAGTTGCCGTTATCTGGAGGTTATGTTATGAAATTTTTGGCTCGAATTGTTTTATTGAGTTTTTTGATTTTGACATCCATGGGGGGCTCCCATGCGATGGGCGAATTCATGTTCGTCGAAAACCCGTTGATCGGCAAGCAGGCCCCGGAGTTCACCCTGCAAACCCTCAAAGGGGAGAATATGAGTCTCAGCCAGTTTCGTGGCGGCGACGCGACGATTCTCTTTTTTTGGGCGACATGGTGTCCTCATTGCCGGGATGAATTGAAGGGGCTGGGAAAGCGGACGGAAGAATTTGAGCAAAAAGGTATAAAGATCGCGCTAATCGACCTGGAAGAGGATCCCAAGTTGGTCGGTTCTTTTCTGGAAAAATTCAAGATTTCTTATCCGGTTTTCATGGATGAGACATCTCAGGTCGCGGAGCAGTACAATATCATCGGCGTTCCAACCATTCTTTTAATCGATAAAGATGGAATCGTGCGGTTTATGGGACACGATCTGCCGAATAATTATGTGGAGCTGTTGACGCCGGACCAAAAGAAGAAAACCTGATTTCTCTTTTTACTCCTGAGCGGCTGTCTTCCTCGTTTCCTCTTCGATTTGAAGGTTAGCCTTGAGTCTGAGGTGAGTTAGAAAATCGCTGAAGGCTTTATTCTTCTTTTCAATCAATAAATCCCCGGCAAATTCTTCCTTTTGTTTTTCGAATTCTTTCATGTCGACGGGTGTTGTGGCATCACGATGGAGGATGGCGTAGCCTTTGCCGGCCTCGACGACATTGCTGATGCTGTTTTCTTCGTTGAGCGCAAAGGCCGCTTCCTGAAAATCTTTGGAAATCCCGATTTTCGGCAGATATTCTCCCCGGCTGAAGGCCGGCGTTTGAGCGACTTCGAGTCCCATGTCTTTGGCGATCTGCCCAAAATCCGGGCGCTTGAAGTTGGCGGCCGTTTCCCGCACCTTTTTTAATATCTCTTCGGCGTTTTGTTTGGCGAGTTGGGCGGCCTCGCTCGTTTTCCAGGCCTCCATCACCTTGGATAGGATTTCCTGATATTCCGGCATAAAGGCGGGTTTGGCTTCTTTAATTCTCAAGATTTGATATCCCTCGTCGGTCGCAATGGGTTCGCTGACCTCTCCGGCTTTCAACTGAAAGATTTTTTGGATCACCGGGTAGGACCATCCTGCCTTGAGGTTGGGTTGTTCCATGCTGAAGAACCCGCTCTCTTCGATTTTTAAATTGTTCTTTGCCGCGATTTGGGCAAAGTCGGGAGTTGCGGTCAATTCCCGGTAGACCTCGATGGCCTTGCGGGCCGTTTCGTCTTTTTGCGCCTCGGTTGCCCCTGCGGCGGCGTTGCCGTCTTCAGTTTTCTTTTCAGAAAGATCCGCAGGGTCCGGCTGTGCGGGAAAATCGAAACGGATATATTCGACATTGACCATCGGCGGATTGAGAAAATCGTTTTGGTGCGTCTGGTAATAATCTCGGGCCTTGGCTTCGTCTTCCGTGACCTGATTCTTGAAATCGTCATTGGTGAACAGGATGTAGCTGACCTGGATTTTTTCATGACTTTGTTTATAGGCGTCGAAGATTTCCTGGTCGGGGACCGTTAAGTTTGCGGTTTCCTGCTCATAAAGGCGGGCGAGTTTAAGGGCGTCGCGGACGCCTTCTTCAAAATCCCGGGGCTGGATCCGGAAGACAAAACGCAGGAGGTCGTTATAAAGTAATTTGTCGAACTGCCCTTCGCGCTGAAAGAACTCGTAGGATTCGACCGTTTTGACGACATCCTGGTCGGAGATTTTGATGCCGCGCTTGCGGGCTTCCTGGAGCAAGATGATCCGGTCCCAGGCCTCGGCTTCAAGATTGAGGAACTGCTTGATTCTGTTGAAGTTTTGGCCGTAATGGATGATGGCCTGGATTTGCGACTGGTGAAGATTAAAGGCGTATTCTTCCAAAGAAATCTTTTTTCCGAAAATCCGGCCGGCGAATCTGCCCGGTCCCAGCGAACTGACCTGATTGGACTGCCCCCAGAGGCCGAAGGAAAGAATGATAAGGACGGCAATGACCCAGAGGATTTTCTTGGCGACTCCTTTTTTGCGCAGACTTTTAAGCATGATGACTCCTGATCTTGAGGTTTGTGATGATGATCGGACAGGGGAAAAACTTATGGAAGCAGCATTATAAGCAGGAACGCTATTTTTGACAAGGGAATTTCCAAATTCCCTCTTTACTTTCAAGAGGCCTGAGGCTATAATACCGCCTTGTTAATTCCCCCAAGATGAATTATGCTATTAAGCAGATAACCAACCATGGATAAATTAAAATTAGGTTTACCAAAAGGGAGTCTTCAGGAAGCGACGTTGAAGGTTTTTGAACGGGCTGGCTTTAAGACGATTGTTTCCGGCCGTTCCTATTTTCCCTATATTGACGACCCGGAGATTGAGCCCGTGCTTTTAAGAGCCCAGGAGATGTCCCGTTACGTCGAGCAAGGGGTTTTGGATTGCGGGATTACGGGCGCCGACTGGATTCTCGAAAATGATTCTCATGTCGTGTCCCTGGCGGATCTGGTTTATGCCAAGCAATCGTCGGCGAAGGTTCGTTGGGTTTTGGCTGTTCCTGAAACGTCGACGATCAAGTCCGTCAAAGATTTGGAAGGCAAGCGTGTCGCCACCGAGCTTGTGAGCGTCACCAAAAAGTATTTGAAGAAGAATAAAATCTCCGCCGATGTCGAGTTCAGCTGGGGGGCCACCGAGGCCAAGGTGGTTACGGGATTGGTGGACGCCATCGTCGAACTCACTGAAACCGGCAGCAGTTTGAAGGCCCATAATCTGAGAATCGTTTCAACCATCTGTGAGTCGACAACACAGTTCATCGCCAATAAGCAGGCGGTGAAGTCGGCGTGGAAGACATCCAAGATGGATCAGATCGTGATGCTGTTGCAGGGGGCCATCGCCGCCGACGGGATGGTGGGGTTGAAACTGAATGTCGAGAAGAAAAATCTGGAGAAGGTCTTGAGCCTTTTGTCGTCGTTGAAAAATCCGACCATTTCAAACCTGAGCCAGAAAAATTGGCTGGCCGTGGAAACGGTGATTCATGAAAGTAAGGTCCGCCCTCTGGTGCCGCAGCTAAAACTGGCCGGAGCCGAGGGGATTATTGAGTATTCGTTGAACAAAATTATCTTTTAATCTCAGGAAAGGAATGCTATGCCTTGTGGAAGAAAAAGAAAACTGCGTAAGATAAGAACTCATAAACGAAAGAAAATGAGAAAGGCGCTACGGCATCTGAAGAAACGCGATTGGGCGTAGTGTTTGACCCTATGAGTTTTAAAGGACTGTTACGGTTTTCAATGGCGGTGGTAACGGTTTTGTTCTGCCTTGGTTCTTCGGCTGCCGTCGCCCTCAGCGACCAGGAATCCCAAGTCAAGGGGTTGGCTTTTTACACCATGGGGGTTATCGCTGATTTACAGGGGCAGGCCGAAGACGCGATTGACTATTACAAGACTTCTTTAGAATATCAGGATGTCATGCCCGTCCACCTGAGACTGGGCGCAGACTATGCGCGGCTGGGTCGATTGCCGGAGGCTGTCACGGAATTGCAGAGAGTTATCCGGGAAGACCCTGCGCATGTCCAGGCCCGTTATCTCCTGGCCTTGATCTACACCTCACAAAAGGATTTTGGCAAGGCCGCTCAAGAATACGAAACAATCCTGACCTCATTCTCCAAGGCCGACCCCAAGAACATCGAGATTTACGGGTATCTTGCCCAGCTTTATTATTCTCAAAAACAGTACGACAAGGCGATCAAGCAGTTTGAGATCATCCTCTCGTTAAATCCGACGGATAATGCCGACCTGGTTTACTTGCTGGGTTCGCTATATCTTGAAGTCGAAAATAAAGAGAAGGCGATCGATCTGTTTCTCAGGGCGCTCAAAATCAACCCCAATCACGACGGGTCGTTAAATTCTTTAGGATATATCTACGCCGAAGACGGGACAAGGCTTGACGAGGCGCAGACGATGGTTGAGCGGGCGCTCAAAGCCGATCCCCAAAATGGCGCTTACCTGGACAGCCTCGCCTGGGTCTACTACAAAAAAGGCGAATACCAGAAAGCATTGGATTACCTCATCGAGGCGGACAACTATATGAAAGACCCCATTATCTACGAACACATGGGCGATGTTTATAGCCAGCTTGGTCAAAAAGATAATGCGAAAAAATACTGGGATCTTTCCTTGAAGCTTTTACCAGACCAGGATCACGTGATTCAAAAGATCAAGTCTCTCGGTTCGTTGTCGTCTTCATCCCATGCAGAGTCTCACCCTCAAGTCTCCCGCTAAGCTGAACCTTTTTCTCAAAGTCCTCAATAAAAGGCCGGATGGCTACCATAACCTGGAAACCATTTTTGAGCGCATTGATTTGTGCGACGTCGTCGGTTTTCGCTCCAATCGCTCAGGACGGATCCGCATTGCGTGCGATCATCCCGAAGTCCCCCTCGGGCCTAAAAATCTAGTCTACAAAGCGTTCCAACTTTTACAGAAAGAATTCGGCATCAGAGAGGGTGTCGATATTAAGATTGCCAAACGCATCCCTGTGGCTGCGGGGCTGGCCGGGGGGTCAAGTAATGCGGCCACAACACTTTTGGGCCTAAATCAGATCTGGGGGTTAGGGCTGCCCCGTCAAAAATTAGTTGAGCTGGGGGCAAGATTAGGCAGTGATGTCCCGTTTTTTTTATATGACGCAAGCTGGGCCCTGGGGACCGGGCGGGGAGACCAAATCAAACCGCTGGATATCAGGGCTAAACTGTGGCATATCATTGTTGTTCCACGGCGTAAAATGTATTCGCGAGAAGTGTTTACCGCCCTGAATTTGGAGTTGACAAAAAATAAGCATGATGTTAATATTCTGCTTCGCAGTTTAAGAAAAGGGAGCCTGGAAAAGGCGGCCCGTTTGCTCTTTAATGATTTAGAGACAAGTATTTTAGGTATTTGTCCCAAACTCTTGACAGTGAAGAAAAGGTTACAGGCGTGCGATGTGCCAGGAGTGGCTTTTTCCGGAAGCGGGCCGGCGGTTTATGGTCTGGTAACCTCGCAGGAAAAAGCCAGGCATCTTCAAAAAAATCTCAACCGGTTTTACAAGCAAGTTTTTACGGCAGCAACATTGTGAGAGGAGGGCAGCAGCGATGGAGATCACGGAAATTCGGGTCTTCTTGAAAGAAGGCCAGGATAAGAAACTCAAGGCGTACGCCACGGTGACCTTTGACAACGCGTTTGTCGTCAGGAACATCAAGGTGATTCATGGGGCCAGTGGATTGTTCATCGCAATGCCGTCCCGAAAACTGAAATTGCCTTGCCCGAGATGCGGCTTTAAAAATGAGGTTGGGAGCAAATTTTGCAATGAGTGCGGGGGAGGGCTTCCTGCCCAGAGCCAGGAAGAAATCGCCATGCACGACGCCAAATCCGAGCACCGCGACATCGCGCATCCGATCACGCAACAGTTTCGGGAAATTCTGCAGACAAAGATTCTCGACGCCTACAAAAGAGAGCCGGGCGTTAAGCATTCCTGACGGGGACGTTATTTATTTTATTTATAAGGGACTGTTGCAAAATGTCCAGATGCAAGGCATCAGTCCCAACAAAGATTTTTGCCCGGTGGTGCAACTGGTAGCACACGAGACTTTGGATCTCGGTATCCTGGTTCGATCCCAGGCTGGGCAGTGACTCGAACGTGAAATACCAAGCTGGGACCATCGCGATTTATGCAGCAATTACGGACGATTATTTTGGCGGCTGGAAAAGGAACGCGGATGAAATCGCAGACGCCCAAGGTCCTCCATCACGTCTGCGGCAGGCCTTTGATTGATTATGTCTTGGATATCGCCGGCGCGGCCGGCTCTTTGAAAACCTGCGTTGTCCTCGGGCACCAGATTGAAAAAGTTAAGGAGCATCTGTCTTCGGATATTGAAATTGTTTTGCAGGCGCAGCTTTTGGGGACCGCGGACGCGGTGCGCTGCGCGCAAAAATTTTTTACCGATTACGACGGGGATATTTTGCTCCTTTGCGGGGACACGCCTCTCTTGCGCCGGGAAACCGTTAGGAATCTGATCCAGCGGCATAGAAAGACAAAGGCCGACGTCACATTCTTGACGGCGGTTGTGGAAGACAGCCGGGGCTACGGCCGGGTCATCCGCGACGAAAACGGGCGTGCCATCGCCATCCGCGAAGAGAACGACGCCGCCGGGATTGAAAAAACCATCAAAGAAATCAATGTCGGGGTTTACTGCTTTCGCAGCCGGACCCTTTTCACGGCCCTAACCAAGGTTAAGAAAAACAGCCGCAAGGGTGAATTTTATCTGACGGATGTCATTGAGATTCTGACCGCCGAAGGCCGCAGGGTCGAAACCGCGGCAACGCCGGACGCGGCCGAAGGCCGGGGGGTTAATACCCGTGTCGACCTGGCGGTTTGCCATGCGATGATCCGGCAGCGGATTTTAGAGGATGTGATGTTGAGCGGAGTGACGATTGTCGATCCCTCGACGACCCATATCGACGCTGATGTAAAAATCGGACAAGACACCATCATCCGCCCTTTTACCGTCATCGAACACGATGTTCGCGTCGGCGGTCATTGTGTGATCGGCCCGTTCGCTCGTCTGCGGCCCGGAACACGGATCAAAGATTTTGTCGAGATTGGGAATTTTGCCGAAATCTCCCGTACGGTGATCGGCGAGAAGACGCTGATGAAGCACTTCGGTTTTTTGGGCGATGCCCGTGTCGGGAGCGCTGTCAACATCGGCGCGGGGACGGTCACGGCCAATTTTGACGGACACACAAAAAGCGAGACCACGATTTTAGACGGAGCCTTCATCGGCTCCGATTCCGTTTTAGTGGCGCCCGTCAAGGTCGGCAAAAAGGCGATGACAGGGGCCGGTTCAGTTGTCACCCGCGGGCAGGTGGTCCCCGACGGCCGCATCGTCGTCGGCGTGCCGGCAAGGATTTTGGAAAAGAAAAACGACAAATGAGGAGAACCGGTATGAATGGTATGGCGATACTTTCAGGCAATGCGAATCCGTCTCTGGCCCAGGAGATCGCCCGGGTTCTTAAAACGTCACTGACCAATGTCCTGGTGGGGCGCTTCAGTGAAGGGGAGATCCGTGTCCAGATCCAGGAAAACATCCGCGGCCGCGACGTTTTTATCATCCAGCCGACCTGTCCGCCGACCAATGAGAATCTGATGGAGCTCCTTATTTTGATCGATGCGACCCGGCGGGCCTCGGCGCAGCGGATCACCGCGGTCATGCCGTATTACGGTTATGGCCGACAGGACCGCAAGGATCAGCCGCGCGTTCCGATCACGGCCAAACTGGTGGCGAATCTCATTTGCGCGGCGGGGGCCGACCGGGTGTTGACCATGGACCTGCACGCCAGTCAGATCCAGGGGTTTTTTGATATTCCCGTCGACCATCTGTACGGCATTACGGTCCTTTGTGAATATATTGCCAGCAAAGGTTTCAAACGCAGCGACCTTGTGGTGGTGACGTCCGACGTCGGGGGCGTCAAAATGGCCAGGGCGTATGCGAAACGGCTGGGCGCGAGCCTGGCCATCGTCGATAAACGCAGATCAAGCCCCGAAAGCACGGAGGTCATGCATATCTTGGGAACGGTCAAGGGCAAGATTGCGGTCATTGTCGATGATATTGTGGCGACGGCAGGATCGCTTGTGGAGGCGGCGGAGGCTCTGGACAAAAAGGGGGTTAAAGGCGTTTATGCGGCGATCAGTCACGGGATTCTTTCCGGTAATGCGCTGGAACGGATTCAGCAATGTCGGGCCTTGCAGGAAGTGGTGATCACCAACAGCATTCCTTTCAAATCCAGCAGACAATGTCCCAAGATCAAAACCGTTTCGATCTCGCAGCTGCTGGCGGAGGCGATCCAGCGTATTCATAACGAAGAGTCGGTGAGTATTTTGTTTGAGGAACCCAAAGCCGAAATTTCATAAAATTTATCAGTACTGTCCGGTTATAAGTTGAACATTGTCAATTGTTTATCGTTTTGAAT
>CAYZGM010000033.1:0-6109 GCA_964478015.1 uncultured Planctomycetia bacterium
ACAACTGGAAGGATAAGCCCTTAAAGCAATTTACCCAATTTGATTGACGTGACCTCGTGGTGACAATTCATTGCGGTTGGACGGGCCTTTGACTATAATGGAGTTCCATGGACTCTTTCAGGCCGGCATTCGCGTTTTTCGGCGCGTCTTTGGCGCTGCACACGGCTCTGGCTTTTTCCGTGGGAACCCCCTGGTTTGACACGGGCACCAAGGGCGTGGAAACGATTCAAATCGACTATCTGCAAGCTGAAAATCCGCCAGCGCCTGCAGCAAAGAAACCTAGACAAATTTCGGTCCCCACCGGCGGCCCCAAATCGAAACAGCCTGACAAAGCCGTTTCCTCGGACTTCCAAAAGTTTATCGAAGACAAGATGAAAAAGCAGCAACTGGATTTGGCTCGTCTTTCGGCCGTGCCGCCAAAGGCACAGGCCTTGCGTCCCAGGACGAGCGCTGAGATCTTAGCAGATCCGGCAAAGGGAAAAATCTTCATCGGTTATTTTGCCGAGGTTAAGAAGAAGATCCAAAAAACCCTGCTCGAGCGCTACGCGCACCGATACTCCGGCCGGGGGAGCGTGACGCTTGCCTTTGTGTTGAATGCGCACGGTCAGGTTGAGAATGTGATCGTCGCGTCCAAGGATGAGCAAGCGGATGAAATGCTCCAGGATCTGGCTGTTCAATGCCTCCGAAAGTCCGCGCCGTTCGGAAATTTCCCCCAGAATTTAGAGTCCCAGAAGATCGCGTTCAACATCACTATTTTCTTCGATGAAAAATAGGCAGGCGCAGCTCTTCCTGATTTTCTTGGGCGCGCTTCTTCTTAAAGCCGTTTATTTTTCCCAAAGCCAACAAAGCCCTTTCTTTCAACCGCTCCTTTTGGATGCAAAGTATTACCATGAATGGGCCTTGCGGATCATCCAAGGGGATATTGGGGACGTTTTTTACGGGTTGCCGCTGTACCCTTTTTTTGTGGCGGGCATTTATAAGCTGTTCGGTGTCTCCGTTGTTGCCGTCAAATGGGCTCAGATTCTCTTGGGGAGCGCGACCCTTTACTTCATCTACCTTGGCGGAGAGAAATTATTCGACCCTAAAACGGCATTTTGGGCGACGGTGCTGGCGGCGCTTTACGGACCGATCACTTTTCATGAGGGGATATTTATCCCGGAAGTCCTGGGGTTGCCGCTCTATGCGGCCTCTTTTTTTATTTGCTGCGAGCTTATGGAAAATCCATCGCGGCGCTTGGCGACTCTTGCGGGTGTTTGTATGGGTTTGGCCGCTTTGACCAAGGCAGGCATTCTGCTGTTTGTTCCATTGTTTCTGGCGCACTTTTTCAGATCGACTCGTTCGCTGCAAAAAGGCCAGACTGTTTTTTTATGCCTTGGCGCATTCCTTTTGACCCTGGCCCCTGTGACGGCGCATAACTGGTCGCGTGGGAAGGATTTTGTGCCCCTGACCTCCCATGCAGGTTTTAACTTCTATGTGGGTAATCATCCCGGGGCGGAGGGTGTTTTCAGCGCGCCCGAGGGTACGGGGGGCAACGTGGAGTCTCAGATCGAGGATTCACGTCAGATAGCCGAGTCGGCCCTCGGACGGCCTCTCAAACCCTCCGAAGTTTCCAAATACTGGTCCGGGAGGGCGTGGGATTTTATCCGCCGCGACCCGGGCGAATTTTTCAAGTTGTCCCTTAAAAAACTTGTACTTTTCTTTGATTCGCGTGAGATTTCTGACGTCGAAGATTATAAGTTTGCCGCTAATTACGCGGCCATTTTGAGATTTCCATGGCCTGATTTTGCCTGGCTGGGGCCTCTCCTTTTTTTGGGTTTGGCGTTGGGGTTCCGCAAGATGAAGCACCGCACCGTTTTTGTCCTGTGGGTGGGCGCATATCTTTTGGGCATGGTGTCTTTTTTTGTCAATGCGCGGTATCGCTTGCCGCTCTTGCCCGTTTTTTTTCCGGTCGCCGCTTTCGGGGGCATCGCCTTTATATCCGCGCTGAAAGCCTTTCGCTGGAAAGAAATTATTTCGGGATTGATGGCATTGGCCGTGGGCACGATCCTGGGCCAGGCGCATCCCATCGGGACGGATTTTTCTCGAGATTTTGTCAATGCTGCGGATGCTTATGCAGAAATGAATCAGCTGCCGACATCTCTCCGATATTATGAGCAGGCTCTCAAGATCGACCCTCGGTATGCGAAAGCGAATCTTGGCATGGCATTGACCCTGACAAAGCTGAAGCGAGAGGAAGAGGCCAAGAGTTATTATGAGAGGACAATTTCTTTGGATCCGCGCAATTCTCAGGCCTGGAATAATCTTGGGTTGTGGTATGACCGGAGGGGGCTGGAAGAGGAGGCGGAGCGGCATTTTATAAAGGCCTTGGAACTTAAACCCGGTTCTGCGCAGGCGCATAACAATCTGGGGATGGTGTATGGCAAGCGCGGAGAAATGGACAAGGCGATCCAGGAGTTCGAAAGGTCCCTGGCCTTGAATCCTGCAAGCGCGAAAGCCCACTCGAATCTGGCCCTCATGCTTTACCATCGCGGTGATTTGGCCCAAGCCAAGGCCTTGTGGGAAAAGGCCTTAGCGCTGGACCCCGGATACCCGGAAGCCCGTAAAGCTCTCGAGCTTCTCCGCAGCCGATCGACGTAGTCCTTATAATGACGATTCTTTTGACAGTCCTTTCGTAAGTGACTATAATGATGGGTTCAATTTTCTAAGGAGGAGTTCCATGTCAATTCGAGTCGGGATTAATGGGTTCGGGCGCATTGGGCGCAATGTATTTCGTGCAGGATTTGGTCATAAGGATATCGAGTTTGTGGCGGTGAATGATCTGCCGGTGCCTCTGGCAACGCATGCATATCTTTTGAAGTATGACTCCATCTTAGGCATATTTAACCGCAACGTCAAAGTGGACAGGGACAGTCTCGAGGTTGACGGCAAAAAGCTCAAAGTATTGAGCTACAAGGACCCGGCTCAGATTCCGTGGGCAGACTTGGGCGTGGACATCGTGGTTGAGTCCACGGGCGCTTTCACGGACAAGGAGAAAGCGGAAGTTCACATGACAAAAGGCGGCGCAAAAAAAGTCATTATTTCGGCTCCGGCCAAGGGGGAGGATATCACGATCGTGCTGGGCGTGAACCAGGAAAAGTATGACCCGGCAAAACACCACGTGATCTCCAACGCGTCTTGCACCACGAACTGTCTTGCGCCCGTAGCCAAGGCCATGCTCGATAGGTACGGAATTGTCCGCGGGCTGATGACAACGATCCATTCTTACACAAACGATCAACGCCTGATGGATCTGGGACATAAGGATTTCCGCCGCTCGCGCGCCGCGGGGCTCTCGATGATTCCAACTTCCACCGGGGCTGCGAAAGCCATTGGGCTCGTCATTCCTGAGCTCAAGGGCAAGATGGATGGAGTGGCGATTCGTGTGCCGACCCCAAATGTTTCCCTGGTGGATCTGACCTGCGAGCTTGCGAAAGACACCTCCAAGGAAGAGCTCAATGCGTTGTTCAAGGAATACGCCCAAGGCAAAATGAAGGGCATCCTGGAGTTCTGCGAGGAGCCTCTCGTGTCGAAAGATTTTCAGAACAATCCGAGCTCTTCCATCGTGGATGCGGAGCTGACGAATGTCATCGACAAGCGCTTCGTGAAAGTGTTCAGCTGGTATGACAATGAGTGGGGCTATTCGAACCGCGTTGTGGATCTTTGCGCGTTTGTCGGAAAGACCCTGCCGGTCCTGGCCCACCGCTAAGTCATGAAGAAAACGATCCGCGATTTTGACCTACGAGGCAAGCGGGTCCTTATCCGCGTGGACTTCAACGTCCCGCTGGATAAGAGCCTCAGCGTTACTGATGACAACAGGATACGGGCATCGTTGCCGACGATCCAGTATGCGCTGGACCACGGCGCGAAAGTAATCCTCATGAGTCATCTCGGCCGCCCGGACGGAAAGCCGGTATCCTCGATGAGTTTGAGCCCTGCCTCCAAACGCCTGTCAGAATTGATAAAAAAAGATGTGATTCAATGCTCCGACTGTATCGGTTCGCGCGTGAAAGATGAGCTTTCGGTGCTAAATGGCGTCAAGTCGGTGGCGGTGCTTGAAAATCTTCGTTTTTATCCGGATGAAGAGAAAAATGGGGCCGATTTTGCAAGGAAGCTCGCCGAGAACGGGGATATTTATATCAACGATGCGTTTGGTTCCAGCCATCGCGCACATGCCTCCATCGATGCGGTGACAAAATTTTTGCCCTCCGGCGCGGGTTTTCTTCTGGAAAAAGAGATTCAGTATCTTGGCGATGCAATGCAACGCCCAAAAAAACCTTTTGTGGCCATCCTGGGCGGATCGAAAGTATCCGATAAGATCGGCGTCGTTGAGAACCTGATCGCCAAGGTCGACCGGATTCTGATCGGCGGCGCCATGGCGTATACATTTCTCAAGGTGCAGGGCATTGAGATCGGTGATTCCAAATACGAAAAAGACAAACTTGATTTGGCAAAGTCGATCCTGGAAAAAGCTAAACAGGCGAAAGTGGATATCCTGCTTCCCGTGGACCATGTGAGTGTGCAGAAAGTCGATGCGGCTGCACCGACAAGGGTAGAGGGTCCGGGGATTGGAACCGGAAGATTCGGGGTTGATATTGGCCCAAAAACGGTGGAACTTTTTTGCCAAACGCTGGACACAGCCCGAACCGTGATCTGGAACGGTCCGATGGGTATATTTGAGATGGCTCCTTTTGCAAATGGCTCCCGGGAGATTGCGCTGAAACTTTCTCGTCTGAAAGATGCCGTGACGGTCATCGGAGGCGGAGACACTGCCGCCTGCGTCATTGGTTTCGGTCTGGATCAGCAGATGACCCACATTTCTACAGGCGGCGGAGCCTCGCTGGAGTATTTAGAGGGCAAAGCGCTTCCAGGCATTACCGCATTATCGGAGCGTTGATGAGAAAACCTGTTATCGCCGGGAACTGGAAACTCAATAAAACAATCAAGGAAGCGATTGAGTTCGCGACGCTTTTAAAGCGCATGGTTCGTGACACCGAATCCGTGGAAATTCTGGTGTGCCCGGTTTACACGGCCATCAGCGAGGTTTCTGAGGCGCTGCGCGATACGGAGTTCCGGGTCGGCGCGCAGGATCTTTATTGGGAAGAGAAAGGCGCCTTTACGGGCGAGGTTTCCGCAAATTTACTGAAAGATGCAGGCGCATCGCACGTCATTATCGGTCATTCGGAGCGCCGACAATTTTTCTTCGAAACACACGAAACTGTGAATCGAAAAATAAAAGCGGCATTGGCGGCGGGCTTAACGCCCATCGTTTGTGTTGGAGAAACGCTGGCTCAACGTGAAAAAGAATTAACGAACAAAGTTTTGGAAGAGCAGTTAAGCGGGGGGCTGGCCAATTTTTCCCCGACAGATGCAGACAAAATCATTTTGGCTTATGAGCCGGTATGGGCCATCGGAACCGGAAAGGTTGCTTCACCGGCCCAGGCGCAAGAAGCGCACGCATTTATTCGCAGCTGGTTGAAGAAGCGGTTCGGGGCCGACACGGCCAAGGGTCTCCGGATTCAATACGGCGGCAGCGTCAAGCCCGACAATATTTCAGACCTGATGCGCGAAGAGGATATCGACGGAGCGCTTGTCGGAGGCGCGAGTCTTGACGCCCAAGGATTCGCCGATATTATTAAAAATGCTCAAGCAGCCGTCATGGCTAGGTAAAAACTGGCAATTTAAAACGAGGAAACAAAAATGTACGCACTTGTTCTGGTTGTTCACGTCATTGTATGTTTCGTGCTTATCATGGTAGTTCTATTGCAAGCCGGCCGTGGCGGCGGTTTTTCGGATATGCTGGGCGGCGGACAGCCGCAGAGTCTGTTCGGGACGCAGACGAATGCTTTTATGATGAAAGCGACGGAAGCCTGTGCGGTCATCTTTATCATCACTTCTCTGACGCTCGGGATCATGTCGTCCCACAAGGGGCGGTCGCTCATCGGCCATGGCGCGTTGGCGCGGGATCTTCAATCCATGATCCCGGCCGTTCCTCCGGTTCCTCAGGCCCCCCAGGTTCCCGTCACGGCGTCTGAGCCGATTTCCGAGTCCTCTAAGGTTACGGCCGATGCCG
>CAYZGM010000033.1:6209-20375 GCA_964478015.1 uncultured Planctomycetia bacterium
CCCGTCACGGCGTCTGAGCCGATTTCCGAGTCCTCTAAGGTTACGGCCGATGCCGTGGCTCAGACTGTCGCTGCTGCTCCCTCGACTTCCGCGGAGGCGAATGCGAAATAAAAAAATATCCCCACGGCGTCTCGCCGCAGGGATATTTTTATTGATTTCTGTTTTTTTCTTTCAGAAGCTTTGGGCTGCAGACGTTCCCCGCGGCGATTCTTTTGTGACTTCGTCGGCAGCCGAACCCGCCAATCTTATTCCATTTCTTGCCTCCGACACTGCTTCTGCCGAAGTCTCGCATTTCATTTTCAACGGCCTTTTAAAATACGATGAGAATCTCAACCTTGCGGGGGATCTCGCCGAGCGCTGGGAGGTCAGCGAGGACGGCCTTATTCTCGTATTTCATCTTCGGAAAAATGTCCTCTGGCAGGACGGAGCTTTTTTTTCGGCGAAAGACGTTGTTTTTACCTACCAAAAATTAACAGATCCGACGGTGCCAACGCCTTATGGCGGCCAATTCGAGAAAGTCGTATCCGTGAGGGCCTTGGATGAGTACACCGTAGAGGTTCGGTACAAGGAGTTGTTTTCTCCCGGTCTTTCCAGTTGGACCATGGGAATAGCGCCGGAGCATCTTCTGGCAGGTCAGGACCTGCGGAGCACCCCATTTGCGCGCAATCCGGTGGGGACGGGACCCTATTATTTAAAAAAATGGGTCCGAGGAGAAAAAATAGAGCTTCGGGCGAATCCCGCTTATTTTGAGGGCCGTCCGAACCTCGATAGGGTTGTGATCCGTTTTCTTCCGGACACAGCAACGGTGTTTTTGGAGCTTCAAACTGAAAATTTGGACAGCGCGGGCCTGACGCCGCTACAATTCATCCGTCAGATTCACACGCCATTCTTTGATCGCAAGTACAAGACCTATCGATGGGCCGGATTGCAATACACCTATCTGGGTTACAACCTGAAGAATCCCCTGTTCCAAGATAAACGTGTGCGCCAGGCATTGGCTTTCGCGATTCATCCGGACGAAATGATCCATGGTGTTTTGATGGGCCAGGGGAGAGCTATCTCAGGGCCTTTTTTATCCGAAAGTTGGGCTGCGAATCCGGATGTAAAGGTATTCGCCTATGATCCCGGGAAGGCAAAACGACGTTTCGCCGAGGCGGGTTGGCGCGACAGCGACGGGGACGGCATTCTTGATCGCGAGGGGGTTCGGTTTTCTTTCACGGTGCTTACAAACGGCGGCAATGATGAGCGCAAAATGGCCTGCGAGATCCTACAGAAGGAACTGTCGCTGATCGGTGTCGAGATGAAGATCCAAGCGATGGAATGGGGGACACTTCTCAGGGAATTCATTCATCCCCGGAGATTCGACGCCGTCCTCATGGGCTGGAGTCTCGCGCTCGATCCCGATATTTATGATCTATTCCATTCTTCGCGAACGGGACCCGGGCAATTTAATTTTGTATCCTATCAAAATAGGGAGGTGGATCGTCTTTTGGTGGAAGCTAGAAAGACGTTTGACCAAAATAAGCGCGCGGCGCTGTACCGTCAAGTCCATGCGATTATTTACGAAGACCAGCCCTATGCTTTTTTGTATGCGCCGGAATCTCTGTCCGTGATTCACAATCGTTTTGAGAACGTAATGGAAGGCAAGCTTGGCGTTGGGTTTAATTTCATCCGCTGGTTCGTGCCAAAAGAGCGGCAAAAATATCCATTGGCGGTGACTCTTGCTTGAGATCATAGTCCGGCGTCTTGGTTACAGCCTATTTCTTTTTTTTGGGATCACGCTTCTGTGCTTTTGGGTGATTCACCTGGCTCCCGGGACTCCCGGGGAGGCCCGGGCGGGTCTCAATGGGCGATCCGGATCCGAAGCGGCCGAAAAATTAAACCGGCTCTATGGGTTGGACCGCCCTCTCTGGGAGCAGTACCGCCTGTGGGTGTTCAAAATGAGCAGTTTTGATTTTGGCGAATCTCTCGTGGACGGGGAAAAAGTAAAAACAAAAATTCTGAAGACGATTCCCGTAACACTGGCTCTGAATGTGATCTCCCTTCTCCTGACGTTGGCACTCGGGATTCCTCTCGGTGTTTGGCTGGCTCTACGCAAGGGCAGGCGCTCCGAAAAATGGGTGAGCTTTCTTTCATTGGGGGCCATTTCTTTGCCGTCTTTTTGGATAGCGCTCGTATTTATGTCTTGGTTCGGTGTTCGCCTTGGGCTTTTCCCGGTGTGTGGGCTGCGCTCAGTTTTTTATGAGGACCATTCGTTGGTATGGCAGTGGGCGGATCTTCTGTGGCATATGACGCTTCCCGTGGCTGTCATTACGTTGTCTGGAACCGCCATTTTTTCCCGTTACGTCCAAGCTTCCATGGAAGCGGTGCTGAATAAAGATTTTATCCGTGCCGCGCGCGCGCGAGGTCTTTCAGACCGTTCGGTGGTGTATCGGCATGCGCTAAAGAATGCGCTTCTTCCCGTCGTCACGCTTCTAGGTCTTTCGGTGCCCGGTCTTTTGGGCGGAAGCGTTGTTCTGGAATCCGTGTTTTCGATCCCAGGGATGGGACGTCTTTTTTATAGCGCTGTGTTCTCAAGGGATTATCCGGTTCTTATGGGCGTTCTCTCACTCGGCGCGATTTTGACGTTGCTTGGCAATGCTCTGGCGGATTTAGCCTATGCCAAGGTGGATCCGAGGATAAACCGGGCCGGGCAGAAGTTATGAAATTTGCAAAGTTTTGGCTTATTTCTTGGCTTGTTCTCGCGGCGATTTCCCCGATTGTTTTTAAAGGACTTGCCTCAGAAATGAATATCCCGCAGGCGCTTGCGGCGCCCTCGACGCATCATTGGTTCGGGACAGACTCTCTGGGCAGGGATCTTCTTTTTCGGGTGTTAGCCGGAAGTTCTATTTCCTTGGGGGTTAGTGTTGGCGCCGTGACCCTGGCTCTCTTTATCGGGTCATGGCTGGGCGCGCTGGCCGGTTACTTTGGAGGCATCCGGGAAAAGATGATCCTTGGGGCCATCGATCTTTTTTTGTGTTTTCCGACATTTTTTTTAATTCTCGGCGTGATTGCGGTGATGGGGCCCAGTTTATGGAATCTCGTCTGGGTGCTGGCCGTCACGAGCTGGATGGGCGTGGCGAGGTTAGCCCATGCGGAAGTTCTGAGTCTGAAAGAGAGAGAGTTCATTTTGGCGGCGAAGTCCCTGGGTGCCAGCGACTGGCGCATCCTATGGAAGCATCTTATCCCGAACGCGGCCGGCCCGCTTCGAGTTTCCGCGGTGCTGGCCCTATCCGGCGCCATTCTGATCGAGGCGGGGCTCAGCTTCTTGGGAATAGGCGTTCAGCCGCCCACGCCGAGCTGGGGAAATTTAATGATGGAGGGAAAGGCCGTGCTGGGGGCGGCTTGGTGGGTGCTATTTTTCCCAGGGATGGCCGTGTTTGTGACCGTGCTGTGTCTGAATATTTTAGGAGAATCTTTGGCGCGTGGGCGAAGAACCGATACTTAAAGTCGAAAATCTATCCGTTTCTTTCTTCTTGAATGGAGAAAAAAAGAACGTCGTGCGCGGCGTTTCTTTCGAAGTTCCGAGACAGGGCTGGGTTTGCCTTGTGGGGGAATCAGGTTCCGGAAAGACACAAACAGCTTTAGCGCTAACGCGCCTATCGAACGACGCCCACCTTACCGGATCGGTCCTCTGGCGGCAAGACATCGGGGTGAAAGATATTTTAAAACTTTCACCCGGAGAGATTCGGGCGCTCCGAGGAACGAGCATTTCTTACATTTTTCAGGATCCAAACGCGGCACTGGACCCGGTGATGACGATCGGGGAGCAGATGGTCGAAACGTATCTTGCGCATTTCAAGAGAAGTTTTGCCGAGGCTCAAAAGGCGTCGCTTGTGAGCTTGGTAGAGGCGCATTTACCGGAACCTCAGCGTGTCATGGGGAGTTTTCCCCATGAATTATCCGGAGGCATGAAACAGCGTGTCATGATTGCGACGGCTTTTTTAACAGGCCCGAAACTCTTGGTTGCGGATGAGCCTACGACGGCGCTGGATGTGACGGTGGAGCACGGGATTATCGATCTTTTGCGAGCGATACGCAGGGAGCGGGAACTTGCCTGTCTTTTTATTACGCACAATATAAGCCTTGCTTCGCGTATTGCAGACCGAATCTATGTCATGAGACAAGGCTGTATCGTTGAGAAGATGGATCGTTGTGCGGATGGGTTCGTCCCGCGGGAAGACTACGCGAAAACTCTTTTCCGGGCGGGACTGGAGAAAGTTACGCCAAAAACCAAGATAGAGGTTGAGTGATGCTCGAAGTTCGCGCTATCAATAAATCGTTTAAAGGTTCTGTTCACGCGGTGAGGGATGTCTCGTTTTCCATGACAGCTGGCGAGGTGCTGGGAGTTATGGGAGAATCAGGGTCCGGCAAGACAACGCTTGCGAAACTTGTCACACGCCTTATCAGGCCGGACTCGGGCGATGTGCGCTTCACCGGAAAAGGAATGCAAATTGTATTCCAGAACCCGAACGCCTCTTTTGATCCGCGCATGACGATAGGCGCCTCTTTATGCGAGGCTCTTTCGCTGGGCCCAGCCAAGAACCGCGCGGGACTCGGGGAGCGAGCGGCTTCACTTTTAGCGTCCGCAGGCTTGCCCGCTGAATTCACGAGCCGCTTCCCTCATGAGCTGTCCGGCGGTGAATGTCAGCGCGCCGCGATTGCCCGCGCGCTAAGCCGCGACCCGGAGCTTTTGGTCTGCGATGAGCCCGTTTCGTCCTTGGACCTGTTGGCGCAGGCGAAGATTCTTAACCTTTTTCTAAAACTCCGCACAGAGCGGGGGATTGGCCTGCTACTGGTATCCCATGACCTGCGGGTGATTCGCCATCTCTGCGATCGGGTGATGGTGATGAAAAACGGCCAGATCTGCGAGACTGGAACCGTCTCGCAAGTCTTTAAAAATCCACAACATTTGTACACTCAAGAGCTCCTTTTGTCCTCCGGGATCGTTTAGGCACCACGCCAAGGGCGGCATGAGGGTTTTCTTGCATCACCCATTCGTAAGTTCTATAATACCTATTCCTTATGAAAAAACTTCTCACATTTTTAATGGCCGGGGGCAAGGGGGAGAGACTTTATCCCCTTACCAAGGACCGGGCCAAGCCTGCGGTGCCGTTCGGTGGGATCTACCGGATCATCGATTTTACGCTTTCAAACTGCATCAATTCAGGCATCCGCCGTATTTACGTTCTCGTGCAATACAAATCCATGTCTCTGGCGCGCCACATCCGAATGGGTTGGAATGTGCTCAACTCCGAGGTCGGCGAATTTATTGACGTTTTGCCGGCCCAACAGCGCATTGACGACCATTGGTACCAAGGCACCGCCGATGCCATTTATCAGAATATCTATTCCATTCACAGCGAAAATCCTGAGCAGGTGCTTATTCTGGCGGGCGACCATGTCTACAAAATGAATTATAAATCGATGCTTGATTTTCACCGCGAACGCAAAGCAGATCTGACGATCGGCGTGGTTCCTGTTCCTGTGGGGGAGGCGCACGATGTGGGTGTCATCCAGGTTGATGAGAACAACACGGTAATCGGTTTCCAGGAAAAACCGAAGACTGCCAAGACCATCCCGGGTGACCCAAAGCGTGTTTATGGCTCGATGGGCATTTATATATTTGACCGTTACGCGCTCGAGGAAGAATTAAATGAGGATGCCAAAAAAGAGACCGCGCATGATTTTGGGAAGAATATCATTCCTCAGATGATCCAGGGCGGCAACCGGAACATTGTGGCGTATCAATTCGTGGACATGAATAAAAAAGAAGCGCTTTACTGGCGCGATGTGGGGACGCTGGACGCCTATTATGAGGCGAACATCGATCTTATCCAGGTAACGCCGCATTTCAATGTCTACGATCGCGAATGGCCTATCCGCACATACCAATTGCAGTATCCGCCCGCGAAATTCGTGTTTAACCAGGAAACCAGCGGCCGTCGCGGCATCGCGGTGGATTCTCTCGTAGGGGACGGTTGCGTTATTTCAGGAGGGACTGTCGAACGCTCGATCCTTTCGCCGAATGTGCGCGTGAACAGTTTTGCGGAAGTAACGGGTTCTCTTCTTTTGGAGGGCGTAGACGTTGGCCGCTACGCGAAAGTGAAGAACGCCATTGTCGACAAGCATGTGAAAATTATGCCAAATGCGGTCATTGGCTACGACAAGGAATTGGACCGGAAACGTTTTTTGATCACGCCCAAGGGCATTGTCGTGGTTGAAAAAGGAATGGTTGTCGAGGCCGAGCAATGAACCGGAAGATTTTTCAGATAGGCCCGCATGTTTTAACCTCTCGGCTTATTGTGGGAACGGGCAAATACGCCACGCCGGAGCAAATGCGTCAGGCACTCGAAGCTTCCGGAGCTGGCATGGTGACCGTGGCCGTGCGGCGGGTGAACCTGGATAGGACGAAAGAGTCTCTTCTGGATTTTATTGACGCCAAAAAATATATTTTATTGCCCAATACCGCAGGGTGTTATACGAAAGAGGATGCGGTACGTGCTGCCCGCCTTGGCCGTGCGGCGGGGTTGTCAAATCTCGTCAAGCTTGAGGTGATCGGCGATGAGATGACGCTCATGCCGGATACCCAGGCGCTTCTCGAGGCGACAAAGGAGCTCGTGAAAGAGGGCTTTATCGTCATGCCCTACTCCAACGACGACCCTGTCATGGCAAAAAAATTAGAAGATGCAGGCGCTTCCTGTGTCATGCCGCTGGCCTCGCCCATCGGTTCAGGGCAGGGCATTCTGAACAAGCTCAACATCCGGCTCATTCTTGAAAAAGTGAAGATCCCCGTGATCGTCGACGCGGGTGTTGGGACGGCGTCGGATGCGGCGGTGGCCATGGAACTGGGCGCCGATGGGGTCCTGATGAATACGGCGATTGCGGGTGCCAAAGACCCTGTCAAAATGGCTGAAGCCATGAAGCTCGCGGTTCAGGCCGGGCGCCTTGCCTATGAAGCGGGAAGAATAGAGAAAAAAATGCACGCCAATGCGTCAAGCCCCAAGGCGGGACTGGTGCCGGCGATTGAATAATTTCATCAATAATGTCATCCTCGCGTAGGCGGGGATCAAGTTGATTCCCGCTCAGGCGGGCGCGGGAATGACGCACGAGGAGAACATGAAATCAAAGAGTAGAACCTACAACATTGCGGTGATTGGCGGCGACGGAACAGGGCCGGAAGTAACTCTCGAAGCCGTGAAAGTTTTACATGCCGTGTCAAAAAAATACGGATTTAAATTAGCCCTGACGGAATTTGATTACGGCGGCGAGCGCTATCTTAAAACCGGCAAGGTCATTTCAGACAAAGAGGTAGCTGCGCTGAGAAAATTTGATGCGATCCTTTTAGGGGCAGTGGGCCACCCGGACGTGAAGCCGGGAGTCCTGGAAAAAGGTCTTCTTCTAAAAATTCGTTTTGATCTTGAGCAATACATCAATCTGCGACCGGTAAAACTTTATCCCGGTGTCTGGACCCCGCTGCGGGACAAGGGTCCGGCGGAGATCGATTTTGTTGTGGTGCGGGAGAATAACGAGGGTCTCTACGTCGGAGAGGGAAAATTCATCAACAAAGGGAAAAAGAACGAGATTGCTCTCCAAGTGTCGCGCAACACCCGGAAAGGCGTTGAGCGCTGCATCCGCTACGCGTTCGAATTCACCAGAAAAAGAAACAAGCGGAAGAAGTTGACCCTTTGCGCCAAAACGAATGTTTTGACCTATGCGCACGATCTATGGTGGCGCGTGTTTCAGGAAGTGGCCAAAGAGTATAAGGACGTCACCACGGACTACGCACACGTGGACGCAACCTGCATGTGGATGGTGAAGAATCCCGAATGGTTCGACGTGATTGTGACGGACAATATGTTCGGCGACATTATTACGGATCTTGGCGCGATGATCCAAGGCGGGATGGGGATCGCGGCGGGCGGCAATCTTAACCCCGAGGGCGTTTCCATGTTCGAGCCTATTGGCGGCTCAGCCCCGAAGTACACCGGTCAGAATGTGATCAATCCGCTTGCTGCGATTTGCGCGGGCGGGATGATGTTGGAGCATCTTGGCGAAGAGAAAGCCGCTGCCGAGATCGAGGCTGCAGTGATGGACGTCACCAGGAATAAATTAAAGTCCCTCTCGGCTGGCAAGATGGGTTACGGCACCAAAGAGGTGGGGGATTTGGTGGTGGAGGCTTTAAGTGAAAAAAAAGTCCAAGTATAACGTCGCCATCATGGGCGCTACCGGCGCCGTGGGCCAGGAGATGCTGCAGATTCTGGAGCAGCGTCGCTTTCCCATAGACAAACTCGTGCTGCTGGCTTCCAAACGCTCAGCCGGATCCAAAGTGAAGTTCATGGGCCGGACTCTTGTTGTGCAGGAATTGAAAGAAGATTCCTTTCACGGCATCGACATTGTCCTGGCGAGTGCTGGGGGTTCCGTCTCCAAGCATTTCGCGCCGCACGCTGTGAAAGCAGGAGCCGTTGTTGTCGATAATACGAGCGCCTTTCGCATGGATCCGAAAGTGCCGCTGGTTATTCCGGAGATCAATCCCGGGGATATTCAAAAGCACAAAGGCATTATTGCGAATCCGAATTGCTCGACCATTATCATGCTTCTTCCCATTCATCCCATCCATCGCTCGAATCGGATACGGCGGATCATTGTGTCGACTTACCAAGCGGCTTCTGGAGCGGGCGCCTTGGCGATGAAAGAGCTCGAAACACAGTCCCGCGATGTGCTCGAGGGACGTGCCGCCAAAAAGGAAGTGTTCCCGCATCAGATCGCTTTCAATCTTTTCTCTCACAACAGCGCCATTAAGGACGGCGGCTACAATGAGGAAGAACTCAAGATGATCCAGGAAACAAAAAAAATATTTCACGACAATAATATTGCTGTCACGGCGACGACGGTGCGCGTGCCTGTATTCAGGGCCCATACGGAGGCTATTTATCTTGAACTGTCCAAAAAACCTGAGGTCGCCGGGATCCTTAAAATTCTTTCAAAGGCGCCGGGGGTGCGCATTGTCGACGACAGCCAAAAGAATCACTTCCCAATGCCGATGGAGGCCAGCGGCGGGGATGATGTTCTTGTGGGGCGCGTTCGCTTGGATCCCTCAAACCCAAAAGGTCTCTGGCTTTTTGTGTCCGGAGACCAGCTCCGCAAGGGAGCGGCGCTTAATGCAGTCCAGATAGCCGAGATCCTAATCAGCCGTTCCTAGCCGCTAACGCGTCATGCGCACTGTTCGTCTTGTCATTGCTTTCCAGGGTACCCGCTACGAGGGGTGGCAAAGCCAAAGAAGCGGCAAGACCCTCCAAGAGATTTTCGAGAGACATCTAGCCAAGATCCTGAAAGAAAAGGCCACCCTAATTTCCAGCTCTCGCACGGACAGCGGAGTGCATGCGCAGGGGATGGTTGCGCATTTCAGGACGAAATCTAATCTACCCGACGCCAAACTACGAGACGCTCTAAATTTTTATCTTCCCGAGGATGTATTGGTCCGCTCCGCCAAAACTGTCCCAGCGTCTTTTCATGCCCGCTACGGCGCGAAACACAAAATTTACGAGTACCTTATCTGGAACAGCCGGACAAGACCCGCCTACAACCTGGCCCCTTTCTGTCTCTGGCATGTCTCGCGCCTCGATCCAACCAAAATGAGAAAAGCTGCAAAATATGTTCTCGGCAAACACGATTTTAGTGCTTTCCGTGACAGCGGCGATGACGAAAGAAACCCAGCACGCACCATTCATTCCATCCTAATCCATAAAAATGGCCCAAAGATCAGTATCAAATTCCGGGGAAACGGTTTTCTTCGTCACATGGTCCGCGTTCTGGTAGGCACCTTGATTGAGGTCGGTCGAGGCAAGCTCCCCATAAGTCAAATCCAGCACATCTTAGCCTCTAAAGACAGAAAGAAAGCCGGCCCCACCGCCAAACCCCACGGTCTCACCCTCCTAAAAGTCTCCTATTAGGCAACAGCCACGGCAACAGTTGCTGTAACAGGTACAGTAACAGCCTGGTAACTAACACACCCCGGTAACAGGTACAATAGCAGGTACAGTAACAGCTTGGTAACTGTTACCGTTAAACGGATTAAAATGAAGCTCGAAGCGGTAATTTTACAAACGTCTGGTATTGACGACGTCTTTCGGTATCGGTAAACCCAAAACTGTCATAGGACGGATCCTTTGTTACCAGGCTGTCCTCGCTGCCGTGCGAATAGAATCTATAACTCGACCAAGGGTAGTCCTCTGAGGCGTTGACAAGGCCCGCTCGAACCGGATTTCTCTCAATATACCGCCCGCACTCAAGCAGATAGCTTTCCCTGTTTATTAAGGGATTTTTGTATCGTCCTTGCCAGACATGCCCGACGTAACCCGTTTGATATCTGTACCAACGGGAATAAGAGAGAATAACGTAGTGCATGATTTTCGGCAGGTCCAACGGGTCATCAATTTGGGCAAGTATATGAATATGATTGGGCATGAGGCAATAATGATAGATGTCCCATAAATACTTTTGTTTTGCCACCCGCAAAGTCTCTTTAAAGAACTGATAACCGCCCTCAATCGCCAATATTGAGAGCTGATTATTGCCTCTCGAGATTAGATGATAAATCCCGTTTTGTACCAGACGTCTCGGTTTCCCAGCCATGAGGAGAACCCCCCTTTCTTTTACTATTAATAGACGTTAAACCGCTTCATTTTCGTTCAAAATTTTTTCTTCCGGTAACAGCTACGTAAGCAGGTACCAAGCTGTTACCGGGAGAAAATACTATTCCTGGGGGAGGGGGACGATTTTGGGTACCATATGTAGAATTACATGGAATTGCTTAGTTTTGATAAAAAAGCATTGACAAAAAATAAGCGAGAGACTAAAATGACGGCTCAAGATAAGCGGGAGGGGTCATTGGATACATCAATGGATACGGAAGACGGGGTTTTTACAGTACAAGAGCTCGCGCACTACCTACGCATGAAGCCGCTTACGATCTACAAGCACGCTTCCGGAGGCAAGCTCCCGGGCTTCAAGGTAGGGTCCCATTGGCGCTTCAAGCGCACTACCATCGACCAATGGATCCAGTTGCAAGAGATAACCAATATTAATAAAAAAGCGCTGGTTAACCAATAACTGTTTCCTAATGACGTTCGGAGCAGGCTTTCTATTAATTCATATGCTGGAAATAGGTAAAGAAAGTCATTATTTTTAAATAAACGGACCAAATGTGCTGTTATCAAATTTATGATATGGGGGATACATTGGCAGCTGAACAAACAAAAGACGTTGTGACAAACCATATAGAGCGTCGTGCGTATCATAGAGTACCGGCTAATTTTCGTATTGAGTGTGCTGATGGATCCATAGGATCAACGGTCGATATTAGCGAAGCTGGGGCCCGCATAGTTTCTTTCAGCCCCTTACGCGTTGGTGGAACGGTGACAAGTTTACTTCTGCCTTTTAAGCCCGTGCAGTTAAAATTCAATGTCATATGGTCTGTGCACGACAACAAAACGAAAGAGTTTTTGTATGGAGTTAGCTTTAATAGTCTTTCTAAAGACGACCTTTTTTTAATTAGAGAGAATCTTGCCCATCCGTGGATTGACAACACCGATCAAGTTGAGTACAAAAAAATCAGAAAACTATACGACAGAATTAGCATAGAGAAAAAAGTCGACTACTTATCCAAAAAAATTCGACAAAATTTTAGGCATTTAAGAGGCTGTACTTATGACACAAATTTATTTAAAAATAATATTGAAAATCCTATTGGAATTGTGCAAATTCCCTTAGGAATAGCAGGGCCGCTAAGAATAAATGGAAAAAACGCCCACGGAGACTTTTATGTGCCAATGGCGACCATGGAAGGAGCTTTGGTATTAACGTACGATTTAGGTATGAGACTTTTAAGATTGGGAGACCCTGTAGAAACAGAGGTAGTTTCTAAGCAGATTCATCTTGACCCTATGTTTATTGTATCAAAGGATGAAGATTTAATTATTAAAAAATTTTTAGATGAAAATTATTCAGAAATTAAAAAAATAGCAGAAAGTAAAAGTTCCCACACAACACTTCTGGCTATCAAACCTATCAGGGTAAGCAATAATTATGTATTAAAATGCATTTATGATACCGGCGATGCCCATGGCCTTAATATGATAAATGAGGCAACATTCAACGCGTGCAAGTATATAGCTGCTCAAACAGGCGTAAAGTTTTATCACCGTTCGCACTATAGCGCTGTCAAACATCATTCGCTTCTTAATGAACAGGAGGGGTATGGGAAGAAAGTACGAGCCAGAGCAGTGGTTACAAAAAAGGCAATAGAAATGCTCGGTGTCACGGCTATTGAACTTCAGGATTTTACAGATCGTTGCATTGAGTGTGGTATGGCAGCTAAGGTTTCTGCAGTTAATGTGCATGCCGCCAATGGGATTACCGCTATTTGTTTAGCAACGGGACAAGATATGGCTGACATTTCTAGTTCTCATGTTTGCCATTCTGTTGGCAAGGCTGTTAATAATAAACAAGATTTTTTGGTTGAGGTCGAATTGCCAAATCTGCTTGTGGCGACAGTGGGAGGGGGGACTGGGCTTGGCACACAAAAAGAATGTCTCGAGTTGATAGGGTGTTTCGGGTCCGGCAAAGCGGATAAATTTGCCGAAATAATAGCTGCTACGGTCTTGGCGGGAGAATTCACAACGGCCGCTGCCGTAGTAAACCAAACATACGTGGACATACATAATAAGTATGGTCGCAACAAAACTAAAGCAGTTTTGTGATCTTCAGGGGCACACTTGGCTAAGTTTTTTCTATTTTTTTGTCTCTTAACAACAGCTTCCTCGTTTTTCTTTGGCCTGTTTTGTTTTCTCAATAATCGAAAAAACCCAACCAACATCGCTTTCTTTTTTAATGGCCTTGCCAACGCTCTATGGAGCTTAGGACTAGGGCTAATGTCTATATCTTTGACTAGATCATCCGCTGACTTTTGGATTATGATTCACTATATGGGGGCATCTCTTATCCCAGCAACTTTTGCAAGTTTTATTTATACTTTTTTAAAAATAGGGGAGAAAAGAAAGGGCTTAGTTTTATTTTGGTGGATGGTAGGGGCTGTTTTTTTTGTAATGACTATTTTAAAACAAAACGCCTTTGTATTCGCCTCATCCGCTAAACCCTTCTTTCGCTACTATACGAATGGTGGTTTTCTTTATCCGGTTTATGCAGTTTTGTTTTTTATTTGTATAAGTGATTGTGTGGTGTGCCTTATAAGAGGTTTGTCCGCAGCGCCTAGTAAGAATGTTACAAAAACTCATATTCAATATATTTTATGGGCCACAGGTATTGGTTTTTTGGGAGGGTGGACTGCATTTTTCCCCGTATTTAACTTTCAGATATATCCTTTCGGTATGCTGGTTGTTTTTTTATACCCCGTCATTATGGCTTACGCGATTATTAAGCACCAGCTACTTGACATTGAAGTTATTATTCGACGAACAGCAGTATTCACAGGGTTGTTCGCTTTTGTTTATGGTGTTTTTAGTATTTTTACAATCATTGGGCAGGAATTTTTTAAATCAATTTTTCACGATAGCTTGTGGCTATCGACACTGCCCACGGTGGTTGTTATTACGTTAGCCCTAAGACCGCTTGAAAACTTTCTTACTACTGCCACGGATCGTTTTTTGTTCCAAAGGAAATTTGATTACAAGGTTCTCTTGAAAACATTTACAAATGAAGTTTTAACGGTGCTTGATTTACAAAAACTGACCGAGCAAACTGTGGCAGAGCTTAACAAAATTATAAAACTTGAATCCACTGGAATACTTTTGCTGGATAAGGATGCGAAGATTTATAAAAGCGCGGCAACTGTCGGGATCAAAGATAAGGTCTTATCGTTCTCAGAAAATAGCGCAGTCATTGCGTATCTCAAGCAAACTCATGAGCCTATTTTAAAAGACAAGAATGCGGACCAAATGGACGGGCATAGCCATTTGAGGGATGATTTCAAAAAGCTTAACGCGCAACTATGTTTACCCATCGCGCATCATGACGTGCTCATCGGCGTATTGGCATTGGGATTAAAAAAATCGGGAGAGGAGTATGTGCCGGAGGATATTGATATTTTGATGACCCTGGCAAGAACGC
>CAYZGM010000034.1:0-19742 GCA_964478015.1 uncultured Planctomycetia bacterium
TTGTCCGGACCTTCTTCTTTTTGCAGCGCTTCGACCATTTCGGAATTAAGACCCATGCGGATCAATTTGGTTTTCGCGCTATCCATAAGCTTTGACGCCCAGTCTATCGCATTTTTATCTCCACCGGCTTCAGCATTTTTAAAAGACTTGAATGATTCGATGTATTCGGACTGCACCTGATAAAGATCCGGGTCATACGCAATTCGCCCCGCCGCACGAATTGTTTTAAAGGCTTCTTTTTTTTCGACGAGATCCGTGCGAATCCCGATAAGCTGCTGGCGTTCAGAGGTAATGAGGATCGAGGCATAACCCGTTGGAAGCTCGGGCTCATCTTTCGGGAAGCTCTCTTTCTCCACTTCATCGCTGTAGACCGGAATATAATCCATTCCCATTTCATCTTTAGCAGGTTTTGGTGATGTCACGTCCGGTCTCATGGGGTTGCGATAAAAGAGGAGTTTTCGGGGTTCTTTCACAGGGGCGCTGCTAACGGGCTCTTGAGATCCGCCGGCATTCTGGGTGTCGATCGCCTCTTGGCATACCGGGCACATCACCTTTTCGTCTTTTTCGGCCAGGATCAGCATCGGACATTTTTCGCCATTCTTCATCATCGGGCATTCGTGCATGATGCAGACGGCGCCTGGATCCGGTTTCCCTGTTTTGGCTTTTTCGGGTGCGGTTGCCACGATTTCGCTCGGAACAAGCCTCATATTGCAAATGGGACAGTCTCCCTGCCTGTCAGAGACAATATTTGGGTGCATCGGGCAATGGTACTGCTTGGCAATATTCTTTGACCGGCCCGCTTGAAACGCAGTATTGCTTCGAACCAAAAATCCTAGTGTTCCGAAACACAAAAGCACCATCACAAGAAATATTATCTTTTTTTTAGTCATGCCGACCCTCTCTGGTGAACGTCTTCCTTAAGATCATCTCCGACGGAAAACTTAAGATCGGAAAGCGCCGTTTCATAATCAGACATGGCCTTGAAATAGCTGATCTGGGTATTTTTTAAAGTCCTTTGACCGTCAATAAGATTCAAAATATCGGACTTTCCCGCTTCGTAAGACGAAAGAGAAATATCCACCTGCTGCTTGGCCTGAGGTAAAATGAAGCTCTCGTACATAGTGAGAGCATTCTCCGAAGATTTGAACCTTGCATACGCCTCATGAATTCTGAAAAGAACCTCATTTTTCATATCCGCAACTAGCGCTTCCGCCGAGTTTACCTCTTCCTGAGCACTCCTCCAGCCTCCTCCGATCCCTTTTAAAAGCGACCAGACGGGAACGGACACGCCGATAAAATTATCGTAATCGCGGACCTCGTCTTCACCCCTATATTTTCTGGCTTCCAACCTCCCCGTAATATCAGGCAGCCACTCTGTTTGAGACAAGAGCCGGGATGCTTTTGCCTGCTCCAAGGCACTCTCGACAAACTTCAATTCCGGCCTTTTCTCCAAAGCGGTCTTCTCAAGATCCGGAAGCGAAAGTGAAAAAGCACTTCGCTGCGCTTTTTCTTCTATCGAATACTGCGTATCCAACGGCTTATTGAGTTGTTTTGAAACCGTCGCCTCCGCAATATGGGATTTTTGAGTCCAATCAAATATTTCAATCGAATTCTGAGCAAGTTCGATCTGAACTTTCAGATAATCTGACTGGCTTGTCGCATTCGATTCGTAACGGGATTTGGAAACATTCGACAGTTGTTCAAGAAGCGTTTTGTTTTCTGCGAGGGCTGAAACCGTTCTCTTGGACAAAAAAAGTTGATAGGCGGGCTGCTCGATCCTCCAGGCCACCCCCCTTTCCTCCTCTTTGAACATCTGATAAGCCATATCGGCTTCTTTGGAAGCGATAACACCGTTCAAAAAAAGTTTTGTTGGAAAAGGAATTGTTTGAGAAACCATGTATTCATCGTTCATGCGATTGCCGGTGTCGAACCATTTCGGTTGTCCCTCGACATCGATGCCGACCATTGGATCCTCCGGAAGCCATGCTTTAATGACTTTTGAACGAAGCGCTTCATATTGGGCTTTCTTCGATTGAACGGCGGGACTCCTTGCAAGCGCTTCCTCAATGAGGTCGTGAATGCTCACGGGACCCGCCGTTCCCGAATACCCACTATTTTCACTCGCCGCCAGAGCATGAGACAAAATAGAGAACACACCAAAAAATAAAACCAAAACCTTTTTATTTTTCAATAGAATTTTCCCCCTGTTCCATCATTTTCACATCCAGGTTGCCAAAGCCGCTCTGTGCAGTCATCCGGCACTGTTGACGGTAAACCCGCTCCAGATACACAGCGCTCTGGGATGGCGTCAGGATCTTATCAATATCCAGAATGTGTGCGGCGGTTTTTTTCTCGAGCAAGATCTGAAGCTGGCCGATCGCTTCCACTTTCTTGTCGATGTCTTCCCGGCCGATTCTTCCTTTTTTGATCTGGTCAAGAAAGCTTACTCGTTCCCGGCAAACTTTCATGCAAAGCTCGTCGGCTTCTTTCTGGAACGAATCTTCAAGTTTTTGGATCGATCCAACCTGGGAAGAATTCAAATTTATTCCGGAGTAAAACGCCTGGCGCGCGATGGGATTTGGAATCATGGCGCAAAATTTTTTTCCGCTCCAAAGCCCGATCAAAGTCGCGGCAGACACGATCAGTGTGAAGATGAGCAGTTTTTTCACCGGGAAACCTCGTTTTTGATACCGCTTAAATAGGCGCCGGCCAGAGAATACGGAGCGATCCCCTTGACATCCTGCGCGCCAGAAAAATATCGGGCGGAAGCGACGCCTCCCATGTTTCCGATAAAAAATGCCAAGATCGAGAACGCAACGGCTTGCCTGAGATTTGGCATTGGAACCAATGCTGCTAGGTTATCTAAGAAACTTACGAACCATAAGCCTCTCTGCCGATCGGACACTCTCTCCCAGAAAATTGCTTCAAAGCCTTGGGAGACCTGAACATTTTCCCTGACGGATCGGAGCGTCCCTCTCAGCGCTCGAAAAACCGCTGTTTCCTGACGGCAAAAATCGCAGGTCTCGATATGAGCTGCGAGACTCTCGCTTTCCCTGCCCTTAATCTCTCCGTCAACCCAACGGCTCAAATCTCTTAAGTTCTTACCGCATTTACTCTTCATGGGTGTCTCCTACCGGTGGAACGTTTGAATGCGCAAAAACCCCCGCTAAATTTTTGGCTGTCGCCTTAGCGTATTTAACCCCCTCGTCATGGGTCCGTAACATATAAAATTATACTTATTTTGACAGACAGAAACGAGGTTATTTATGAAGCTAAAATCCATGGCCAGTGTCTTGGTGTTTTTTGGATTTCTATCTTTTGGATCGCCCTGCGCCGCTGCAGCTCAAGATAACCAGGCGATGTCTTCGTCGGATAGGGGCATTAAAGTCCTGGCAGATCAACAATTGAGAGATGGCGAAATTTTGGCCGCCATCGAAAATTACAAAAAAGCGCTGTCCTCCGACTCCTCCGCAAGGGCGGTTTATTTCAACCTTGCGATCGCCTATTACACAAACAACCAGATCGAAGAAGCCGCAAAAAATCTTGAAACTCTCGCCAAACTTTCACCCTACGATACCGAGGCAATTTATAACTTAGGGTGTCTCAAGCTTTATTTGGGAGATATCCAGAACGCGGAAAAATGCTTTCAAGACGCCGCCCTATTCTGCGGGCCGGCCTCCCGCTTCAAGCCTCTTTTGGAAAACGGGCTTTCTTTCCTCAACCAAGTGAAACAACTCGACTCAGAAAAAAGGAAGATGCTCTTTCTTCTTTTCCGACAGGGTGCGATCCCTGCATTCATACCGTAATCCACCCTGCCGAAAAGAAGCAGGACCTCCCCTACCGAACGTTGGACGCGCTAAGAGTTGTCCTCGGCACTCTCCCATGCCGATACTCGTCATACTTCCGGTCCAATATCCGGTCCTGCAGCCCCCGGTTCTCTGGCAACCGCGAGAATTCAATAATTGAAAGAGTCCCCTCGGATGCTGCACCCGTCTGGGCATAGGCAGGCGCTCCGCCCAGAACTATCAAAACCAGAACTGCGCACGTCATTAGCTTTTTCATTGTCTGACCCTCCCCTTTTAGCTAGGAATCCTTAATCCCATCCCTCACCCATGAAACGCTCAAGATACATAAAACCCCCAATAATTTATATCCCATTGATACGATTAGAGTTACAAAGTTTAGGGTCTGACTGAATTACGGAAGATATTTCGATAGTTTGCCGCGAAGGGCTTCTTTGGCATGATAAATTCTGCGTTCGACGGCCTTGACCGAGATCTCGAGAATCTGGGCAATTTCCTGATAAGATTTTTCTTCGAACTGGGAGAGAAGAATAGGAAATCTCAGGTTTTCCGGCAAACCCTGCAGCGCTTTTTCCACCATTATCTTAAGTTCTTTTCTCTCGAGATCTTCGGACGGGGTACTTGAACCTCTGTCGCTTACAAGATCCGAGGCGGGGCGGAAGTCCTCTTCCGCGCTGTTGACCGGCTGGTCGAGCGAAAATCCAAAAAATTTCTTTTTTCTCAAATGGTCCAGGGAGGCGTTGGCGGTGACGCGATAAACCCAGGTCGAAAACTTGGCGTTTGCGCGATAACCAACTTTCTTCTCGTAGATCTTGATTAAAACATCCTGCGCAATATCTTCGGCGGCAGCGGCATTGCGGACAAAACGATAAGAAAGATTTAAGATCCTAGTCTTGTACCGATCGAACAGCTGATGAAATGCTGCGGTATCCCCTTTCTCAAACTTCGCGTAAAGGGACCAATCCCCGTCGGGGTCGTTGAATTTTTCAGAGCGCCGGGACTCTAATCGGAAAAGAACCATCGCTCAAACCTCCTGTGATTATTCCATCTATGCGGGGACAGCAATGCCTTTATGGCATTGGCAGAACAGGAGATCAAATGCGATGCTCTAACTTTACAATTCTTATCATGCCTGAATTATGACATACTTTTGTGCTTTGTTCCAGAGACCCGGATTTCAAATTCACGCCTTTGGCCGAATTATATCGATGACGTAACAAAAAAGAGCCCCCCCAAAAAAAAGGAAGCGACTTTTGTTGCGTAGCGACCGGGGTTAATAAGGCCAGTCTTCCGCGCGGGGCTCTTTCTCAAAGTTCCTTTGGCATGGGAAACAATAACGGGATTCCGGCATCGCGACCAACCTCTCTCTTGGGATCGGCTTGTGGCAAGACGTACAGATTCCATAAGAACCATCCTTTAGCCTCTCCAAGGCCCCTTTGATCTGTTTGATCTTGTCCGATTCCAACCTCTCCTCAGACTCAACGATCTCCATCTCACTTTTCAGGGGCGCTGCTTCTTCGTCGTCGCTCGGAAGACGTTTTGACGTTTGGACCCCGTGCGAGCGAAGCAGCCAGCGAAGCGTCTCAAGCTTGCGAACAAGCTCCCGTTCGACCTCACGCCGTGCCTCAGAGCCCAACCGCTTTGCGGTAAGCATGGAGCCCCCCTTTCTCTCATGCGATCAATTTCTACTCATGCACTCCCTATGTTGTTCCTGCATCTCTTCACAGCAAACACCAGCATCCCACAAACGATGCACGACCTCAACCGAACAGTGTGCATGCGTCGCCAGCGCCGTAGAAACACTTCCCGCAATGATTCGCCGACTACCCGTCAACCCACGTGAACCTACAAAGATCGTATCCGCACCCCATTCTTCCGCCGCTTTCAGCAGCGTGCGTTTCGCATCGCCCTTAAGCACCTCGGTGAAAGCGAGCAAGCCTTTTTCCTGGATGCGCCTCTTTTGATCAGAAAGCATTCTTTCAACCCAATCCTGGGAGTTCTTATCTTCGTTCCGCATCCAATAGCGAATGGGACCCGTCGGGCGAAAAAAGGCCAGAGAGACTCTCATATCCATCACCGTGATCAGCCGGATCGTGGTGCCTTTTGGCCAATTCCTGCATAACGCCGCCTCGAACGCTGTTTCGGACTCCTGAGATCCATCATAAGCGACCACGAGACGAAGCGGTGCGATCTTCCTTTCCCCATCATCACGACCCCGAGAAATTCGTACGTTGCAATGGACATGCGAAATCACATTACGTGAGACACTGCCGAAGAAAAATCTTCCCGCAGCCGACCTCCCGTGGGACCCCATCACAACAAGATCTGGTCTCCATGCTTCTATCTTGTTAATAATTCCTGATACCGGAACATCGGCGATAGACTCGGAGCGAACCTCCCAATCCGGAAAATAAATTTTTAGTTTTTCTGCAGCCTGCCGGGATGTGGCTTCAGCGTCATTTAAAGACGATTTCATCGTGTTGTATTCCGCGCCCGGAAACACCGCGACCTGAGGGTTCATCGCGTAATCACAGGACGCCGGACTTTGGTTGATCCACGTATCCGCCACGGTCAACACCACCGCCTCCGCAGTCTCCGGCATTCCCGCCTTTCTCAAATCCCGCAAGGCTTTCTCCGAACACTCAGAACCGTCATGAGCAACCAATACTTTTAACATGTCAGGCCCTTTCCCATCACTCATCGCAACAGCGCCTCGGCCAGCGAATGTGGGGTCATCGCCTCCCTCCTCGCGGCCGTGATCCCCGAACAAGATTCAAATATGCCATCAAAATCGTCGTCATAAGACTGCTGAACCAATGCACGCGTTCTACCAGCCTTGTCCACCTCGTATGTCGTTCGAATATCCGCTCTTCCATCGTCATTGCGATCCTGTTCCCACTTGTAGATATGTCCGCTCCTGAGATAGAACCAATAATCCGGCGTCCCGTCGCGATTAAAATCTTCCGCCACTTTCCAAGGAATACCCGTGAAATAATAATAAATCCAACGATCGGTCATTCCGTCCCAATTGATATCCTGTTCGGCGCGCACACGATGACCATCCTTGTAATGAATGACAGACTCCATGCGCCCATCGTGATCCGTATCGACGAGAGTCCGCACAATCTCGTTGCCTGAATAGAAAACCTCCGCCTCTCTGTGGCCGTCACCGTCGAAGTCGATCGCTCTGCCCTCGCGAGACCACGCCGCGCCTACGCCCGCAAGCAGAAAACTGAGGAAAAAAACGCTCACAAGACTACGCACGTTACCCGCCACTGCCACGACCTGATTTCTCACGCCCGTCCCCTCCCCTTTATCCAACACCTCCAGCCTAAAATAAAGCAGTTTTTGCGGAAATCAGGGGATCCCCTAAACTTTTTGAGAGAGAATCTCGGAGGAAGACCCGGGGAATCCCCGATGCAGTCTCAATTCCACAAGAAGCGGCAGGTGGTCCGAGGCCACACGTTCCAGCCGTGTGGACGGCACTCGAACATCCGTCACCTGAACGGATGAATTTACAAAGACGTGGTCAATCCGAACAAACGGATACTCCCCAAACCACGTATTCCGCGGACGGATACTTGGATCAAATATTTTTTGCGCATCACGCAAGCACTTCTTGAAACGCCTGTAAGCTGCCGAGCCTGGCAAGGCATTGAAATCCCCGCAAAGAACAAGCGGTTCCGGGGAGCTGTATGTTTCGAGCCAATCCTTGCATAATTGATCAGCCTGCCTGAGACGCTCTTTCGGCCAGACACTCAAATGCGTCGTAATCAGATTTACGGGAATCCCTTGAACGTCCATTAAGATCCAGATCGCTCCGCGCGATTCCTCGCGGGCAAGATCCTTGTTTTTTTTGAACCTTTTCACGCCCACCAACTTCATGGGAAAATGGCTAAAGACCGCGTTTCCAAATTGGCCATCTTCGATAAAAAATGAGGGATGAAAATGATGGGACATTTCTAGTTTTTTTGCGATCAACCCTGCCTGGTCCAGTGCGCCGGTACGGTCCATCCGCACATCCAGTTCCTGCAGGGCGATGACATCCGCATCGTGCCGCGCTATCACGCGGGCAATTCGATCATGCGAAACCTTTCCGTCCATGCCAACCGAACTATGGATATTGTAGGTCATGACCCGCAATGAGACCGGCAACGCACGGGGTTTTCTCGGTTGAGAGGGAGCCGGTGGGGTCCGACACAAAAAATGCAGCGCACCCTCCCGAAGATCCAATGGCCGAAGATAGTTCCTGCCCACGCGAGGGAGCGGCGCATCTTGCGGCAGCAGCGCAAAAGCCCCGGTCTCATGAACGCCGGGACCCGCATGCGTGCCGTTCTCAACCATAAAACTCGTGACGCACCCGTTTCGATCCCAGCCCAAAATGACGAAATCGCCGGCATCCGGGTGATGGCACAACTCCACAAGGTCTTTGGCAATATCTTCGAAAAATGGGTGATTAAGACCAAATACGGCCTCCGCATCCTCGGGCAGTGTAAACTTGCCTTTTTCGGACCAGACAATCGCTTTCTGTTTTTCGACGGCAGCTAGGACGTGCGGGATCGACGCCGAACGTAGGCAATGAACCGCAAACCGATCTTGTTCAGTGGAATTCAGCCGATGTGATAAATAAATATTCCCCACCGGTCCCATTGCCGCAACCAGAGAGTCTGGAACCAGACTCTCGTATTCTCTTGGCCCAAAAAAGAAACGTAAAAAATCAGCCCGCTTAGACCGCTGAAGATTGGACGCAGACGGAGTCTGAAAAGAAAGTCGGCCCAGGGGGTAAATTTTGGATAATGCCTCGCGCAACGTGAGGCCGTGAACGGCCGAATACGAACGCGCATCTTCCTGCCCGTGATCCGAATAGATCCAAACATCGTACTCGCGCCGCGAGGATCGGTGAGCAGCTTCCCAAAGTCTCTTGATCGCATCGCCGATGCCTCGCAACGACCAGTGCGCAAACAATGAGGAAGGGCCCCGGCGATGAGCCTGTTCGTCGTAGCCAAGAAAATTCATATGAATGACAGGCAGACCGCGCGCAATATCGATGGCGCCGCCAGCCGCAACAAGTTCACGCAGAAGGACACAGACCGCAACGCGCGTCGGGATAAACCGCAGTTCCTCCTTGAATAATTTTCCGCCAATCGTGCCGCGCAAACAATCGACGACCGCCAGAAAAAATTCCACGATTAGAAGCGCAAATGTCCTCACGAATACGTCCAGATACAGCACGAATAAGACCGGGGACACCAAGGGGTTCGCAGCTCTGAAAAAGCCACCCCAGCCAATGTCCGCCGCGCAAAAATGAGACTCCGAGGCACCACCCGTGAATACATTGGAATAGGAGCTCCCACCCTCAAGCAGTCCCATTCCCTGCCGCTCAATTTTTTTCTGTACCATCGATGCGGCAGCAGGTTCATACATTTTCACGATCCTGCCGCTTGTCTTGTCCAAAAAACTGAACTCCGGCACGCACCCTTTCACACCATAGAAGAGTTCACCCTGCATGGCTGGGGTGCTAGCCGGTAGTCCTGAATAAAGTGAGTGCGTTTTGTAATGCTCTTTTTTGATCAACTGGCCAAGGAAAGGCAGTCGTCCGTTCTCCTTGGCTTTCTCAAACTGCTCTTGCGATAGACCATCAATCTGGATCATGACAAGACCCGGGGAAGAACTCTTCAAAACTGAAAGGTGAAGCAAGCGGATCGCCCATTCGCTGCGGCTAAAGCTGCGCCGTAAGGCTTGAAAGAAAATAAGCACCTTATGGAACATGGGTGCCGCCTTTCATCGCCGTCGAAGCGGCTTTCGTCACGTTTTTTACGAGCTCCCAATCTGCGCGTAACTGCCGAAGCGTCTTGGCCCACACGCTGTCTCCCCAGACGGAGCCGCGGTCCCGACGACCCAAAACAATTCTTGTTAGGGGGGCGTAGAACGACAAAGCCAGCTCGGCGCAGGCCTCTTTCGAATAACAACTTGCCGTTGCGCGCGCCGCGTTTCCGATCACTTTCCTCTCCCCGGCTGGCAGATTCGCCAGGTAATTCAAAGCGCGCGCAAATTCTATTTCATCCTCGCGATTTATTAAAATACCATTCACGCGGTTCTCGATCAGGCCATGAATTCCCAGTGCGTCCAGAGCCACCACCGGGACACCGGCAGCCATGGCCTCAACCAGAGACATGCCCTGTGTCTCACTTTTCGACGCGAACGCGAACACGTTCATCGCATGATAAGCCTCGATCAACGTGTCGCCCTCCAGCGCACCTGTAAAAAAGACGCGGTCCTGCATGCTCTGCGATCCAAATATATCGCGGATAGTCCGTTCCGAGGGACCCTTGCCAACCACAAGAAAATAGGCGTCACTTCTTTTCTTAAGAAATGAGAGGACAGCCCGTGAAAGAAAATCCAGATTTTTTTCCGGCGCAAGGCGTCCGACATACCCCACAAGATATGCGTCCCTGGGAATGCCGAGCACATCGCGGCTCTTTATGGAACTTTCTTTCGAGAAACGTGACAAGTCCAGGCCGGTGGGGACGACTGCGATCGGGGATCTCACGCCCTGCGCCTCGAGCATCGCGCGGATGCCCTGGCTCGGGGCAAATACCTGATCGGCCAGGTTGGCGTAGCCCACGGAAAGTTGTCTCGTAAAACGTTTCAGCACCGGTGAATCTCCAGGCACATAATGTGTGTTGTATTCAAATAGCGTGTGGTACGTGTAGACAAGGGGAGCGTTAAACTGGTAGGCCACACGAAGCGCGGTGTCACCAATCAGAAATGGATGGTGCGCGTGGATCACATCCGGCCTAAAATTTTTGAGCGCCTCCTGGAGAAAGCCGGGGATTGGAAGCTGCACTGAAAAATCGGTGTGATTAAAATGTTGGACGGCCGGAACACGAATCACATCGTTCTCATCGGACGGCATCCCCTCAAACGTCGGTGCGACAATAATCACGCGATGGCCGCGCCTGCGGTACTCCTCGGTAAACGTTTGCACCGACCTTTCGAGGCCCCCCACGATGGGCGTGTACGTATTGGACATCATCAGGATATTCATCGAACAGCCCCTTTCCTATGCTCGGATACGAGATCCGCGGAGGAGACACCGGGACCCACGGCAATCGGAATAAAACCAGGCATCCGAACTTCTATCGGGGGCTCTTTATCAAACCATCGGGCTTCCCACGAAACGGTTATGCCGCTTTCGCGACGCCGCACTGAAATGGAAATAGCACCAAATGACGTTGGTGCAAAACCAAACGAAATTTCTCCGTTCCCCGTAACCCATTCTGGCGTGAGACCCTGACACAAAATCAAGCGGTCAGGGTCGTCCTCTTCATGGACAAAACAGTTGCGGACCATCATCACCCACTCGGCGGAGGCCCACACATGTTGGCCGTCCCCCATGCAGCCGCCGCCTGTTTTTGGGTGGATCGCCTCAGGCCACTGGCCCGTGGAGGAGGCCATCTGAGCGACGGAGCGCATGATCGGGAAAAAACGTTCATCGCCGGCACGGAGGAGCACCTGAGCCACATGCAACGTAAGATAAGGATTGATCCCCGAATGGCTGATCTCCTGAAAAAACCCTCCATTCACAAAACTCGTCTTCATCAGAAATTCGGCCGTATGAATCAGCGGAGCGTGGTCCGGCGAACAAAGCCTAAGCGGATAACTCATCACCATCGAGCCAATCGCCCCCACATCCATGCGCCGGTAAGGCGAAGCAGGAATCATCTGAGAACCGAGACGATCCATGGCAGCGTTGAGGTTGCGTTGCACAGCGTGGTAGAAAACTTCCGCCTGGCCGCGAAAATCTGCAGCGGCTTTGTCTTCCCCCAAAGACCCGGCCAAATAAGATGCGGCACGCAGACCCGCGACCCCCCAAAAATTATCCCAATAATAAAAATCGTTCGGCCCAAGATGTTCGGCACTAAACCCTGCAGGCAACAGCCCGGCATGTTTTTGGTCCAGGCGGTCCGGCAGACGTTTTCGAACAATCCATCGCCCGCCTCGAAGAACGGAAGAGCGCCAATTGCTTTTGGCTTTCTGTGCGGTCATTTCACAATAGCGGCGCATGATCCAAAGCGCCTCGCCATTCGAGTCCCATTCCCCCTCCTGCGAAAGAAAGTAGCCATTCGCTATCTGTTTGGATGGAAATCGATCCAGCGCACGCTCCGCACGCCCGGGCAAACCCGCGCATAACATCGCATGCAAAATAAATGCCGCGTCCCTGAACCAGAACCGCTTGTACATGTAAGGTCCCGGGTAAACGTCTTCCGGAGAATGCAAAATAAGCGTCCTCACAGCCGCGTCGTACAAAAATTGAAAACTTTCAGGGCCTGCTTTTAACCGGCAATAGTTTTGAAGACTCGATTCCCAGCTTACCGGCGTAAAAGATTTTTCTTTGAATGGGATATGGATCGTCACACGCCGCACTTTGCGCGGTTCGAGGTCAAAGAGCGCCGCAGCTGTCGCCAACCCCACGCGGCAATCAATGCTGTCACTGCTTTGCGGGTCTTGAAGAAAGCGGTGCACATCCCCGCGGCGGTAATAGGAAAAAATATTCCGTTCGGGCACCGCATCAAAATGCACCGCCTGGTGTCCGTTCACTTTCCATCCGGTGTTTCCAGGCAACATTTCAATGGAATGGACAAAACTAATGCCCTCAGGGTTGTAGGGCCTGAGCGTGAGAACAAGCCGTGCTATCGAGTCGGAAAAACCCTCCACCTGCCAGCGGCAAACGGGAAGCAAACCGGATTCCACCACGACCTCGGCGCGCGTCTTGAGTTTTAATCCATGGTGACGAGCGAGCGTTTCAACCGCCCAACCCTTTTCAAAATCAACCCTTTGCTCGGTCAATGGCAAGCGGCATGGAATGAGCTCAGCTCCTTTCTCAGTCACGATCCAGGCATCCAGCGACCATCCGTCAAAATGCGGCATCAACAAACCCCGCGGATCCACGAGCGGGAATTTCGGAACATCTGGGACGCCAAGGGCCGTCCAATTGCGATGGGTTAAATTGATGTGAGTAAGATTGAAAGCGCGGGGTACAAACGCAGGGTCTGTTGGGTCAAACTGGCGCTCCACCCAATAGGGCCAGATCCAATCCAGATTATGCTGAATCGCCTGGCCGTTCATGAGACCACGCACATGGAGCAACACGCCTGCCCTTAGAAGCTCCGATGGAGCCAGCACCTCCGATGGCTGCGAAAAACGATTAAGCTGCACCAAAATAGCCACGGGATCCGAAAACCCTTGGGCGTGAGCAACTGCCCGCAGCACGAACCTCCATGGCAACCACTTGGTCCACATAGTTGTTCTCCATCACTGAAAAACGTTATGTTGCCAAGGCAAAGCGAGCAATTTTTTTAGCTAACGACAGCGCTCCTAACCTGCCTCATGATGCAGCCTTCGGCTAGCCTCTTCATCCAATATCTGAACAACATCTGCATTCTCAAGTTGGTCAAAATGCCTGTAAAACTGCCCTACTCCCCAAAAATCCCACGGCACATGCAGGCACACGACCTCATCCGCATGCAGGACCAAACGCTCGAGCGATCCCTCAGCCGCCACAGGAATGGCCGCAATAAGCCTGGCCGGCTGCTGTTTTCGAACCGCCCACAAAGCCGCCTCCATCGTAAGGCCGGTCGCTACGCCGTCATCCGTCACAATCACCTGCCTTTCTTTGAGAGGCGTTGCAGGCAGTGCGCGGCGATAAGAAGCAACACTCTCGCGGAGCAGCGCGTGTTGACAAGCCGCCTCCACACGAAGATACTCCTCACTCCGCGCTGCAGCCTTCTCACTGGTGAAGACCTCCCCCGCTTCCGTGACGGCACCCACCGCCAGCTCGGAGTTCCCCTCCGCCCCAATCTTGTGAGTCATGATCACATCCAGATCTCCGCCTAGGCCGCGCGCCAGCTCCCTTGCGACAACAACCCCGCCGCGAGGAATGCCAAGCACCACCGGGCTTAGACCCCTCAGTCCGCGCAACTCATGCGCCAAAAGGCGACCCGCCTCCGCGCGGTCGGCAAACGCCTCAGAGCTCCTCGAGACAACACGGCACGCCGCCACCGCGACACCCCCCTTTTTTTTCATGACATCAACGGGTTCGCACCGCAAAATCTCCGACAAGCGGGTTGGCGGTCTTAAGATAATCGTCATAAGTCATCCGAATCGCTTCCGTATGCGAGCCTGCATTAAAAACAATATGACCTGCCGCTGCAAGCGACCGGTCCACCACCACCGGCATCCCATAAAGATGACCGTAGGGAGGCATTGCACCGGTCTCGCAATCCGGAAAAAGCCGCTCAAATTCCCGCTCGTCCTCAAACGCTACATCCTGGACCTCCAAAAGATTTTTCAATTTTAGGAGGTCAACATGATGCGTGGCAGGCAGTGCGGCCATCCAATTGCAACCGTCCGCACGTAGAACCACCACTTTTGCTTCTTTAGAGCCCGGCACATGTTCCGCCTGCGCGGTCCGTTGCGCCGAATGCGCCACAGGGTGATCGAAGAACTCATACCGCACACGGTCTTTCCACAAGCGTTGTTCCAAACGATCCATGACAGCCATCGCACACCTCCACTTCGATTTCTCATCCGCCTGACGACAGCCGCACGGCGGCCAACCCCCGATTGGCCACCCCAACAGCGACACCCAACTACTGGATCTGGACCTTGACCTCTTTTGGCTTCGCGTTTTCGTCCTTGGGCATCGTGATCTCAAGCACGCCGTCCTTGTAGATCGCCTTTACGTCGGCGGCCTTGACCCTGGACGGAAGCTCCACCGTTCTCTCGAATGACCCCTCGAAGCGCTCAGAGTAGTAATAGTCCTTTTCTTTCTTCTCCTGGGACTCTTTTCGTTCCCCTTTCAAGGTCAGAAGATCCTCATGCACCATGATCGTGAGTTCCTCCTTTTTGATTCCTGGGATGTCCGCCTTTACAACGATCCGGTCTTTTTCATCTTTCACGTCCACATCGGGTGCGAAAAACCTCCCCCCGTTCCTTAAGAGGCGCCTCGGCATCACCGAGCGGTCTAACACCCGACTCATTTCATCCTGGACATCCCTCGCCCAGCTAAGCGGATCCCACACATCGCTCGTTCTAGGTACCAATGCATTTCTCATCGGATTCCCCTCCCCCCAGCAACCCCGGTCTAGCCACTTTTCCACCCATGCACCACCCGCTTTCCCCTGGCTTCAGGCTAGGCGAAAGTAACTTTTTCAGAAATCAGGGGTTCCCCTGAACTTTTTTGGAGTGAATCTCGGAGGCACACCCGGGGAATCCCCGATAGGAAATTAGCCCAGAGAACGGGTGCTATGTTTTTTGCAGATAAGCGGAACCTACACTTTTAACTTGGCGGGAAGCTTTCTCGGCTTTGTTTTGCAAGGCACCGGTGAATGCTCTGGGCAAACGCCCGGATCGTGTAAGGCTTTGAGATAAAATCAGCAGCCCCTAGCCTGATCAAATCATCATGCGTTCCCTCGTCGGTGTAGCCGCTACTCAGGATCACGATGGCCCGCGGATTGATTTCAAGGATGTCTTTCAACATTTGGCGGCCATTCATGCGAGGCATCGTCATGTCTGAGATGACCGCCACAAACTGCGAGGGATCTTTGGCGTATTTTTCGACGGCATCCTGGCCGTCAATAGCATAATCCACCGAATAACCCAGCCTCTCCAGGAAAATTTCACCCATGGTGCGGATTCTCTCTTCATCATCGACGAAAAGAATCTTTCCCGAGCCCCGCGGAAGATCCGGTTCGTTGGCAGCCTCTTTCATTGTTTTTGGGCCTGGGGCAAGGTTAGCCAGAGTGTTGGGATCGATATAGGCGGGAAGATAGATCTGGAAAGCCGTGCCCTTTCCGAGCTCCGTCGACACATCAATCCAGCCATCGTGGGCTTTCGCAATCTGGTAAGCCATGGAAAGACCGAGTCCCGCTCCCTCTGCCCCGCGTTTGGTTGAGAAGAACGGTTCAAATACACGCCGCAACGCTTCGGGGGTCATGCCCTCCCCGGAATCGACGACCGAGATAACAACATGGGGCTTCGCAAGTGTGCCATGGCTAACCGTGACGCCGCCCGCATGGCCATTTTCAACACGAATGGTGAGCTTGCCTGCCTTGGGCATTGCATCACATGCATTGGCGATGAGAGCCACAATGACTTTCTTGAGTTCCGCTTCGTCGGCGAGGACCGTCTTGAGACCAGGCTCGATAATGACGTACGGTTGAATCGTCGAGGGTACAACTTGTGGAAATGTCCTTGCGATTTCCTCAATAAGATGCTCCAGTTTTAGTACCTGTTTTTTTAAATCTGGGGGTCTGGAAAAAGTGTCTAATCGCCTCACAATGTCGATTGAGCGCTGGGTAGCCTGGCTAATCCCCATCAAAATCTCGTAATTAGGGTCTTTTGCATCCACCTGCATCAGGAGCATGTCGAGATAGCCTTTCACGGGCGTCAACTGATTATTCAAATCGTGCGCGATGCTCCTGGCAAGCAGGCCAACACTTTCTGCCTTTTGCATTTGGGCCAGCTTCGCCTCGGATTCTTTGAGCCGTTCCGTGAGTTCAATAACTTTCGCTTCAAGCAGCTTCAATTTTTCGAGTTGATTTGGATCAGCCATGCTATTTTTTTCAACCTCTCGACGGGTTAAACAACGCCGAATCTATCCAACCGCCCCTGCCAGTCTACAATACATGCTGCTATTGATCAACAACGCGGAGTCGTCATGTTACCCGTCACTCAAAGTGAAAATTTTGCCGAAAACTCAGTATTATCTTAATAATCTTACTTGCGCATACACTTGCTTATATGCACATAGAGATTAATAGACGCCTAAATCTTATAAAAAGCACCCTTTTTGCCGTCCAGCAATATCGGAAATTTTGTTGTTTTTTATCTATCGCTTGATATACTCACTTTGTCCTATGCGAAAAAGAAGCTCGGAAATTTCAATTATTTTTGGCGAATTTACTGTTCTAAATCCGGCCGGAATTCTGTTTGCAGCCACCGGCAATTCTACCATAACGGCTTCTCAACAACTCGCCTCCCAAGCCGAAAAATTTCGCGAGGAACAAAAGAGAACGTCCCTGGAACTTGAAGAAAAACCGCTGATTATTCAAGAAAAAAAGGGGGCCTCTTTAGAAAAAATTGAGGGTCCCCGCTTCACCGTCAAAACAATCAAGCTTGATGGAAATACCATCTTCCCTACCACAACTTTTGAGAAATTTATCGTGCCTTTTCAAAATAAGGAGACCTCTTTCGAAGAACTTTTGGATGTAGCAGGTAAGATCACGGACGTTTATATTGCCGCCGGCTATTCCACCTGCCAGGCTTTCATTGCCCCCCAAAAAGTGGCCGATGGTCATGTCACGATCCAGGTCATGGAAGGCAAGGCTGGGGTACGGGGATACCCTGAAAACAAGCTTCTCCATGCCTGAGGAGAACGCTTTTGATGCAGCGTTTGTGTCTTATGAATTCCCAATAGAAAGAACTGATACCACCTTGGGTATCGACACCAGTTATGTTCATAGCCGCTTAATCGGGGATCTGAAAGATGCCAAGATCGTGGGAAAGAACTTCAATGTGTCTCCCAAAATAACTCAGAACTTAGTGAGAAGTCTCAAATTCGTTCTGGACTGGTTCCTGGGCTTTGATTTCACGGACTCCAAAACCACGGCAGACGACACCAAGATCAGTTTTGACAGAATGAGGGCCCTAAAGACGGGTCCGCGAATGACCTTTCAGGATCCGGGCGGCCGGACCCTTTTGTCTGCGGACATGAATTGGGGTATCCCGGAATTTTTCGGGGGTTCTAGAGAAAATGACCCCGAAGCAAGCCGCGTCAATTCAGGCGGCGATTTTATGTTTTACACAGCCTCGCTTGCCAGGATCCAAAGACTTCCTGAATCCATGCTTCTTATAATGCGGTCCAACGGACAATGGACCAATGACACCCTGACCTCCGTGGAAGAGTTCCGCGGAGGCGGAGCTTACTCCGTCCGCGGGTATCCAGAATCGGATGCGCTTGGAGATTATGGGGTTAACTTTTCTGCCGAACTTAACGCCCCCATCCCACTCCTGCCAAAGGATTGGGAAGTCCCCCATTTCAATAGGAAAACCGCAGAGGCCGTTCGTCCGGTTGCTTTTGTGGACGGCGCAAAAACATTTTTAAGAGAAAGACCCTCGGAAGCAACGGTCAAAGATTCTTTTCTCCTCGGCGTTGGCTTGGGAGCGCGGGTCAATCTGGACACCAACACGTCACTGCAGGTGGATTTAGGATGGCCCATTGGAGACGATTCTTCTGAAAAAAACCGCGTTCAAACTCACATTGCCCTAAAAGTAGGATTTTAATGAACGGCCCTGCGCTTAAATTTTGGTTAAAATCGGCCGGCATTTGTTCCATTCTTCTACTGACGATGTTCCGTCTTGGCCACACCGGTACTCCAGGCGCAACTGCTGCCTCCCCCGCCGAGGACGGCAAACAAGCCTATGAGCTCTCCGAGCGGGAACGGAAAGCCCTGCGTTTAGAAGCAGGCCCTGAAAGAACTTTGTTCATACAGCTATTTACATCCAATGCGGAACCAAGCTGCAACGCGGCGCTTAAGTGGATGAGTTCGTTGAAGCAGGGCAACCCGGGTCTTTGGAAGATATTCGTCCCCGTTGCCATGCACGTGCGTCAGTGGGACTCTGGCGGATACCATGATGCCTTTGCAAAAAATGAGTTTGATGAGTTCTTGAAAAATCTCGCGCGACAATGGGGATCCGGCCGGACCTATACGCCTACGGTAGCAGTAAACGGCACGGAATGGAGCGGCTGGAGTCGTGGGCAGGACATCCTCCCGGATTCGCGGCGCGCCGGCTTTCTTAAAACGGACGGAACCCGGCTGCCGGACACCTTCGACATATTTTTTGAACCTGATCTCACAATAAATAGAGGCGCTGGATTTGAAGCCCATGGGGCGCTGCTTGCATTTGAACTGCAGTCACGCCCTTCCGACGGAAAAAACAAGGGCAGTGTTTTGATCCATGATTTCATATGCCTCGCCCATGTTGCCGCTCCGATGCGTTCCGAAACCAAGGGCTGGAAAGTCTCGTTGAATCTCGCCAAACCGAAAACCATCCGGATTCAGAAGTGCGCTGTCGCCTTTTGGATCACCGAGCCCGGCTCTCCGATCGCGCTTCAAGCAACCGGTGGTTTTTTACCTGATTAATTGGCCTGGACGGCCTTCTTGATCTCTTCTCCGAAAGAATTTTCGTAAAACCACTTTTTTAGTTTGATTACTCCTGTGATTCCATGGCAACTTCCGCCAAAAGCAGTTCAGTACCCTCATGATTAAATACCAGTTGATATTTGTTGTGGATCACCAAATCCAGATTTTTTGATAGCTCTTTGTAGTGATTCTCAGGAACCTCGATTGTTTGCTCGCCAAAGCCCAGTACCACGAGCTCTTTTTTAAACCCGCCGGCTACCACATTACAAAATTCCCCGCAGACATCTATAATATCGTCATCCGGCGAACCTAGGGTGATGCCATAGTTTTTTGAAAAAAGCTTTTGTATTTGTTCGCCCGATATCGCGATCACGATGGCGCCTTTCGTCCATTTTTTATCCTTTTGTTCAAAACGCATAATAGAAATAAAAGTGCCTTTGCTGCCCCTTACACTAAAATAAGGAACCGGTTCATTTGTCACAACGGGCATCTCCCGAAAAGTGATCCCGGACATGGTAGAAACAGCTTTATTGACCGAACGCATCATGCTGGAAGCAATATCAATAATGTTGAGCAACATGGCTTATTTCCTGATAGAAATCACTTTCCCAAACTACAGATTTAATAATCCTTTTCAAAATACCTCCCCCGCATTGTGGCGGGCGGGAGTTTCGTTCTTAGCCCCAATATTATACTCCCCTTTCTTGCGCTGCTCCACCGTTTACCGTGACAC
>CAYZGM010000035.1:0-19469 GCA_964478015.1 uncultured Planctomycetia bacterium
GCATCGTTTTCCGCGGAGGGGAAAACGATGCGTCCCCGGGAGGATAATGCCTCGGGAGCCGGGGCGGAATGGGACACAACAAGGAGGATAACGGCTCGGCATTTGCCGCGACAGAAAATTATGTTGCAATTGTGGATATGGATGTCCATAATAACCGTTTGAGGTTCTCCTAATGCTGCAATTGTATTCAAAAGGGTGTGAGTATGTTCTCCGGGCGTTGACCGCGGTCCGGCTCCGGGAAAGTCAAAGCGGATTTTCGGTTAAGGCGGTTTGCAAAAGCGCCAAGGTCCCGGAACCGTTTACCCGAAAGGTGTTCCGGGTTCTAGTGAAGCGCCGGTTACTGCTGACCCGATCGGGTCCAAAAGGGGGTTACCGTTTTCGGAAAGATCCGAGAAGAATCTCTCTCTTAGAGTTGATTCACGCAGTTGACGGCAAGGATGTTTTTGAAATGTGTGTCATGGGAGACGTTAAATGCAGCTCCAGCAGGCTTTGTTCGCTTCACCCGATGTGGATGAAAACAAAAACAAATATCATGAAAGAACTGAATCAAAGTATGGTCGCGGAATTGATGATGGCCTGACGAATACAAAAGGAAGAAATAGTTCAGATTACACAGATTAGTTCTGGCTTGTAATCGGTGTGATCTTATTTAAAATCTGTGTAATCTGTACCGATCTTTATTAAATAGGAGACAAGACAATGAACAAACATACGCAACGATGCTCGACCGTTCTTTTGTTGGTGTTGTCGCTTTTTTTGACAGCGTTGCCAGACGGGTATGCGAAAGATAAGCCAGGCAAACCAGGCAAATCAGAAAGCGAGGTTCTTGGACAGAGGCTACCCTCCGATGCGGCGAAGGTCATTCAAGAAAGAGGTTTGAAGCCGGATGATATTCTTGGCGCTGTTTCAACCTTTATGCCCAGCGGCCAGTACGATGACTACGTTATGTTTGCTTCCGGCGGACATGGAGGTCAGGTGTTTGTTGTCGGATTGCCCTCAATGCGGCTACTTAGGACCATTGCGGTGTTTGAGGCAGAGTCTTGGCAGGGGTATGGCTTTGGCGTGAAAGAAAGCCCGATGACGGATGCGCCGATAGGCGGGGATGGCCAGAAAATAGGATGGGCCGACACGCATCATCCGGCACTCAGCGAAACCAACGGGGAGTACGACGGACAATTTCTATTCATTGGGGACAAGTCGCACGGCCGCATCGCCACGATTGATCTCAGGGATTATGAGACCAAACAATTTGCGGACGGAAAGCTGATGCACAATGATCACGGAGGCTGTTTTGTGACGCCGAATACGGAATATGTTATTGAAGGCGCTCAGTACGCGGAACCTTTGGGCGGAGAGTATGCGCCTATTTCTCAGTACAAGGAAAAGTACCGCGGTTTGGCGACATTTTGGAAATTTGACCGGCAGAAAGGCCGCATCGATGTCGAAAACTCTTTTGCGATTGAGCTTCCGCCCTACTGGCAGGATTTGGCGGATGCCGGCAAGGGCCCAAGCGATGGCTGGGCTTTCATGAATTCCTTTAATACGGAAATGGCTACCGGCGGCATTGAGAAGGGTAATCCGCCATTTGAAGCGGGTACCACCCAGCGGGACATGGATTACATGCATGTCTTCAATTGGAAAAAAGCCGAGGAGCTTATCAAGGCCGGGAAGTTCGAGGTCAAGAATGGCTTCAAGCTCATTTCCTTGAAGACGGCTGTGGAAGAGGGGGTGCTCTTTTTCATTCCCGAACCCAAAAGCCCGCATGGGGTGGATGTCACACCGAGCGGAAAATACATGGTGGTGGCAGGGAAACTGGATCCCCATGTGACTATTTACAGCTTTGAAAAAATGAAAAAGGCTATTGACGCCAAGGACTTCGAGGGCAAGGATGAGTACGGCGTGCCCATCATCCGTTTTGACGCGGCGAAAGAAGCCCAGGTGGAACTGGGTCTGGGGCCGCTTCACACGCAATTTGATGACAAGGGCTATGCTTACACCAGCCTGTTCCTTGAAAGCGCGGTCGCGCGTTGGACCCTCGGCGATGACAAATACACGGCGCCCGAGAAACCATGGACCCTGGTGGGCAAGGTGCCCGTTCAGTTCAATATCGGACACTTGGCAACGGCGGAGGGCGACACCGTCAGCCCGGACGGCAAGTACCTGGTGGCGCTCAACAAGTGGTCGGTGGACCGCTTCTCGCGTTTGGGGCCGCTTCTGCCGCAGAACCTTCAGCTGGTGGATATCGGTAAGACCGGCGACACGCTGAAAGTGCTCTACGACATGCCTATGGGTTCGGGAGAACCCCACTATGCTCAGATCATCAAGGCGGATAAATTAAAAACCTGGGATGTCTATCCGGAGATCGGTTGGAACGCGCTGACACAGACCAAGAGTGACAAGGCGTCATTTGAGGGCAAGGTGGTCCGTGATGGAAACAACGTTGAAATCTTCATGCCGTTGATTCGCAGCCATTTTGACCCGGAGCACATTGAAATTGAGCAGGGTCAGCATGTGACGATGCATCTAACCAACCTTGAGAGGACGATCGATGCCACGCATGGTTTTGCGATCGCTGGTTTTAACATTGCCGCCAGCATCGAACCCGGCGAGACTGTCACCATCGAATTTACAGCTGACAAACCGGGCGTGTACCCTTACTATTGTCTGGAATTCTGTTCGGCGCTGCATTTGGAAATGGTCGGGTATTTGATGGTCAAGCCCAAGGCTGAATAGATGAAAGAAAAAGCCGCGAAAACACTGCTTCTTGCTGCTGCCGTGGCAGTGTTTTCGTCGGTCTTTTTTCCTTATTGGTATTTAACCGTTAAAGCTCCGCAGTATCCCAAAGGTCTTCACGTGCAGGTTTATTTGGACCACGTCACAGGGGACGTGGGAGAGATTGACAACCTCAATCACTACATCGGCATGCGGCCTCTTGGCGAGGCGGCGAAACTGGAAAAAAAGTTCGCCTTGCCGGGTATCGCCTTGGTCGCACTTTGCTTAATCCTGGCGGTTTTTATTCCAAGAAAACTTTCCATCCTATTAGTCTTGCCTGCTATCATTCTTCCGGCTGTTTTTGCCGCAGATCTTTTTTTTTGGCTCAGAGATTTTGGTTTGCATTTGAATCCCCGTGCGGCGCTTAGCTCCTCGGTAAAACCCTTTGTGCCGCCGCTATTGGGCCAAGGCAAGATTGCACAATTCCATGCGGACGCCAATTTTGGTTTGGGCCATGGTTTGAGCATGCTCTCGGCCTTTCTTTCCTTAGCCGTGATCGCCTTGAGATTCATGGGTCGAGGGCTGTCACAAGATAAAAAGAGTATTCGTGCGCTCGCTGTTATCGTTATTCTGACAGGTATTCTTTTTTCTCGCGATGGGTTCGCCAAAACATTTACAGCGGGTACTGCGGCCTATCCCACGATCCATTTGGCGTTGGAAAGAGCGGCGAATGGCGACACCATCCTTGTTCCGGAGGGTATTTACTCGGGACCGTTTGAAATAACAAAGTCCGTACGGCTCGAGGGCCAGGGCATGCCTGTTCTCGATGGAGGCGGGAAAGGGACGGTGGTGACGATCAAGGCCCCGGATGTTGTCCTGCGAGGTTTTGTGATCAGAAATTCCGGCGACCTGCTGGCTTCTGAAAATTCGGGGATTCTGGCCTCGGGCGCCCGGCCGCTTATCGAGAATAACCGTTTTGAGGATGTGTTGTTCGGAGTTTATTTGAGCCGGGCGCCCGGCGGTGTCCTCAGAGGAAACTCTTTCGTTGGAAAGGCGTTGGACACCTCCCGGCGCGGAGACCTGATCCGTGTTTGGTACAGCGACGGGGTGGTGGTCGAAAATAACCGTACGGAGCGCGGCCGCGACGTCGTGCTGTGGTATTCCAAGGACATTCTGGTTCGAGGCAATGAATTTCGCCACGGCCGTTATGGCGTGCACTTCATGTATTGCCGCTTCGCGGATGTGGAGAATAACCGTTTCATCGACAATTCTGTCGGCGCCTATCTTATGTACAGCGAGGGGCTAAAATTGCGCGGCAACGTGGTCTCCAACAACCGCGGCCCGAGCGGATTCGGGATCGGATTTAAGGACATGAAGAATGCTGTGATCGAGAATAATGTGATCGCCTCCAATCGCGTGGGATTTTATTTGGATGGCTGCGAAACGATGCTATGCCGAAAGAATGTGATCGCACACAATGATATTGGTTTCAACCTTATGCCGACGGCGGTGCGAAATAGATTCGAGGGGAACAATGTCATCGACAACGCTGAGCAGGCGTTGATCGACGGATCAAGCATACAAACTATTAATGATTGGACCGGAAACTACTGGAGCGACTACCGTGGTTTTGACGTTCATCGCGACGGCATAGGGGATATGCCTTATCGGCCGGTGCGCCTTTTTGAACGATTGACGGATCGTTTTCATGATCTGCGGATTTTTTCCGGAAGTCCCTCTGTCCAGGCGATCGACTTCGCGGCTGTGACCTTTCCGGTATTTGCGCCGACGGCGAAATTTGAAGACGCCCGCCCCCTCATGAGTCCGGCGGAGGTGGCGGCTGTCAGTGAAAACGCGCCGCACTCCCTGTTGTGGGGAGCCGTCTCCATACTTCTTTTTTTACCGCTGGTGGGTTTTTTGAAAAGAAATTCACAGCCTCCCGCCCGCTTGGCGGGCCAACCCAAGCCGCCGTTTGCCAAGACGAATGCCGTCTCGGTGCTGATCTCGGCTCGCAAAGTGAGCAAGCGTTACAAAAGAGTGCAGGCGCTTTCCTGCGTGGACTTGGAAGTTTGCCGAGGCGAGGCCGTGGCGCTTTGGGGCCCTAACGGTGCCGGCAAGACGACACTATTAAAATGCTTCCTGGGGATCGTTCAATTTGAGGGATCGATCGCCGTGGCCGGTTTTGACGTTAAAACCCGCGGCTGCGACGCGCGCGCGTTGATCGGTTACGTGCCTCAAGAGATCCGTCTGCATCAAGATCAAAGTGTTTGGGAAACGGTGTCTTTTTATGCAAGGCTTCGCGGCGTTCCTCGCGAGCGCGTGGAAGTACTATTAAATGAATGGGGACTGTCTGTTTCCCGTCATCAGATGGCGCAGAATCTCTCGGGGGGCATGAAACAAAAGTTGGCCCTCATCATTGCGCTTCTCTCGGACCCGCCGCTTCTTTTTTTGGATGAACCCACCAGCAACCTCGACGCGCACACGCGGCGTGAGTTTAATCTGGTGCTCGACAGGCTCAAGACCGCCGGCAAGACACTGGTTTTTTGCACGCACCGTGCTTCGGAGGTAAGAAAAAGCGCCGACCGCGTCATTGTTCTCGAGGGCGGCGTGATCAAAGCCCAGGGAGTCCCTGAGTCGGTTCGTCATTACTTGGCCAAGAGGGTCCAATGAATTTAAGCGCCGTGTGGTTGCTATCCGCCAAAGAGATGCGCGATGCCCGGCGTAATCGCTGGTTCATCGTGGTTTCGGCGCTCTTCGCGCTTTTATCGGTTTCTTTAAGCCTTCTGGGTTTGGCGGGATTGGGCTCGCTGGGAATCTCGGGGTTCGGCCGGACGGCCGCAAGCCTTTTAAACCTCGTTCTCCTCATTGTGCCCTTGATGGGGCTGCTTTTAGGCGCGATGAGCATCGCGGGCGAACGTGAGCAGGGCACCCTCATTACTTTGTTGGCGCAGCCGGTGACGGCGGGAGAAGTTTTCATTGGCAAGTATTTGGGTTCGGCATTTGCGCTTATTTCAACGGTTCTCCTGGGTTTTGGCGCCAGCGCCATTGTGATCGCGCGTTATGCGGGTGCTCAGGAGATCGGGGATTATTTGAGACTTGTGGCGTTTACGATGCTGCTTGGCTTATCCTATTTAAGCCTGGGATTTTTGGCGTCCGTATTTGTGCGACGTCAGGCCACCGCCGTGGGTGCGGCGCTTTTTATTTGGTTCACATTTATTTTCTTAAGCGATCTTGGGTTGATGGGCACGGCGATTGTCCTGAGACTTTCGCCGAATGAGCTTTTTTGGGCGGTGTTAATTAACCCGGCGCAGTCGTTCAAACTGGCCGTCATCGGCGCTCTCCAAAAGAGTCTGGAGTCGTTCGGCGCCGCTGGTTTGTATGCGTCGGACGTTTTTGGGCCTTGGCTGGCTTTTCTTTTGGGGGGCATTTTATGTGTTTGGATTTTGGTGCCCTTAGGCGCGGCGCTTCTTTTTTTTGGACGTCGATGCGCGGATTAAAGAATTGGGCTTTTCTGGCGTTGTGTTTGGGGTCATTTGCGACCGCGGGTTGCGGCGGGCAGGATCTTACAAAACCACCCAAGATGTTTTATGGCCGCGACGGCTGTGCGCAATGCCGCATGATTATTGCGGATGAACGATTTGCTTGCGCGGCGGCCACCGCTGACAGGCGATTTTTAAAATTCGATGACATCGGATGTTTCGCCGCTCATGAAAAGAAAAGCGCTGAGCACGTGCTTCGGTCCTGGGTGCGGAACGCGGGTGCCGACGAATGGATCGGGAAAGAAGAGGCGCGGTTTGTTCACTCGCCAAATTTGGTGACCCCGATGGGTTACGGTTTCGCGGCAACTGCAACGGTGGACAAGGCAGCGCGTTTTGCCGAAGAGAACGCGGGCCGCGTAATCACTTGGGAGGAGTTGTTAAGTCTAGTTTAATTCCGGAATAGAATAATTTAAAAACGGAGGAAGAAATATGAATAATTTTAGTAGTCAGGGATCAGTAGTCGGTAGTCGGAATTCGGGGATTCGGCATCAGAAAAGGAATAAGCTTTTTTTAAATATGCCGACTTCTGTCTTCCGGCTACTGACTACCTCTTTCCTGACACCTGACTACCGACTACTGACTACTTTGCTGGTTGCATGTCTTTTTAGCATTGCCTGGCCCATGGCGGTTCAAGCGGCCGTCTTGAGTGGCAAGGTGGTGTTCGAGGGAGAAGTGCCTGCGCCAAAACCCATCAATTTTGGCGCGGAAAAGCAGTGCGCGACAATGCATGGTGACAAGATGCCGGTGGCTGAGGATTTGGTTATCAATACGGATAAGACCGTCAAGTGGGCCTTGGTTTACGTGAAGACAGGCGCCCAGGCATCGCCGGCCCCGGCTGAAGCCGTCGAGATCGACCAAAAAGGATGTATTTTTGCGCCGCATGCGGCGGTGGCGCGTGCCGGCCAGAAAGTGATCTTCAAGAACAGTGACGCGATTCTGCACAACGTGCGCTCGGAGTCCAAGGTCAATAAAGCGTTCAACATCGCGCAGCCCGTACAAGGGATGACGACTGCCAAGACGTTTGCGCAGCCCGAGATCGGGATTAAGATACGCTGCGATGTTCATTTTTGGATGGCCTCATTCATCCATGTGTTCGACCACCCGTTTTATGCTGTGACCGGCGACGATGGCAGCTACGAGATCAAGGACTTGCCGGCGGGCACCTACACGATCGAAGTTTGGCATGAAAAATTAGGGGCACAGACTGCCGAAGTGACGGTCACGGAAAGCGAAACCAAAACGGCTGATTTTACGCTTAAAATTTCGTAAACGGGAAACCATGGGTTCCATAAAAGTCCGGCTTGCGCTGATTCAAAACGAGCCTTACCGGCTGTTTTTTCCCCTGGGAATTTTATTTGCCTTGGGCGGTGTGGGGCACTGGCTGTTCTACGCCTTGGGCTGGATGAGCGGGTATTCCGGTTTTTTGCACGCGAATATCCAGACCCAGCTGTATCTGGCTTGTTTTGTCGGTGGATTCCTGATGACCGCGGTGCCGCGATTCAGCGCCACCTGGCCGGCTCGGGGCTGGGAATTGGCCGGATCGCTGGCGTTGTTGAGCGGCATGGCCACCGCCCTTTTTTTTGGCCGGTGGGTTATTTCCGAAATTTTGTACGCTCTGTGGCTTATTCTGCTCATGCGTTTCATGGTCGTGCGTTTCCTGAAACGCCGGGTTCAATACCCGCCGGTGCAATTTATTTGGATTCCGCCGGCGATTTTTCTGGGGCTTGCGGGGGCGTTGATCGTTGTTCTTGTGCTGGCCGGGAAGCTGGATCCCGGCTGGATGCAAACGGGGCGTGCCATGCAGGAACAGGGATTTATTCTCGCGCTGGCGCTGGGCGTCGGCGGTTTCTTAGGACCCCGGCTCATGGGCATCCACCAATTGCCTCTCGCGGACCCCCAACATTCCAAGGCTCAAATTCGTAAGAAGATCCTCATTCACGCGACTTGTGCGGTGCTCTTGATCGTCAGTTTTTTCCTGGAAGGTTCCGAAGAAGATATTAAAGGGTACGCGCTTCGCGCGGTGATCGTGACGGGGATGTTTCTATGGACCGGCGTACTCAACAAGAAGATCTTTTCGGGGCCCAGCTTTTTTGTGCGGCTTTTTTCATCATCGTTCTGGATGATCGCTCTGGGGTATGGGTTGATCCCATTTTTTCCAAAGCTTCTCGTCGCGTTGCTGCATCTCGTATTTTTAGGCGGATTCAGCCTGATGATCTACTGTGTTTCCACGATGGTGGTGTTGAATCATGCGGGGCACGGAGACACGCTTAATAAACCGTTGTGGATTTTTTGGCTGATCGGAGGCGGTGCTGCAGTGTCCCTTGGTTTGAGGTTTGTCGCAACGTTTTTTGGGGAGCAGTATTTTTTAATTCTTGGGGTGTCTGCCGGCGTTTGGCTTGCGGCGGCGATAGGATGGTTTTTCTTCTCAGTGCATTTTCTACCACGCGTTCCCGGTAAAGGTGAACCCGAAATAAATTTACCGGAAGAACTCCGTAAAGCCGGTAATGCCTGCTAGCGGCCCCGCAAGGATTTCGTGAGGATCAAGAGAATAAACGCCGCCTCCAGAATCAGGTAGTAGATGACCCACTCCATCCCGCCGGAACCCTGCCCGTAGCTGTGGAGGCCGCGGCCCAATACAAAATTCACGCCATACCAGGTCATCAGCACCAAAAGAAATCCGAAGATGGAGCTCATCGCAAGCCAAAAATTCGAGAGTTTTCCCGTGTGGCGCAGGTGAATAACCAAAAGATATCCGAGAAAAGTAATCAGCGCCCAGGTCTCTTTCGGGTCCCAGCCCCAAAAACGGCCCCAGGATTCATTTGCCCAAACCCCGCCCAGGACTGTGCCGACTCCCACCAGCAGCGTCCCCAGCTGGATCACGCGATAAATTGTCGCGGCGGACGCCTCATTCTGCGAACGGGCAAATTTTCCCAGAATTTCCCAGATCAAATGCCGGTGGCCGAGCGCCAGCGCCAGGCCGAAAGCGCCGTAACTGGAGACGATCGTCATCACATGGACCGTGAGCCAATAGTTTGAGCGTAAGACGGGAACGAGCACTTCAAGCCCCGAATCAATAGGCAGGATGTTGCCATAGATCATCACGAAGCCGCTGATGACGGAGCCTGCGGTCAAGACAAACGTGTTTTTCTGCGTGAGCGCGAATACACAGGCGAAGACGATAAGCGCCCAGTTCATGAACACCATGGATTCATACATGTTGGACACGGGGGGTCTGGAGAGGATGAGGACGCGAAGCGTGATGCCCAAGGTGTGGAATAGCATAGCCAGACCCAAGGCCCCAAAACCACCGTTCTTAAGCCAGCCTCTTTTTTTTGTGAGCGACAAGACAAGGAACGCCAAAAAATAGAAAATAGCGGCAAGCTCAAACGGGCGCAGGCGGTAATAGATTCCCTCAAGTTTGATCTTTTTCTCCGAAGCCAGTTCAGAGATCGCATAAACTTTTTTATTCCAGTTTTGAATGGCCGAATTGAAAGCCGGATAATTTTTTTTATCGTAAAGCTTGAGCATGGCTTCGAATTCGGAGCTCAACTCGGAATGGACAGTGTAAGGGGAACTCCAATTTGCCGATTTTGCGTCCGGCACGGTGGTGACAACATCTCCCGCGATTAGGTGGTCGACCGTTATGAGCTTGCTATAAAGTTGTTCAGCCTTCTGCTCAAGTTTAGACGGGCGTGCGTCGGCATCGCGTTTTTTCTTGGCGCTTATTGCCATGGCTCGTATCTTTTCCTCGGACGGCAGGACCTCGTGGTAAGAGAACGAGTGACGTGTTTCCGGCAGCCCCAATGTTTTGATGAGCTCCGTGTAATCGATCTTGATCCAAGGGATGTCCGCGATGGTGTCACGGTGGTTCAGCGCGTCCAGCATGAGCTTGACGGCGGATTCTTTGCGCCACGATTCCCGGCCTGCGATCAACTCGACGGTTTGGCGCGCGAATGCCTCAAAAGGTTTGATGCGGCCATTGTCCTGGATCGGGATTGAGCGCGCGGCATCAGAGGGATCGGAGGCGGCAAAGCCGGGCGGGGCAAGGAGGAGAAAGGCGATAAGAAAAGTAGTCGGAAGTAGGAAGTAGGAAGTCGGCATATTTAAAAAGGGCCAGTTCTTTTTCTGATGCCGAATCCCCGAATTCCGACTACCGGCTACCGATACCTGACTACTAAATTTTTTCATTTTTTCCTCCCCTTGCCATTAACCTGCGAAAAAGGCGAAAGCGGTTTTACATAAAAAATAAGGATCACCCCCGTGAACATGACGATCGCGCCCCCGTAAATAAGCCAAATCCCGGGATTCTTGGCGACCGTGAAAATCGAGGTGTCCGGGCCGCCCCTCGGGTCCTGGACATAGGAAGACTGAAAGATTCGGTACCCCTTGTAATCCAAAGGCTTATTCATGCTGATGGTTTTTTTGATCGTGATATTTGCCTGGTTATCTTTCAGCGTAACATCGCTTTCGAAGGAGGCGGCGTTGGAGGTTCCGGGATAATCCACTTTGCGGAATTCGTCCAATTGCAGGTTGAAAGGGACAGACTTATTCTTGGTTTCGACGACGGCGACGATCGGCCCGCCTTCGGATTCGAACCGGAACGGTTGATCGCTCGTGATCCAATCCGATGCGAGTGTGCGGCCATTTTCTTTCAGGCTGACGAGCGCTGCGATGCCTCCTTTTTCACCGGTTTGAGCATGCCGCACCAGGCGTCGGACAACGGCTTTGTCCAAAAGCTGTTCAATGCGGAATGAGAAATCCATCCAGCCTGTGGTGTAGGTTTTGCCGATCTCAACGGCGCCGGAATTTCCTCCCGTCGTGCCTTTCGAGATAAAGCTCCATTTTCCGTCGAGATAATAGAACGTTAGGTTTGCATGCAGTCCGCCGGCAGGCGCCTCGGGCGCCTCGGGCGTTTCCATGGAGACGGTAAGATCGAAACGACTTTGCGCATTTTTCCCATGCAGGGATTCGAAATCTGGAAAAAGGGCAAACTTTGTATGGCGTTCACTCTGACCGGCTGCATCGGCCACGGTGAACTCGACCGCGGGATTTTTAGGTTCGCCGGAGATTGTGACGAGCTTGTTGTTTTCCACCCGCGCATCGGGGAAATACTCGATCTTTGTGATCTTCAGCCCCGTGTCTCCCAGGGCAAGCGGTGTCTTAGGAAGCGGGTCGAACGAAAAAACAAATTCTTTGCCGGTTTTATTTTGCGAGACGATGACGCTTGGTCCTGAGGTTTTTGCGGAACTGCTTGATTCTCTAGGTTTCTTGGTTTTCAACGAGACGGTTGCAGGCCCCATTGAGACCTGGGCCGAGTCAGGATTCAGAGGATTATTGACCACAAGCCACAGGGAATCATGAAGACCGACGCGTTCGCTCGAGAGCGTTATTTGAATCGCGGGGTTGGTCGGCGCATTGGGGGGCCCCTGAACAGTTTCGTAAGTATCGACGGCGTCGTCCCAAATATCCTCGATCATGATATCCATCGAGGTGTCGGGAATATGCAATTTCACAGACGAGAGGGCAGAACTCTTGAGGTCGATCTCACCCGTCCAGTTGTGACTGGCATCGTGACGGTGGATGACCATGTGATAAGTGTTCTGCAGGATGCGGTCTTGGGTTTCCCCCTCAAAAAGCGCCATTTGCCCGTCGATGCCCACAAGGCGTGTCATGAGAGAGCCGGCTAAAAGCAGAAGGATGCCGACGTGCGTGATCACGAAGCCGGTGTGATATTTTTTGAAAGGCCAGCGTGTCAGGGTGGAGCAGAAAATATTCACGAAGAATGCACCTAGAAGTACGTCAAACCAACCGGCATTATAAAAGAAGCGCTGAGCGAAAGGCGTGCCATAGAGGGACTCCAGCGTGGTCGACGCGATCAGGATCAGCGCAAGAGCGCTGATGAGAAAAATGGCCAGATAGAGGGAACCTAATGTTTTGATGATCTTCATCATAATTGAGAAGTGGCCATTATCGTGAATTACCGCCACTTATTCAAGAAGACTTTTTTAGGACCATGGCATGAAATTCCTTAGCCGATTCGGTGAACGTCTTTCCGCGTGCGTAGAGAAGCCCTAACGGGCGGTTAAGATCAAGACCGTCGACGTGTACGATTTCAAGCGATCCATCGATAAGCTCACGTTTAAGCGTTTCCAACGGAACAATTGAGCAGCCAATGCCGAGTGTCATCGCGCTCTTGAGTGTCTCGATATTGTCGTATTCATTGACGAAAGCCGGGAGGATTCCGTGTTGATTCAGAAAAGCGTTGACTGTTTTTCGCGTGGGGGTATGCTCGGAAAAACCCACGAAACGAGCTTTGTGCAGCTCGGACAGCAGGATCCGTCTCTTTTTGAAAACCCGATGGCCTGGTGATTGCGCCAGCACCATGCGTTCTTCCGCGAACACTTCGGCGTGGATACCCGGCCGGGATTTGGGGTAGGCGACAAAACCGAAGTCGATGGTTTGGTTGGCGATCTTCTCGTAGATGACGTCAAACGTGTGGTATTCGAGACGGATATTGATCTTTGGGTATTTCTTGAGAAATCCGTGGACGATTGGCTGCAAATGATACAAGCCGATGCTGTAGATCGTCGCCAGACTGATCGTGCCGCTGAATTTTCCATTGATCTCGCGAAGACGCATGAGGGACTCCTCGTACTGGCGCAGCAAGTTCTCGGCGTAGGGCAGGAATGCCTGACCGGCCGGCGTCAGCGTGATCTTCCGGTTATGGCGCTCAAACAAACGACAGTCCAGGTGTTTTTCGATAAGCCGGATATGCTGGCTTACGGCAGGCTGTGTGACGAAGTTCTTGTGGGCCGAAGTCTTGACCGAGCCCGTTTTAACCGTATCGACGAATGTTTTAAGGAAAAAGAGATTGATCATATATAAGAATTACTTATCGGTATGATAACATAAATAGTATTTATTTATCAATTGTTGTGCGGTAGACTCAAGCTGTCTTCGGATAAGCCGGCGCAATGGGGGCTGGCAATTTTACGCACCGCATGATACAACTAACGATGGCTGGTGTGGTTACCGTCGCGGAGAGGCATTGCTCCAATAAACAATATTTCCAACGGGGGCGACTGAAAATGAGTGTTTTTAAGAAAACGGTTTGGATCGTCACAGGACTTTTTTTCGCGGCAGGTTTCTTGTCGCCGGCGTATGCCAACGTGAAGCAGATCAAGGCGTATAAAGAAGCCTATCCGGACACCAGACCAAAATGCATCCATTGCCACACCCTTGAAAAGCCTAAAAAAGAGGACAGCCAGCACGATCCGAACGAATACGGCAAGAAAGTGATCGCGATCAAAGCGGAGCCGGATGCGGGGACTTACAGACAGGCAGGTTCTGGAGCCGAGTAAAGACGAGTAAAGAAAAGAGGAGGCGCTTTGACCCAAGCACATTTTAGGCGTGTGGGTTTTTTGTTTTTAGTTGTATTTGTTTTCATCCTGTCGTCCTTTACCCGTTCCGCCTATGCCGTGGACAAGGACATGGTCGACCACGACGACTCTCTTCAAAAGGTACTCGCGCTCAAAGGAGCCAAGTATGTTGGCTCGGATGAGTGTTCCGCCTGTCACGAAAAACAAGCCAAGGAATACAAGGTTTCCACCCACGCCCGCATCAGCGTTGCCAATGGGGAAGTTAAAGACTGTGAGATGTGTCACGGACCGGCGAGCATCCATCTGGATGAGGGCGGCAGTAAGGGTAGCATCATTAACCCGAAAAAAAATCCCTCGACTTGTTTTTCTTGTCACAGCGATAAACAACTTCAGTTTCGTTTGCCCTACCATCATCCCTTGCTTGAGGGCAAAATGAGCTGCAACGACTGTCACTCGCCGCACGGCGAAGAGATCCGGCCATGGTCCTCGACCACCATGAAAGACGTCAACGAAGCCTGCACGAAATGTCACAAAGACCAGAACGGGCCCTGGGTGTGGGGCCACGAAGCCTTGAAAGAGGGCTGCACCACCTGCCACCAGGTGCATGGCTCGATCAACCAAAAGATGCTTGTGGCCAAAGACGCCAATTTGTGCCTGCGTTGTCATACGCAGATTAATTTTCCTACGATTGGCAAGAGCTCACATTCGGGCCGTCTGAATTCAGGCACGTGCAGCAGCGGCGGCTGCCATACGGCGCCCCACGGTTCCAACTTTGACGAACACTTGCGCTATTAAAAACGAGGAGATTTTTATGAGACGCTACCGGCGCAATATTCCCTGGGTTGTGATGGTTGTCGCTTTCTCTTTTTCCGGCGTGAGTTTTGCTTTTGCCGCCGCCGAAACCCGTACCGGTACCGTGATCCATGACCTGTCGTTAAGCACGCTGCCCGGTCGATACACCTCCGTCGCCGGCGATAGCGGAAAATTCCGCGAACTTCACTGGATGAATACGGGGTACGTCGCAGGGGCGACGGATTTTTCCGTGCATGCCACCCTGGAGGATGACATCACCCTTGAGTCCGAGGCGCACGCAATCGTGGACGAAAATGACTACGAATTTATGATGGAAATTAAGAAAGAAGACCTATGGTTTATTAAGGGTGAGTACACGGAATTCCGCAAGTACTTTGACACGACAGGCGGTTTTTACAAACCTTTCACCGGTATGCAAATGGCCGATACCGACAAGGATTTAAGGCTCGACATAGGAAAGATAGAACTCGAAGCGGGCGTGACGCCCAAGAATTTTCCGGACATCACGCTTTTCTATGAGCGTGAGTTTAAGAAAGGGGCCAAGTCCCGTCTGACCTGGACCTCTCTTTACGGGAACCCCGGCTCGACCACCTCCCGCAAGATCGGGCCATCCTGGCAGGACATTGATGAAGTGGTGAACAAATTCGACATCAAAATGGAGGACGATGTAGCCGGCTTTCATTGGGACGCCAGGCAGGGCTGGGAATTCGTCCGTTCCAGCAACATGCGCAAAGAACAGAACTACTCTGTCAATTCCACCGCCAATGAGATTTTCTCGCGCAATCAGTTTACGGAACCGCGTTCAGATTTGATCACGAGCGAGCTCAATGTGGACAAATGGTTCAAGAACGAGAAAGTGTACACGTCCAGCGGTTTCCGATTTTCCCAGATCAATAGCCGCGAACTTGAGAATATATTTGAATTAAACAGTAACGACATTCCGGCAAATCATAGCACCTTTGCCGAGCAGGTCCGTGATTCGTATTCGGATAATCTCTTTACCACCAACACCTGGGTTGGCAGTGTGATGAGCGCCTTGTGGGAGCCTTTCACGGTGATTCTCAGGGGAAAGGCCGAAACAATTAGCCGCCAGAGCGCCTCCACCTACATGAAAGACAAGAGCCCCAACGGTTCCAGCGGATTAGTGGCCCCGGATGGCAGGGTAGACCAGATAGACGTGAATGATAACTCGGAAAAAGCCGTCGATTGGGGCCAGGGTCTGTCGCTTCGCTTTGCAGGAATTCCTGGCGTTGCAATCTACAACGATTATGATTTCGAACAGGTCCGGAATAATTTGAATGAGGAACGCACCAGTTCTTCCGCCAGCGAAAGATTTAGCCGCGAGGATATCACGCATATGTTTCGCAGCGTCTACACGCTCGGGGCGCGCGCCACGCCGTGGGACAAGGCGACCTTAACGGCTCAAGGCAGACATCGCGATGACGACGTTCGTTATAACCACGTGACCTACAGCAACGATAGCGGCAACCAGGCGAAGTCCGTATTTATCGATGCTCAATACATCACTACGGATGAGCTCTCCAGCAAGTTGACGTGGAAGCCTTACCGTTGGCTCCAGCCTGCGATACGTTACCAGCTTCAAGATAGGAAATACGTGACGTGGGGGCTCAACGACTCCGGTGTTGGGGTCACGACGAAGCAGATCTCCAGCATCTACACAGCGGATCTAGTGTCCCAGCCGTTTGATGACCTCCTCACCATGTTTAGTGTTTCCTACCAGGATGCCAAAATCATCACCCAGGCTCGAGAATCGGGTAATGTATTCATGATTCCGTCGGCAAACATGGATGTTTTGTCGGCACTATTCAGTGGTGTCTGGTCGATCAACGACAAGCTTTCGTTCACCGGCACGGCTCAGTACTCCAAGGCGGCTAATTTCAACGACTACAGCGCGATTGGCATGCCCTACAGTTCGGATTTTATCAAGACAGACGTGACAGCCGGTTTGGAATGGCAGATCAATAAGACAGTCCAATTAGAGCCAAAATATGCGTTTTACGCCTATCGGGGTGATCCGGACTCAAACCCTGGGGATTACAACGCGCATATGGTGATGTTGGAAGTCAAGGTTGACTGGATCTAAGCCTGTATCCAAAATAATTTACTTAAAATAGAGCAGGGAAAAGCCCAGGAGTTGTCTTGGGCTTTTCTGTTAATATTCGTCGAATCCATATAGAATGGTCCCATGAGAAAACCGTTTCTCTTGACGCTAAACGGACTTGTTGCTAGCGGTTTTTTGTTTTTTTTATTTTTCCTTAGCCCTGCCTGTATGAGAGATTCCTGCGCCGCGGATGGCAATTCTTGCATTGCGTGTCACTCTGACATGTGGCAAGACATGCAGGCGAGTGTTCATACAAAACATGGCATCAGCTGCGACAAGTGCCATGGCGGGGATCCTACGAAAGACGACATGGCGGCCGCGAAAGCAGCCGGGACCGGATATGTCGGAGTTCCGGACAAAAAACAGATCGCCCAGATCTGCAGCAGCTGCCACTCGGATGTGGAGGCGATGAACTTCTACGGACTACCCACCGATCAGCTGGCGCGTTACAAAACCAGCGTCCACGGCAAGAAACTCTTGATCGAAGGCGACACGCATGTGGCGGTTTGCAGTGATTGCCATGACAATCATAACATCCTGCCTATTTCAGATCCGCAGAGCACCGTTTACCCGGCAAACATTCCCAAAACCTGCAGTCAATGCCACGCAAAGGAAAAATTGATGGCGTCGTACAAGATCCCGCCGGACGTTTATCGGATCTACCAAGGCAGCGTCCACGGCAAGGCCTTGTTGGAAAAGAAGGATTTGTCGGCGCCGCACTGCGCAAGTTGTCACGGAAGCCATGGGGCCGTTCCGCCGGGCGTGAAAGAGATCGCGACAACCTGCGGAAAATGTCATGTGAATGAAAAGAAATATTTCCTGGAAAGCGTTCACGCCGAAGCGCAGAAGCAAGGCAAGTTCTCGGAGTGTGTTTCTTGTCATGGGAATCATGGCGTCCAGCCGCCAACGCCGGCATTGTACGAGGAGGCCTGTGTGAAGTGTCATGATTCAGGAAGTCCGGCATTCCGGCAGGGTCTCCAAATTGCCGAGGCTGTGCGAAAAACTGATGAGCAGTTTAAGGCAGCCGAAGCCATTGTGAAACAAGCCTCCATCGAGGGTTTATTCGTCGAGGATGAAACAGCCGCTTTGGAAAATGTGAAAACAGATGTCATTTCGATTGCGCCTATGCAACACACGCTCTCGCTCAAGCGTATTTCTGAAATTCGTGACAAGGTCGTGTCGGAGACCCAGACGATTAAGCAGAGCATTCAGCAGAAGCGGGAAAATCTCAGGAGACGCAAATGGGCCTTGGTCCCTATCTGGATCTTTATTTTTATCATGGTGTTGGCTTTTTGGGCCAAGTACAAAGAGCTTGAACAAAAAAGGAAGAACGGGCATGAACACTGATTTTAACCCCGGGGAGAAGGTATCCCGCCGTGATTTTGTCGGATGGGTTATCAAGGGCGGGCTGCTAGCCGCATTTTCGTCCATGCTGTTTCCTGCGCTGCAGTACATTCTTCCCGCCACGCGTCGCGGACCGGCGACGGGGATGAAGCAAGTGGCGCGTCTTGACGACATTCCGGTCTGGGGATCCAAAAAGGTGATCTTAGGCGGCAGCGCGCTTATTTTGATCCGAACTCAGGATCAAGTAAAAGCTTTTTCGGCCGTCTGCACGCATCTGGGTTGTCTTGTCGATTGGGAGGATAAAAAGAGAGCCATTCATTGCCCCTGCCACGCCGGTCTTTTCGACATGGACGGACGGGTGATGTCCGGCCCGCCACCGCGGCCTTTGCCGTCTTATCCCGTGAAAGTAATGGGCGGAAATATTTTTGTGGAGATCTAGGTTGTTATGAAACTCAAGAGAGACGCAATGAAAAAGATCGTTAAACAATGGTTTTACGATCGTTTCGATGTGGAAAAACTTAGCAAGCTTCTGGGTGAACAGCTCCGGAAGCCTTTGCCTAAACACATCGGGTGGTTTCACACTTTTGGAAGCATGGCGCTCTTTCTTTTCGTGAGCCAGGTATTGACGGGAATGTTGTTGCTCCTCTATTACCGGCCGACCGTGGACGAAGCGTTTGGAAGCGTGAAATTTATTATGACGACGGCCAATCAGGGCTGGCTGTACCGGCAGGTCCACGCCTGGGGTGCGAATCTGATGATCGTGGTTGTTTTCCTGCATATGCTGAGAACATTTGTCACAGGGTCCTTTAAAAAACCACGGGAACTGACATGGGTTACCGGTGTCACTCTTTTTATATTCACGCTCATCTTCGGGTTTACGGGATATCTCTTGCCTTGGAATCAGCTGGCCTATTGGGCAACAACGGTTGGGACCGAGGTGGCGGGTGCGGTGCCCTGGGTCGGGATGTTCATTAAAACGATGCTGCGCGGCGGAAGCATGGTTGGAGGCGAAACCATCTCTCGCTTTTTCGTGTGCCACGTTATTCTCCTACCCTGGGCATTGGCATTCATTATTTTTATACATCTTTTTCTCGTCCGCTATCAAGGAATGTCAACTCTCGATCCGGTGGGGTCAGAAAAGGACTCCAAGGATGCGAAAGAAACGATTCCGTTTTTTCCTGATCACGTTTTGAAAGAAGGGATTGTTTTGTTCTTGTTGCTGGGGATTTTGGTAACCCTGTCAGTCTTGGCGCCGTTTGATTTGGGAGAGAAGGCCGACCCCTTGCAGACCCCTTATGCCATCAAGCCGGAGTGGTATTTTTTACCGATGTACCATGTTTTGAAATATTTTCCTAAACTCGCCGGAATTTTCGTAGTATCCCTGGCGCCTCTTTTTCTGATCATCTGGCCATTTATTGACCGAGGCCGCCAGCGTCATCCGCTTAAACGGCCTGTTTCCATGACCATCGGTGCTCTGGTCGTGTTTTCACTTTTAATTTTTGGTCTGTTGGGTTATTTTGCGGAAACCAAACAAACGATTCTTGGAAAAACGTATGAATT
>CAYZGM010000036.1:0-19442 GCA_964478015.1 uncultured Planctomycetia bacterium
TGGCAGCAGCGGATTACAGCCGGGGGTCGAAACTTGAGCAAATTCTTAAGACGATCTTAAAAGACACCATTAAAAAAATAGCAAATTGTCAGAGGGGCCACGAGTGAAGCAATCCGCCTTTGTTGACTATGTGGTTCAAGACCTCCTTTTCGGGCTGGAGGGCGTCCGCGCACGCGCGATGTTCGGCGGTTTCGGCGTCTTCAAAGAAAATGTGATGTTTGCGATCATTGCGGAGGACCAGCTTTACTTCAAGGCGGATGGGACCAACCGGAAAGAATTCGAACAACGAAAAAGCCAACCTTTCACCTATCCGTCCCGCGGGAAGACGGTGACGCTATCCTATTGGGAAGTTCCCGGCGAGGTTATGGACAACCGTGATAAAATCCTGCATTGGGCCCAGAGGGCATTTAAAGTTGCCCGCAAGATCCAAAAATCACGCTCCACGCAGGAAGGAATCGCGCGCTAAGTGGTACAATTCATCCGTCAGACCCCGAATGAGTCCATTGGACTCGCGGAACAAGGCAAAGGACCTTTGGTATGAATTTATTCTCCTCGGAGCGCAGGCAGTTAGACGCGGCGCATCGGGTTCTAAAACACCTGTCAGAGATACTCGACATTCCGCTTTCTGTCCGGTTATGGGACGGTTCCGTGGTTCCGCTTGGACGGAAGGCGGATAAGGATCTGTTTCTTGTGATCGAGGGGCCCAGGACCGTCAGCACGATCCTCCGAAATCCCACCCTTGAAAACGTTTTTCGCCACTACGCCGTCGGCAAGATTGATCTTCAGGGCGGCAGTCTGCTTGCCATCATCAATTCCATCCAGAGAGATGAGGTGAAAAAAAGAGCAAAGAATCTTGATAAGATGCTTATTTTCCGGGAAGCGCTGCCTTTTCTTTTCGGCCCGGCCGAAAAGCTGACATTGAAAACCGATTTTCGAAGCGATGAAACAGGAACGACGCAATCCCGCCGCAATAACCGGGATTATATTCAATTCCACTACGACGCGGGGAATGAATTTTACCGTCTTTTTTTGGACAGCCAAATGCAATATTCCTGCGCCTACTTTAAGAGCGCCGAGAACTCCCTCGAGCAGGCGCAAAAAGATAAACTGGAACACATTTGCCGGAAATTACAGCTTAAAACAGGAGAGTCATTTTTGGATATCGGCTCCGGGTGGGGCGGGCTCATTTGTCATGCCGCAAAAAACTACGGCGTACGCGCCCATGGGGTGACTCTCTCCAAAGAGCAATATGAATACACCCTTGAAAAAATTAAACACGAGGGGTTGGAAAAAGAGGTCACGGTGGAGATCGGGGATTACTTGAATGTGAAAGGCACTTACGATAAGATCGCCAGCATCGGGATGTTTGAACACATTGGATTGCAAAATATCACCGCTTATTTTTCTAAAATGAATTCGCTTCTGCGCGATCGCGGGATCTTGTTGAATCACGCGATCACGCGGCGTGCCAAGGGCAACAAGAAAAAATTCAACAAGATCCGGGCGGAGCGGCGTTTGATCCTAAAGTATATTTTCCCGGGCTCCGCGCTGGATCACATCGGGCATTCCGTTGAACAAATGGAGCTTAACGGTTTTGAAGTGCGTGACGTAGAATCTTTGAGAGAGCATTACGCCCTGACGCTTCAGCATTGGACCCGGCGTCTGGAGTCTCATCGGGAAGAAGCCGTCAGGCTTATTGGAAAGGAAAAATACAGGCTCTGGGTGGGATATCTGGCCGCGGTCTCGTTTGGATTTGTGGACGGCACTTTAAATATATGTCAGACGGTGGCGGTCAAACGCGCAAGCAAAGGTCTTTCTGGGTTGCCTCTCACCCGCCAGAACGTGTACCGCTAATTTTTAACAGTTTTCCCGCTCTATTTACATAAAGGAGCTCGCATGAATCTAAGCCGGGTGCAACAAGAGCAGAACGAGTGGTCCAAGAGGAATTTCGACAATAAAAAACCCTATCAGCCGATTCTTGGTGCGACCGAAGAGGTCGGAGAATTAGCGCATGCGTATTTGAAGATGGAACAGGGAATTCGCGGGACAAAGGCCGAACATGAGCATGCCATGAAAGATGCCGTAGGGGATTGCTGCATTTTTCTAATGGACCTGTGCAATCAGATGGGGTGGAGCTTCGAGGAAATCATTGACGACACTTGGGCGCACGTAAAAAAAAGAAATTGGAAAGAAGACGCCCTGCAGGATAGCCGTAAAACCACTTAGGAGGATTAGAGATGGATACCGGAGAGTCCAAAGCGGATAAGTTCAAACGGCTCGCGGAACCGCGTGTCGAAAACACCATTAAAAAGATCAAGATCATCGGAAATCTGTCGAGCAGTGGTTACGAATACACGGCCGAACAGGCGGAGAAGATACTGACGACGTTAAAAACCGCGGTGGATGAAGTGGAAAAGAAATTTCAGAAAGGGCTGAGCCGGAAAGGCTACAACGATCAAGGCAAGTTTCATCTTTAAGGACCATCATGAAAAAAAAATCAAAATCCAAGTTGACGGCTGTTCCCAGGGTCGATCCGTATTTAGACGGTTTAATGGCGAAGTTGCTGGACCGGCTCGTAACTCTAGAAAAGAAAATGGACACGGTGATCACTCAAACGGCGGGAAAACCGGTTCCCGAAATCAAAGAGATGCCCCGGCGCGACAGGATTTTGTACGAGGCAGTCTGCGCGGACTGCCATAAGTTATGTGAGGTTCCTTTCAAGCCCTCTGAGGATCGTGCCGTTTACTGCAAGGAGTGTTTTGCCAGACGAAAGTCGCAACCTGCCGGCAGACAGCAGGGACCAGCCCCTGCCGCAGGCAAGGTTTATCCCGTGTTGACGCCGGTAGTCATGCCTCCGAGAACAATTAGTAAACTGTCCGCCGCGCAACAGGCAGCGCCGGTAAACGCTGCTTCCAAAAAATTAAAAAAAAGCCGTCCCGCCAAAAAGGTGAAGAAAAAAAAATAATTTGAAAAATTGTTTTATAGCAGTTGTCTTGTGTACCTGCCTTTTATGCCCGTCGATGGCTGCAGCCAAGCAAATTCCGAACCGCGGTCTATTTGTCTCCATGATCGAAGAACCATACGCGCTCTCGGACCAAAAACATGCCCGGCAACTGATCGATTTCGCCAAAAAATCCCACATCCGCACTCTGTTTGTTCAGATCTACCGCTCGGGCGATTTTCATCCCTCCTGCAGCCGCCGGCCGAATGATGCTTTCGCGCGTTTTATTCATGACGCGCACGGGGCCGGGATCCGTGTGCATGCCTGGATGAATCTCATGAGCTTGGGAGGCAATGAAAAGGCGCCGATACTGCAGAAATATGGACCTGACATTTTGACTCGAAACACGTCAAAAAAAGAAAATTTACTGGAATACAAAATAGACAACCAGTATTTTCTCGAGCCAGGCGACCCGCGCGTGCGCAAGGAGACTGTTGCGACTGTGTCCGAAGTCCTGCGGGCCTACCCGGACCTCGATGGCATTCAGTTCGACTATCTGCGGTACCCGGATTCCCATCCGTTTTATGGTCACACGCGGGTGAATCTGGAGAACTATTTGAAAACCACCGGTCATTCCGCTGTCGAAACCGACCCGGCGTGGAAGAATTGGAAGCGCGCGCAAGTGACGGAGCTTTTGAAAGAACTTATCAGGAAGACGCGAATGATCCGGCCAAAGATCCAGATCTCGACCACAGGAGCTCTGCCTTATGTGCGCGCCTACCACGAGGCATTTCAGGATTGGCCGTCGTGGCTGAATAGCAAACTCGTGGAGTTTGTCACGGTGATGGATTATTCCCCGGACCCCGCGGAATTCCATAAATTTCTCTCCGACGCGAAAACCAGGATCACGACTCCGCGCAAAATGAATGTGGCTGTGGGCGCCTACAAGCTGGTGCATTCGCCGGAGATTTTTGAGAAAGAATTCCGCATCTGTGAAAGCGCCCGATGCGGGCAATGCGTTGCTTTCTACTATGGCAGCTTCCTGGAAAACCCAGCACTCAGTGCCGCGCTTATGGTATCCTCAGATTACCATGGAAAATGAAAATATCGTCCAACCGATTGATAGGCTGATGGCAAAAATAGGGCTTACCAATGCCGATCTGGTGAACGCTTCCACCGAGCAGCTAAGTTTCAAGATGGTTCAAAAAGCCCGCAAGGGCAGGCCTCTTTCGCTGCATGTCCAGGAAAAAATCTTGAAAGCCCTCCTTAAGGCCAAGCCCGACCTAAAAATTAGGCGCCGCGAACTTTTCCACTACCCCTTGGACGAATCTGTCTTTAAGAAGATCCATGAAGCGATCTCTCTGCTTGGGAGTAAAAAGATCAACTACCCAAGATTTGTTGACCTCCTCGTGGAGGCCGGCATCAACCACTACGCGGTGGATGTGGCTGCCAACAGGATCACATTCTATGGTTCAGCCGGCGGAGCCCACATTCTGGAGGGGCAAACGATTAGCCAGGTTGCCCCTGGCGTTGTCTCCTATGAGGTCAATCTGCGTCAGAGAAAGATCATTTACAAAGGGGAGGACGAATCTTATCGGGAAGTGATCCCACAGACCGACGTCGAATCCGCGATCCCGGAGACAACACCTGCGGGAGCAGTGGAAAAGAAGAAGCCTGCCGTCAAAAAAAAGAAACCCGGCATTGCCGGCAAGACACGAAAGGCCAGGCTGACAACAAGAAAGCGGTTTTTTAAGAAGAGAAAATAGGTCTCGATGGATTTGCCGTTAAAAGAGATCCTGCCTCCCAAACTGATAAGGTCTAAGCGAAGAAGTCTTGCCTTGGAGATCCGCCCGGATGGGACCCTTGTCGTACGGGCGCCTTACTCGATCCGAGATTCCATCGTGCAAAAATTTGTCAGTCAAAAGCGCGAGTGGATTAACAAGGCCTATGACCGCATGTATCAGCGGAGGGAACGATACTCTCCAAAAAAATTTATCGAGGGAGAGAAGTTCCTCTATTTAGGAAAAGAGTTCGCGCTGCACATCGCCGAAGACATGTTCGGCCAATTACTCTTTGAAGATCGATTCATTCTCCCGGCACGCTGCGTGCCTAACGCACGAAAGTTATTCGAGAAGTGGTACCTGGAAGAGGCTTTTTTCAATTTTACAAAAAGCTGCCAGAAATACGCTCCAAAAATGGACGTGCGCTACCAAAGCATTCACCTGTCAGGCGCAAAAAACCGCTGGGGCTCCTGCAATCCCAAGGGCAGGCTGCGTTTCAACTGGCGTCTTGTGATGGCGCCACCGGAGATCGTGAATTATGTCATTATCCATGAGCTGGCGCATCTCAAAGAGCCCAACCACTCCAGGCGCTTTTGGACCTTGGTCGAGAAAGAATGTCCTGAGCACTGCGCCGCCAAAAAGTGGCTCCGAGAGAATCAATCTCGGATTTATTTATAAATTATCGGCAGGGAAGTGTTATGTCTAAAAGCCCCTCCAATTTAGAAAAACGCATTCATGTGTTGCAACATGTCTGGTTTGAAGATGAAGCAAATATTGGGATGTGGGCCAAGAAAAAAAATCACACGGTGACGAAAACGCTTCTTTATCAAAATGAGACGCTGCCGTCCTTGGACGATTTTGATTGGCTTTTGATCCTGGGAGGTCCGATGAGTGCGAATGATGAAGCGGCGTATCCTTGGCTTATCCAAGAGAAGAAGCTCATCAAGGAAGCCATCGCGAAAGAAAAAATCGTCCTCGGGATCTGTCTTGGGGCCCAGCTGATCGCCAATGTTCTGGGTGCACGTGTCTATAAGAACTGCTACAAAGAGATCGGATGGCACGAGGTTTCTTTGTCAAAAGGAGCTGAAAAATCGCACACATTCAGTCATTTTCCTAAAACATTTACCGCCTTTCACTGGCACGGAGAAACCTTTGACTTGCCCCCGAACTGTACCCGTACGGCGGAGAGCAAGGCTTGCCTCAATCAGGCTTTTGAGTACTATCGTCATGTCGTCGGACTTCAGTTCCATCTGGAGTCCTCGGAGGAGAGTATCCTGCGTTTGATCCAAAATTGTCCTGGGGACCTAACGAATGAAAAATTTGTCCAACGGGCCGATCAAATCCTCCCGGAAACAGAACGCCTAAATCACATACAGAATTTGATGACCGGGTTCCTGGATAAATTTTAATTGTAATTTTTGAACTATTCTCTTAATACCGGCTTAATTAAGCCGTAACAATCCTCGTCTATACTTCCGTTCAACAGCCAGGATAGCGAAGTCCTTACTTTTTTGGACTTGTCCGCCAAAGTAAGGATTTTATTTTATGGAGTTTAAAAAGGAATGAAAACACAACATCTGGTCGTGGTCGGAAACGGCATGGCAGGCATGGCGTGCGTGGACGAAATATTAAAAATTAGTCCGGATTTTAAGATCACGGTCTTCAGCGATGAGAACCATTTCAACTATAACCGAATCCTATTGTCCAGTGTGCTCGCGGGCGAAAAAAGCGTGGAAGATATTTATATCAACACCGAGGAATGGTACCGAAAGAATAACATCACGCTGCATTTAGGTGAAAAAATCATCGACGTGGATTCTTCGAATAAGCGGGTGACTTCGGACAAAGGGCATTCCTTCGATTATGACCTCCTGCTTTTGGCAACGGGCAGCAATCCTTTCATTCCGCCGATCGATGGGACGCGTAAAAATGGTGTCTATGTTTTCAGGAACATGGCGGATACGCAGAGTATTCTGGAGCACTGCAAAACCGCAAGGAAAGCGGTCGTGATCGGCGGCGGTCTTTTAGGACTGGAAGCCGCGCGCGGTCTTTTGAATCAGGGGCAGAAAGTGACGGTGGTGCATCTGATGGACCGGCTGATGGATGTTCAGCTGGATGTGGTGGGCGGGCAATTTTTAAAACGTGAGATAGAAAAACTGGGTATCGAAGTTCTTTTGAACAAAAACACCGAACGGATCATGGGTGAGGAGTCCGTGGATGGGGTGCTCTTCAAGGACGGTTCTATTGCGGAGGCCGACATGGTGGTGATCGCCTGCGGCATCCGTCCCAATGTGGAATTGGGCAAAAAGGCCGGGTTGAAAGTGAACCGCGGCATTGTGGCAAATGATTTTATGGAAACCAGCGATCCCTCGATCTTTGCGATCGGGGAATGCGTTGAACACCGCGAAAAAGTTTACGGTCTCGTGGCGCCCCTCTACGAGCAGGGAAAAGTGTTGGCAGCGACGATCACCGGAAATAAGGGGCCTCTGTATCAGGGCTCGACCCTGGCGACAAAACTTAAGGTGATGGGGATTGAGCTTTTTTCAGCCGGGGATTTTAAGGCGGATGAGCCGGACAAGGAAGTCATTGCCTATCAGGATCACGCCTTTGGGGTCTATAAAAAAGTGGTGGTGCACCGCGAGCGTGTGGTTGGCACGATCTTGATCGGTGACGCTGCGGATGCGAATCGCTTTCTTGAGATGATCCGGAAAAATGAGCCGGTCAATGGCAAACGCGAACGCCTTCTTTTTGAGATGCCGCCTGCCGTTCCCGGGTCTCCGACGGATATCATGTCGCGCCCGGATACGGATACTATCTGCGGTTGCATCGGTGTTTCCAAGGGTCAAATCGTATCGGCGATCCGCGAGAACAGCCTTCGCACGGTCTCCGCGGTCAAAGCGTGCACGAAGGCCTCTTCCGGCTGCGGCACTTGTGCCTGCCTGGTCCAGGATATTTTAAAAGCCGTCACAGGCGGTGAGTTTGAGGAAGAAAAAAAGGAAGTGTTATGCGCCTGCGTGCCTTTTCCAAAAACGCAGCTGCGGACGATGATTCAGACACAAGAGCTTAAAACCGTGCAGGATATTTTAGATATTTACGGGAACGGTACCGGCTGCTCTTACTGCAAGCCGGCCCTGAGTTTTATCGTGGATGAGGTTTTACTGGGGGAACACAAGGAAGACAGGTCCGCACGTTTTATCAATGACCGCGTGCACGCGAACATCCAGAAAGACGGCACATTTTCAGTTGTGCCGCGGATGAAAGGCGGTGTCACCACTCCCGGGGAACTGAGAAAAATTGCCGATGCCGCGGAAAAGTACAATGTGAAAATGGTAAAGGTCACCGGAAGCCAGCGAATCGACCTTTTGGGCGTCAAAAAAGAAGACTTGCCGAAGATGTGGGCGGATCTGGGAATGACGTCCGGCCATGCTTACGCCAAAGCCGTGCGAATGGTGAAATCCTGCGTGGGCACCGATTTTTGCCGGTACGGCACCCAAAACTCGATTGCGACGGGGATTGAGCTTGAAACGCTCCTCGAGGGACTTTACACGCCCGCAAAGGTCAAAATGGGCGTCGTCGGCTGTCCGCGAAACTGTGCCGAAGCCACGGTGAAAGACATCGGGTTGATCGGCATCGAGGGCGGCTGGCAGGTCGTGATCGGCGGCGGGGCAGGAAAAATTGTGAGGGTGGCCGATATTTTTTGCACGGTGAAAACAACCCGGGAAGCATTGGAGGCGGCGCTCCTTTTCTTCCAATATTACCGTGAGAACGGGGAATATCTTGAGCGCACCTATGACTTTATTCCGCGTGTCGGGCTTGAAAAAATTCGCCGCGAAACCATTCTTGCTTCCGACGAAAATAAAAAGGCGTTGCTAGAACGTTTAGCGAGAGCAAAGGCAAAAACGGTGGATCCATGGACGGCGGAATCCAAGAAACAGGTTCATCCCATGCAATTTCAGGAATTTGTATTGCCAAAAGATGCGGAAGCATTGATCGGGGCCGTATGAAAAACGAAACCTTGAAAGAAAAATGGATCGCGGTGACGGACACGCATCTGGTTCCCCTGAATGAGGGAAAGCGCGTTCTCTGCGGTTCGCATGAGGTGGCGCTGTTCAATTTAGGCGGGGAGTATCGAGCCATCGATAACCGGTGCCCTCACAAAGCGGGACCGCTGTCCGATGGAATTGTAGCCGGCAAATCCGTTTATTGTCCTTTGCATAACTGGAAGATCGGTCTCGAGAACGGCTGCGCGCAAAGCGGCGGCGAGGGACAGGTCAAAGTCTACCCCGTCAAGGTCATCGGCGAAAAAGTCTATGTCGATTTTAACTCCGGAAAACTTTGCACTCCGCCGGTTGCCTCCACGTCCATTCCATCCGTCAGGGAGAGCGACTAACAATGGCCGATGAATCTTTAATATTTGATTTGATGGATTCTTATAACTTGCCCTTAAAAAATAGGGTCAGCGAGGAGGGCTATTACTCTCCGGGCAGCGGGAAAAGAGCTGTTCAGGTTGTCGGCGTCGCCGATCCGGAGGTATCCCTCATTCCCTCGGAACCTCTGAGAGACGGGGAACAGTACCGTTTTCACTTTGACATGTCGATTTGCGTGGGCTGCCAGTGCTGCGTGGTGGCCTGCAATGAACAAAACAATAATCCCGCGCCGGTCAATTGGCGGCGTGTCGGCGAGATCGAGGGCGGTGTTTACCCCAACGCCAAACGATTTCACATGTCCATGGCCTGTAATCACTGTCTCGATCCGGCGTGTCTCACAGGCTGTCCGACGGACGCCTACGTGAAAGACACAAAAACAGGAGTTGTTCAGCAGAAAGCTGAAGAATGCATCGGATGCCGCTATTGCACTTGGAACTGTCCTTATGGGGTGCCCCAATTCAATGAAGAGCGGGGCATCGTGACAAAATGCGACATGTGCCACAGCCGGCTTGCGGATGGCATGGCACCAGCCTGTGTTTCGGCCTGCCCAGAAAAAGCGATCCGCATCGAAAAAGTGAATGTTGCCGAATGGCGCGAGAACCACTCGGAGGCGGATGCTCCACACATGCCAGATTCCGGCATTACGATCTCCACGACCCGGTTGACGCTTCCGGAGGCGATGCCCGAAGAAATGCTGCGCTTAAACCGCCATCGCGTGGAGCCGGAAGAGGCGCACAAGTCCCTGATTGTCATGACGGTTCTGACGCAGCTGGCTGCCGGTGGATTTATGACGCTTTGGCTGGGGAGTCTTTTAGCGCATGCGGTTGGATTTTTAAAACCTTTGGAAGAATTTTTGGTGTTCGGTGCCTCGGGAATTTTGGCGGTGACAGGGCTGGCTCTGTCCGCCTCTGTTTTCCATTTAGGGAGGCCGCTCTATGCTTATAAGGCGCTCCGGATGTGGAAGCGCTCATGGCTTTCTCGCGAAATTCTATTTTTCGCTCTCTTTTCGTTCTCGGGCGCCAGTTATGCCGCGATTCTTTTGGCCGGCTATTTTCTTCATTGGGAAGCACCTGGGGTAATTCACGCCGCGATCGGGGGCATCGCCGCTTTTTCCGGAATGGCCGGAATTTTTGCCAGCGCCAAAATTTATCTGGTTCCCGCCAGACCCTCTTGGAATACGATCCGCACGCCGTTGCGTTTCTTTCTGACCGGGTTTATTCTTGGGCCGCTTTTTAGTCTCGTGCTTTATGGAGCGCACTTAGTGTTTTTTGAACGGGATCTGACAAGAGGCGGACTTGGACCCGTGCTCGGATGGCTCGCTGTCTCCTCTTGCGCCGGTTTCGCGCAACTTCTCGTTCTTTTTGCGAGGCTTTTTCAAGTCAATGAGGGAAAAAATCCAGAACTGTACGATTCCGCATTGCTTTTAACCCGGCGGTTCCGTGTCCACTTTCTTTTGCGCGTTGGGCTATTGGCGCTGAATAGTTTCATACTTCCATTCTTCTACTTGAGCTCGTTTCTGGACCGCGACGCTGTTTCAGGCATGGGAACGGTTGTTTTTTCAGGGATTTCTTTTTTGATCGCACTTTTTAGTGAATTTCTGGGTCGTTATCTCTTTTTTGTCACGGTGGTGCCCAAAAACATGCCCGGGTCTTTTTTCACGGAAAGGGGAGGAAAATATTGAAGCAGAAAACTCTTCTTCAATCGGTGCGCCGACGCTTGGGGATTGATCTCCAAACGGAAAAATATGCCTACGATGTGGATGAGCAGTTCGGTTACATGTCCAAGGCCAAGATCCCGGACCGCTGGGTTCCGACAACCTGCGGTTATTGCTCTGTGGGATGCGGAATGTTTATCGGCGTGAAAAATGGAAAGGCGGTGAGCGTGCGCGGGAACGTGAATCACCCCGTGAATGAGGGACGGCTCTGTCCCAAAGGGCTTTCGGAGCACGATGCAATTCACACGACTAATCGTGCCAAGTATCCGCTTCTCAAAACAAACGGCCGGTTTCGCCGCATTAGCTGGGACTGGGCCGTTCGCGAGATGGTGGGACGATTCCGCAGCATTCAGGAAAAATACGGTCCGGAATCCTTGGGCATTATCAGTACGGGCCAGCTTGTGACGGAAGAATTCTATACCCTGGGCAAATTGGCGCAGCTGGGTTTCCAGACCAGGAATTATGACGGAAATACAACGCTCTGCATGGCCAGCGCAGCTTCCGGGTATAAACGGTCTTTCGGCAGCGACGGGCCTCCGGGCTCCTATGAGGACTTGGAAAAGGCGGATCTGGTTTTCCTCATCGGCGCGAACATTGCGGATAATCATCCAATCCTGTGTTACCGTCTCGAGAAAAATAAACGACGAGTCCTCATCGTGGTCGATCCCCGCGTGACAAAAACCGCGATGATGGCGGACATACATCTTCCGGTAAAGCCCAGAACGGATATTGCGCTCTTGAACGGGATGATGCACGTCCTGATCAAGGAAGAAAAAATCAATCGCGACTACATTCAAAAACATACGAATGGTTTTGAAAAATTGCGCGAACAATTGGAGCTTTGGACACCCGAGTACACGAGCCGTATCACCGGCCTTTCGGCCGAGATGATCCGGCAGGTTGCGCTTCTTTATGGAAGCGCCCGGGCGCCATTCATCGGCTGGACGATGGGCGTCAATCACAGCGTGCAGGGAACGGAGACGGTGAATGCGATCTGTAACCTCGCTCTAATCACCGGCAATGTCGGGCGTGTCGGCGCATCGCCCTTTTCCATCACCGGACAATGCAATGCGATGGGGACGCGCGAATCCGGTTTCACCTCCGCGCTGCCGGGCTACCGGAAATTTGAAAATCCTCAACATCGAAAAGAATTGGCCGTCCTCTGGGGTATTGAGGAAAAGATCATCCCAACCTCGCGGGGCATGGCCTACCCAGACATTATCGAGGGGGTGTTGGCCGGAAAAATAAAAGCGCTCTGGATCATTGCCACCAACCCGCTGGTGTCTTTCCCGAATCAAGCTTTTCTTCTGGACTGCCTGGGACGTCTTGAATTTCTGGTCGTTCAAGACGGGTATCATCCAATTCCGACCAGCCGGGTTGCGGATCTGGTTCTTCCGGCGGGGGTCTGGGGAGAAAAAGAGGGCACGTACACCAATTCTGAGCGCTTGGTGAGCAAGGTCAACAAGGCCGTCGAACCGCCGGGCGAGGCCAAATCCGATTTTGATATTTTTCTCATGGTGGCCAAGGAATTGGGCGTGTCGGATCGTCTTTATCCGAATTGGAAAGGCCCGAAAGACGCGTTTGAGGAATGGAAAAAAGTCACGCAAGGCCGGCTTTGCGATTACTCGGGGATCACGTACGAACTCTTGGAAGAGCACGGCGGAATCCAGTGGCCGTTCGAAGCTTGGACGAAGCGTTCGCCCAAAGAATCCGTACGGCTTTATTCCGATGGAAAATTTCAGACGGAAGACGGGCGAGCGGTGCTGTGGCCCATTGACTGGAAAGCGCCGTCGGAGACTCCCGATGAGAATTATCCCTTTTGGCTTAACACGGGCCGAACCGTGGAACACTGGCACACGCGCACCAAAACCGGCCAAATCCCGCTGTTGCATAAGTTGTCGCCCGAGGCCTGGGTGGAGATGAACCCTCGTGATGCAGAGTATTTGAAATTTCAGCACGGCGACTACGTGCGTGTCGAATCTCGCCGGGGCGCGGTCGAGCGGGTCGTGCTTCGCGTGACGGAAACAGTCGCGCCTGGCCAAATATTCATCCCGTTCCATTTTTCCGAGGCCAATGCCAACAACCTGACGGTGAGTGATTGCGATCCGATCTCCCGAGAACCCAACTACAAACAGGCGGCGGTACGTGTGGAACGCTCTCAAGTTCCAATATTAAGGAGGCCCTCATGAAAACAATTGATTTTTTTGAAGACGGGCATTGGCCAACACTCCTGATTGCATTTTTCTATTTTGCGGTAACGCTGATGGTTTGGGTGTTGATCGGGGTGTTGGGGGCTTATATTGCCAAAGATTTCGCGCTGGGCGCCAAAGAAAAAGGACTCATGGTGGCAATTCCGCTTTTAGGGGGATCGCTGGTGCGCATTCCGATCGGGCTTTTGGTGGATCGGATCGGAGCTAAAAAAACCGGGCTTCTCGTGCTTGTGATTGCCTTTATTCCTGTGATCGGGATATGGCTTTTGGTTCATAATTTTATTGCTTTGTTGGTTTTTGGCTTTCTGCTGGGAGTATCGGGTGGCAGTTTTGCCGTTGCCTTGCCGCTGGTGAGTCGTTGGTACCGCGCAGAATATCAGGGAGTAGCGCTTGGGCTTGTGGGAGCCGGGACCTGTGGGGCGGCGATGGCCAATTTTTTTGGACCTCCACTAGCCGAGCGATGGGGCTGGCACAATGTGTTTGGATGGATGCTCATTCCCATGGCGGTCGTGTTCCTTGCGTATTGTTTTTTTGCCAAAGAAAGTCCCGCGCAGGTAAAGCCAAAAAAGATTTCGGAGTATTTATCGGTGATGAAAGATCCTGACGCGCTTTGGTTTTGTTTTTTTTATGGAATTACCTTTGGAGGGTTTGTGGGGCTCTCGAGTTTTCTGGGGATTTTCTTTCATGACCAATACGGTCTGCCCAAGGTATTGGCGGGCACGTTGACGGCCACCTGCGCCATAGCGGGAAGCTTGCTGAGACCCGTCGGAGGTTATCTGGCGGATCGCTTTGGAGGGGTGCAGGTGCTCGCCATCTTATTTGGAGTGATTAGTTTTCTCATGGCGGCAGTTGGATTTATTCCGCCCTTAAATGTTGTAAAATTTTTATTTTTTTTTGGAGTCGCGGGTCTGGGAATGGGAAATGGCGTGGTATTTCAATTGGTTCCTTTAAGATTTCAAAAAGAAATTGGCGTGGTGACGGGGCTTGTGGGGGCGTTTGGCGGCCTGGGCGGATTTTTTTTGCCGATTCTACTAGGATATTTTGAAGATTTAACAGGCTCCTACGGGAGCGGATTTTTTGTTTTTTCTTTTATCGGTATTTTTGCGCTTGTGATTTTGCAAAACGTTCAAAGAGGCTGGACCTTCACGAACGGACCGAGAATACTTGAACCGGTGGAGAAATAAAATGGATTTTTGGGAATGATTGACCGTTTCGGACGAAAATTAACCTATTTGCGCGTGTCACTTATCGACCGCTGCAATTTGCGCTGTCTCTATTGTATGCCACAGGGTCTGCTGAATCCTTTTAAAGAGGATGAGATTTTGTCCACGGATGAGACAGCCGAGGTGGTGTCCATTTTTGCAGAGTTGGGAATAAACAAGGTGCGTTTGACCGGCGGTGAGCCGCTTTTAAAAAAGGGCGTGCCGGATTTGGTCCGCCGCATCAAAAGTTTTCCGGGTATTCAGGAAGTGGTGATGACAACCAACGGCGTGCTTTTAGAATCATTCTCCCGGGAGCTTAAGAACGCGGGTTTGGACCGTCTCAACGTAAGTCTCGACACGCTGGACCGTGAAAATTTCAAACGCATCACGGGACTGGACAAGCTTCAGGATGTTTTGGCCGGCATCGAGGCAGCCGCGAAAGCGGGGATCGGACCCATCAAGATCAACACGGTCCTCATGAAAGGTTATAACGACGGGGAGATCTTGGATTTAGTCCAATATGCGGTGGAGCGCTCGTTTCAGATCCGCTTCATCGAATGGATGCCGACGGCGGGCGAAATTCATTCAGTGAGAGAAAACCGTTTTTTAAGTTCGGAATCGGCGAAACAATTGATCGAGGAAAAATGCGGCTTGATCCCGGATGATTCGAGCCCCCATGCCCCGGCCAGATGTTTTTATATCGACGGCACAAGATCGAGAGTCGGATTCATCAGCCCCCTTTCCAATGCATTTTGCGCGATGTGTAACCGTTTGCGTCTAAAAGCCAACGGCATGATGAAGACCTGTCTCCATGGCAAAGAGGATCTGGACATCAAGGCGTTGCTGAGGCAAGGCGCGAGCCGGGGCGAGATCAAGGAGAGGATCCTATCGACGGTGTTCGACAGGCCTGAAGAACATTTTTTGAACAATGCGGCCGTGCCGCACAACGATTTTGTCATGACAGCCGTCGGAGGATAAAGAATCCATGAGACCAGTCACAAGAAAAATAGAAACGCTGCGCCGCGCTGTCGCCCAAAGCCGCATTCAGGCAAAACCTGACACGCTAAAACGTCTATTGGCAAACGATCTGCCAAAAAAAGATGTGTTGCCGATCTCGCGGGCGGCGGGAGTCATGGCGGCCAAGAAAACGCCGGAGCTTTTGCCCTACTGTCATCCGATTGCGATTGATTGGGTGGAAATCGAATTTGAGGTGCAGGAATCACTTCTTGTCATTCACGCGACTGTCGAAGCGGTCGCCAAAACCGGCGTCGAAATGGAAGCACTGACCGCCGCAAGTATCGCGGCATTGACTATTTACGACATGTTGAAACCCGTGGATACCGAAATTGAAATCCTCAGCACAAAGCTTCTTTCCAAAGAGGGAGGAAAAAGCAGTTTCAAGGAAAAAATCCCCGCAAATTTTAAAGCGGCGGTGATCGTGACCTCGGACAGCACATCGGGCGGGACCCGGCAGGACAAGTCCGGGCGGATCATTTTGAACAGACTTTCTTCATTTGGAATTTCCGCCGACTACACGATTCTCCCGGACGACCAAGAGATTATTCGAGCTTGTCTTTTGAGTCATTGTGAAAAAGGCGTGAATCTTATTTTAACCGCCGGCGGGACAGGTTTGGGGCCGCGCGATGTGACGGTGGAAGCCGTTGAAACAGTGATTGAGCGTCTCATCCCGGGGATCATGGAAGCCGCCAGAAGTTTTGGGCAAAGACGAACTCCCTACGCCATGCTGTCGCGCGGGGTGGCGGGGCAAAGGGGGAAAACGTTGATTGTGACCCTGCCGGGCTCCTCGGGTGGTGTTGAGGAATCACTGGATGCGGTTTTTCCGGCAATCTTGCATGCGTACAAGATGATACGCGGCGGCGGGCACGAAGCAAAAGTAGCCGAAAGCGCGCTATGACCCTAATTTTTTTTCTTATCGCGCTGGTTTATTCGACGGTTGGTTTTGCCGGGGGGTCTTCTTATCTATTTTTTTTGACGTTGGCCGGTGTTCCGCGCGCGGAGAGTGTTCCCCTGGTTTTGATCTGCAATCTGGCTGTTTCCACTGTCAGTTTTTTCCATTTTTATAGAGCGGGACACTTTCGCTTTCGAAAGGTGCTGCCTTTCATGCTGCTATCGATTCCAATGGCATTCCTCGGCGCGTGCATTCCCACAAGAAAAGAAATATTTTTTCTTCTTCTAGGTGTTTGTCTGGCCTGTGCCGGGCTGAGACTTTTTCTTTTTAAGGAAATGACCGCGAGCAAACCCGCCCCTAATTCCAAAAAACTTTGGTTTTTAGGCATTCCCGCGGGAGCCCTCATGGGGTTTTTCTCCGGGCTTGTGGGGATCGGCGGCGGGATTTTTCTGAGTCCTTTTTTGTTCTTAACGGGACTGGGAACACTCAGCGAAGCGTCGGCGGCGGCTAGTTTTTTTATTTTTGTGAATTCCCTCTCGGGCTTGATTGGCAAGATGCAAAATGGATTTGTCATAGGTCCGCATGGGTGGTCTTTGGTGATTTCTGCCTTGTGCGGCGGATGGATGGGGTCTCGGTTGGGTTGCAACCGGTTTCCACGAATCGGCCTCCAGAGAATTTTGGCTGTTTTGACTTTATTTATTTCAACCGGTCTTATTCTAAAGGCTTTCTGATGATCTCGTTCAAAAGAGCGCAGGCGCTGATCGAGAAGAATATTCCTCCCGGAAAGATGGAAACGGTGCCGCTTCTTGCGTCCCTGGGTTGCGTGATCTCAGAGGAGATCAAGTCACCGCTGGCGCTCCCGCTTTTTGATAATTCAGCGATGGATGGGTTTACGTTTGCATCGGGCGATACCCAAGAGGCCTCTCCGGATCGTCCTCTGCGTCTGACGATTGGCGGGACGATCAAGGCAGGGGATGCCAGGATTCGATCAATGCCGAAGCAGGCGTGGCGGATCATGACGGGGGCCCAGATTCCTCATGGAGCCGACACTGTTCTAATGAAAGAAAAAGCTAAGATTATTCAGGAGACGCTCATTATTTGCGAGCCTTTCATGAAAGGAAAAAATGTCCGTGCCAAAGGGGAAGAATTGAAGAAAGGTCTAAAGGTAATCTCGCGTGGCGCAGCTGTCAACCCTGCCATCGTCGGCATTCTCGCAAGCCTTGGAAAAAACGAGGTCCCAGTCTACGCCAAACCGCGTGTTTCTGTCATCGCCACAGGATCGGAGCTGGTCGCGCCCGGGGCGAACTTGTTGCACGGCAAGATCTACGACTCTAATTCTCCCATGGTTTGCGCGGCCTTGTTGCGGATGGGAATTCGCCCGGTGTTTGCCAAACGTCTCGACGACGATCCAAAAAAGATAAAACAGGTGATCGGTCATGCGCTGCGCGAAAGCGATCTTGTGGTTCTCATGGGCGGTATTTCGGCCGGGGAAACGGATCATGTCAAACCGATATTGAAAGAATTGGGTGTTGAGACTATCTTTTGGAAAGTTAGACAAAAACCGGGAAAGCCCATTTATTTTGGGAAAAAAGGCAGCACGCTTGTTTTTGGTTTGCCTGGGAATCCTGCCGCGGTGTTCACCTGTTTTTACGAATATGTTTATCCTGCGATTAGACGTGCCATGGGTTTTCAAGATCCGTATTTAGGGTCCAGTTTTTTTCCAGCCGAAACCTCTATCGCGGCTGACCCCGAAAAGTCTCTTTTTTTGAAAGCCAGGGTTAAGCTGTCCCAAGGCAGACCTGTGGTGACCGTGCTGAGAGGTCAGTCTTCTCACATGATTTCCTCGCTCCAAGAGGCCAACGGAATTCTTGTCGTTCATTCCAACGAATCCATTCCGCAAGGTCAAAACGCCTTGGTGCATTTACTTCCCAATGAGGGGATCTCAACGCATGAAAGTTGATGTTTTGCTTTTCGCACAGCTAAAGGAAGCGGCTGGAACGGATCACTTATTTTTAGAAATCCGGGAGGGAACGCCTGTCAAAGAACTTGTGGAGCACCTAATGGAAGAGCCTCGTTTCTTGCGCTGCAAAGATTTACCGTTTATTTATGCTGTGAATGAAAATTTTGTTTCTCAGGACAGGATCCTGCATGAGGCGGATACACTTGCCTTGATGACACCCGTCTCGGGGGGTGCCATGTGAGTTTTATCACACGAGGCCGGATTATTCCTGAAACGTTTTTAAGTTTCAAACCCAGCCCTGATTCTGGTGCGGTGGCCACATTTTTTGGTGTTGTAAGAGACCACCATGAGGGTCGGGCCGTTCGGTCGCTGCACTACGAGTGCTATGAGCCGATGGCGGATAAAGAGATCCGTTTGATCCGTGAGAACGCCATGAACCGCTGGCAGCTTACGGATGTGCATATTTTGCATCGTGTCGGATCGTTGGAGGTGGGGGACATTGCCGTCGCCGCCGCGGTCACATCCGCTCACCGGGCCGAAGCATTTGCCGCTTGTGAAGCGATTGTGGATGAGATTAAACATACCGTTCCCATTTGGAAAAAAGAGTTTTATCAGGACCTAACGAGCGAATGGGTGCTGTGCCGGCATTCCGTTGAGGTGAACGGATGATCCGGGGTCTGGTCTTGGCGGGAGGAAAGAGCCTCCGCTTTGGGGAAGATAAGGCGCTGGCCATTTATGAGGGCATAAGCTTTCTTGAGAGGGCCGTCTCACTCTTGGCATCTCTGGAACTCAAGCCCATCGTCGTGACGCGTGAGGGCGCCGATTATCCCCGCACAGAATGCACGGTTCTCTATGACAGATTGCCTGAGAAAGGTCCACTGGGCGGCATTTACACAGCAATGTCTATTTTTAAGGACACTTCCTTTCTTGTGCTGGCTTGTGACATGCCGGCGCTTACTTCGGAGGTGATTTCAGCTATTTTGACGACGCATGAAGCCGGTTTTGAAATTACAGCCTATTCCACAGAATCAGGAATGCAGCCCTTTCCAGGCTTATATGAGCCCTCTCTTTTGGGGGTGGTTCGCAGGCAGATGGAACAGGACCATTTATCCATGAAGCAGTTATGGGACCGGGTACCCGCGAAAAAACTAATAAGCTGGGTCGGAGATGAAAAAGTTTTCCGCAATATGAATAATAAAAGCGATCTTAGCCAAGACGCCGAGCACCGCACGGCATCGATGCGTTACTGACCTTTCACTAACTAATGGGCACACTGGCCGAGATGATTTTGGAGCGAG
>CAYZGM010000037.1:0-5301 GCA_964478015.1 uncultured Planctomycetia bacterium
AGGCGCGAACCGGAGTCGCACCGGTGTACGCGGTTTTGCAGACCGCTGCCTAACTGCTCGGCCATCGCGCCAATCCATTCGACGCGCCCGCCATTCGGGCTCGCTTGCTCAGGATTATTCATAAGCCCCAGGAGGAAACGCGTCATAAAATCTAATTTGGAACATTCGAGAATGTAAACATACCACATTATCCATGCCCCGTCCTAGCGGTGAGCAAGGCCCGTGTAACGGGCCGCGTCGAACCACTGTTTTTCGAGGCAAAGATCTCTTCGGCTCGGCCTACCAAAACGCCGGCAAGTTTGTCCTTTGCCACGGACCGATAGACAGCCGTTTTCCCGGCCCGATCCATCAAACACACATCAATGGCCTTTTTCCCAAACGGGTTGTTCTTTTTTGTGACCTTTTGCAATGCAATGAGTTCCAAACTTTTCCGGCGCATTTTTTCAGCACCATTCCTCGCGAGGTTTTCTGATTCCAGCCCAAAACCGATAAAAACCTGATTTCTTTTTTTCCTCTTGGCTAAATGGGCTAGGATATCCGGGTTTTTTACGAACCGTACCCCGTGAAGCCTATTTTTTTTGATCTTGGTTCCTGAAACCCTCGCAGGTCTTACATCCGCCACCGCAGCCGCCATCACGAGCACGTCCGCAGCCGGCAAAAGATCCCACATCAGCCGGTCCAGCTCCCGCGCCGTCTGAACACGCTTCGGACATTCCACCGACTCCACGTGATGGCCACGGCTCTTCGCCGCCGTGACAAGGCTTTTTCCCATAACACCCGTTGAGCGGTTCGAAATAAATCTCACGGGGTCTATGGGTTCCTGCGTAGGCCCATAGGCGATTAGGAAACGTAATCGATTTTTGTGCCGTTTTTTGTGCGAGCGCCCCATGGGTCGTCCCTACGAAATCCGTAATGCGGATTCAATGGCTTTCACGATCGCCTCGTTCGGCGCCAAATGCCCCATGCCCTGATCCATACAGACAAGATGCCCCTGCACCGGAGGAACGACCACCGCTCCGTGTTTTTTCAATTTTTCAATGTTTTCCTGCGTGATTTTTTTATAATACATTTTTTCATTCATCGCGGGCGCCACAACCAGCGGCACCTCCGACGCAAGCGCCGTGCAGCACAGGACATCATCCGCCAAACCATGCGCGAGCTTCGCGATAATGTCCGCAGAGGCCGGGGCCACAACCAGAACGTCCGCTTTTTTTGCCAATTCAATGTGGATTGGTTTCACGCGGCCTTCGATCGAAAAAAAATCATCAATAACCTCTGTTCCCGCGAAACTCTGCAAAGAAAGTTTCGTCACAAAGTGGTGCGCATCCTTTGTCATCACCACAGAAACCGAATGCCCTTTTTCGCGCAACTCCGTGATGAGATCACATGCCTTGTATGCGGCGATAGACCCGGAAACACCCAACAAAATATTTTTCCCCGTTAATTTTTTCATTTTTTTCCTGTTGCTGTGCGCTCCGCCAGAATGATGGCTTTTAAAACTTGGTACGCCACGGATAATTCGCGATTCACGATCCTGTAATCACAAAGTCTCAGCTCATTCAATTCTTTCAGCTCGCTCGTTGCCACACGGTAACGCCTGTCGATTTCTTTTGGCGACTCGGTCCCCCGCCGTATCAAACGGCGTTTCAATTCCTCTTTCGAGGGCGGCGTTAAAAAGATGAACACTGCGTCGGGTTTTGTTTTTTTTACCTGCTTTGCACCCTGGACGTCGATCAACAGGAGAACATCCCGTCCGATCCTCAGATAATCTTCGACCTGTTTTTTCGGCGTGCCGTAGAAACGGCCGAAAACATTGGCCCATTCCAAAAATCCATTATTACGGCGCATCGCCTGGAATTTTTTTTCCGACACAAAAAAATAGTCTTTCCCCTGCGTTTCTTTGGGACGCGGCGGACGGGTCGTGACCGAAACCGATTGGACCAGGGACCTGTCTTCTTTCATTAATTTTTTTGCAAGCGTCGTCTTCCCGGTACCTGAAGAGGCGGAAATAACAAACAGTCTCCCACGCTTCTTTAATCCGCCAAAATACGCGGCGGATTTTGTAAACATTGTGTGTTTACTCAACATTTTGGGCCTGCTCTCTTATTTTCTCGATCGCCGATTTAATCTTGATCACTGCGTCCGTGATGTCTGAATCACTGGACTTTGCACCAATGGTGTTGGTTTCGCGTGTCATTTCCTGCGCAATAAAATCTATCTTTCTCCCTAGCTCTCCCTGTTCTTTCAACGCTTTTTCCATACCATCGAGATGGCTCTTAAGCCGCGTCACCTCTTCCGAAATATCCGAACTTTTCAGGTACTGAGCAACCTCCAACGTGAGCCGCTCTTTATCAAGTTCCTTACCGCGCAAAAAATCTTTCATGCGGTGTGCCAAATTTTTTTTGAACTCCTGCGCGGATTTCGGGATTCTTTTTTCTACCGCGCGGAGCGCTTTTTGTATTTCGGCGACACGTCCTCTGAGATCCCGTAAAAGCGCCGAACCCTCCCGTGTGCGAGAACGGTCAAAATCCTTGAGCGCAGTGCTTAGCGTCTGCGACAGCCGCTGGGAATACGCGGCCGGCCGGTCCTGAGCCGTGTCTTTCGTCAGCACATCCGGGTAGCGCATCACCTCCCGCAAAAGCGCATCGTCCGACACGCTCTCGAGCTTCAACATTTTCTGGACCAAAGAAGCTTTCTGAAAAACTTCTTTCGCCAAACCCTCGTTCAACACCAGGCGTCTAGAAAAAGCAGATGGATCCGGACATGAAACAAAAAGCAAAATCTTTCCGCGCCGTATCCCCTGCGACGCCTGCTTTCGTATCGTTTCCTCAAACTCCGCCAAATGCCCGGGAAGCCGCGTAGAAACTTCCAGAAACTTATGATTTGTCGACTTGATCTCGACCCGGAAATTGCCCTGGGATGATTTGAACTCCGCCTGTCCGAACCCCGTCATGCTTCTGATCATGGGCGACGAATGGAAATACTCAAGCCCACACTTTTGTCTTGATCGTCTTGGAAACTTCTTTGGTGGGATATAAATTGTCGATCACGATCTCATCGGGCTCGAACCACAGCTTGATCTCCCGTTCCACGTCTTTCGTGTTCGAAGAGGCGTGGATGACGTTCTCGTATACGCCTTTCGTGGTGATCCTCCCGTATGAACCGCGGATCGTTCCGGGAGCCGCCTCCTCGGGATTCGTCGCGCCGCAGATCTGCCGCAGGCGCTGGATCGCGTCCTCGCCGTGGTACACGAGCGCCATCGTTCGTTTCGTGTGGTATTCGCCCATAAGGTACTTCACGATGTCCTCAAAGAACGGCTTGTCTTTCATGTGGCAGTAGTGTTCTTCCGCCAAACCTCTCGTAACCGTTTTCATTTTGGCCGCAATGATGACAAGTTTCGCGTCGGATAATTTTGTAAGAATATTCCCGGTCAATGACTTGACAAGGCCGTCCGGCTTGATAATGACTAGCGTGGGTTCTTCCATTCGTCCTTTTTAATCTAATTAATGCTGCTGAATAAAGTTACAGTAAGCGACAGTTTAAAATAGGTAGGCCTTTTTTGTCAATGGTTGGTTAATCAACCCGGAGGATGCGAAGAACTCGGTCTAGATCGTCCAGCGAATAGTATTCGATCTCTATTTTACCGCGTTTTTTCCCATGATGAATGCGTACCTTTGTGCCAAACATGTGTTGAAGTTTTTCCTCGATCACCCTTAGCTCCACGTCGGGGTCTTTTCTCTTAGCAGCCCTCATCTTCTGCCTTGAGCCGCCCCCCGTCAGCTGTTCCGTCTGTCGGACGGAGAGGTCTTTTTTGATTATCTTCTCACAGATCTGCATCTGCCGCTTCTCATCATGGACAGAAAGAAGCGCTTTGGCATGCCCAAATGTGATCTGGTTTAGGGATAAAAACTCCTGAATAGTTTCTGGTAAGTTAAGTAATCTCAACAAGTTAGAAATAGACGTCTTATCTTTCCCCACGCGATTTGCAATGTGGTCCTGCGTGTGCCCAAATTCCTGAGCAAGACGCCGGTAGGCTTTGGCCTCCTCCAACGCATTTAATTCCTCGCGCTGAATATTTTCGATAATGGACATTTCCAAAACATCCGCATCGGCGACGCGCCGCACAATCGCCGGGATCTCATTCAACCCCAAATGTTTCACCGCCCGCAACCGTCTCTCGCCCGCGATCAGTTCGTACCGGTCCACATCCACGGCTCTGACCAGTACCGGTTGGATCACGCCCTGCTCTTGGATGGAACGCGACAATTCCTCAATTTTTTCTTGGGAGAATGTCAGCCGCGGTTGAAAACGGCTTGTGTAAATTTGTTCTGTCTTTAAAAGCTGAACCTTTTCTCTAAATCCCTCTTGATGCTGCGGAATGAGCGCTTCGAGCCCTCGGCCTAATACTTTTTTTTCCATTGAAACTCCTTAGGTAGTAATAGAGAGTTGGCTCTCTTCTGATTTATCATAACTCTTTTTGTACAAGTAAGTTGCATTACTTAAAATAAATTCTTTTGTCAGATCCTTGTACTTTTTTGCTCCCTCAGAATCCTTGTCATACAAAAAAATCGGCTTGCCAAATCCCGGCGCTTCGCTTAAGCGGATATTTCTTGGAATCACGGTATGGTAAACCTTTGGCCCAAAATGTTTTCGCACCTCGTCTATCACCTCTTGCGTAAGCTTGGTACGATAATCCGCCATGGTCATGACAATGCCCTCGATCTCCAAAGTTGGATTTAAATTATCTTTGATGAGGTTTATCGTCTTCATTAATTGGCTCAATCCCTCTAATGCATAGTATTCGCACTGAATGGGAATAATGACGGAGTTCGCCGCGGTCAAAGCATTGATGGTCAACAGTCCAAAAGATGGCGGGCAATCAATAATGGCAACATCGAAAGATGGGTCCAAGGATGCCAGCGCTTTTCTGAGTCTCCCCTCGCGCCCAAGTTCGCCTACGAGTTCAACTTCAGCCCCCGAAAGATCTTGGTTTGATGGAATGAGGTGCAGATTTGGAATTTGAGTCTGGAGAATCAGCTCCTGGATAGGCGCGCTTTCCAGTAATGCATCATAGACGGATTTTTGAACCTGGGATTTATCGATACCGACGCCGCTTGTGGCATTCCCCTGAGGGTCTAGATCAACCAGGAGAGTTTTTCTGCCCTCAATTGCAATGCAGGACGCCATAGAAACGGCGGTGCTAGTCTTTCCCACCCCGCCCTTTTGATTGCAAATCGCAACGAGTTTTGGCATTGGTCGTAGTTTATCGAAATCTCATTCTCCTGTCAAAACAAAATTGTA
>CAYZGM010000037.1:5401-18096 GCA_964478015.1 uncultured Planctomycetia bacterium
AGTTTCCACGTGGAAACTATGCTTCTGGTGGGCTCGCCAAGTGGCTTCTGCGTTGTTTTTCAATCACAACGGCCAATAGTGAAATATCACAAGGCGTTACGCCTGAAATACGCGCCGCCTGGCCCAACGAAACAGGGCGAATCCTCTCCAACTTCTCAGTCGCCTCTCTCCCCAATCCCTTGACGATCTGGTAGTTCATCGTAGCAGGTATTTTTTTCTCTTCATACTGCTTCATGCGGTTCACCGCGCCTAATTCCCTCTGGATATAGCCCTCATACTTGATTTCAATCTCCACCTTGGATTCAATTTCCGAGTCCCCTATCTCTTCTTTCATCAGACCGAGCACTTCTTTCAGACTAGATTCAGGCCTGCGCAAATACTGGCCCATCGATACAGTATCGACCCGGCTATTCTTGATCTTTTTAACCCAATCGTCTACACTTTCCTGCCTCTTCGAATAGGTTTCAAATTGCTCTTTTTTGATCAGCCCAAGCTCATACCCATAGTTCATAAGTCTTTCATCTGCATTATCTTGCCTCAAAATTAATCGATGCTCCGCTCGAGAAGTAAACATGCGGTAAGGTTCCTCAGTCCCATTGGTTACGAGATCATCAATCAGAACACCTATGTAAGCCTCTGATCGCCCTAAGATCAAAGGTGCTTTCTTTTGAATTTTAAGCACGGCATTGATCCCTGCCATCAAACCCTGGCAGGCGGCTTCCTCATAGCCGGAGGTTCCATTGATCTGCCCAGCTAAATAAAGATTTTCTATCTTTTTTGTCTCCAATGTTGCCTTCACCTGAGTTGGTGGGCTAAAATCGTATTCAACAGCATATCCAAATCTCATAAGTTCTGCATTTTCAAGCCCTTGTATGCTTCTAACAATTTTAATTTGTATATCCTGTGGAAAACTTGTTGAGAGTCCATTTATATAAACTTCCTGCGTGCTGCGTCCCTCGGGCTCGAGAAACAACTGATGACGTCCCTTATCCGCGAAACGAAATACTTTATCCTCGATGGACGGGCAATAGCGTGGCCCGCGGCTTTGGATCTTTCCTGAGTAAAGAGGGGAGAGGTGAATATTTTCTTTGATAATGGCATGTGTTTCTTCGTTCGTAAAACTAATATGGCAGGGAAGTTGCGGTCTCACAATTGATTTTGTTTGAAAACTAAAAGGGGAGGGCACGGCGTCGCCGTACTGAACCTCCAGTTTTGAATAATCAATAGTCTTGGCGTTGAGGCGCGGGGGAGTGCCCGTTTTAAGACGCTTCATCTCTAACCCCAGCTGGGTCAAGCACCCTGAGATACCGTAAGAAGCCTTGTCGCCGGCTCTTCCGCCTCCGAACGACACATTTCCGATATGGATCAATCCGTTCAGAAATGTCCCGGTCGTTATGATGACAGATCCAGAATAATACAGAGTTTCGATCGTGGTCAGAACGCCGTCGACGGAATCACCGTTCACCAGAATCTCTTTCACTTCGCCTTGTTTGACATCCAGGTTTGGCTGACTTTCTAAAATATTTTTCATCGTCATCGCGTACTCTCGCTTGTCGCATTGCGCACGCGGCGCCCAGACAGCGGGACCTTTGGAGGTGTTGAGCATGCGAAATTGGATTCCCGTTTCGTCGGTTACTTTGGCCATTTCACCGCCGAGCGCATCGATCTCACGAACAATGTGCCCTTTGGCGACGCCGCCAATAGCGGGATTGCAGGACATATGCGCCACAGCATCGAGATTCATGGTGAGGATGAGGGTTTTAGCGCCCATCCGCGCCGAGGCCAACGCCGCTTCGCAGCCAGCGTGTCCCGCACCGACGACGATAACGTCATAATTTTTATGGGAAGTTACTGACATTTTTTTACCCCCGCCCCCGATCGCGGTCGGGGGTAAACTCCGGCGCGGACCCGCCTCCGGCGGGCGCGGGAATGACATTTAAGCCAACGTCATTTTCTTCAAACGTAGTTGGTAAGTTGCCATGATAAGAGTGTTCGTGAGCCAGTAGAGAACGAGGCCTGATGGCATCTGATAAAAAACAAATCCAAAAATGACTGGCATCATCACCGCCATCATTTTCTGCTGAGTTTCCATCGTAGGATCCTGATTTTCAATTTTGATCTGTGTGAATTTTTGCTGAACCGCCATCGCCGCCACCATAAGAAGCGGTAAAAGATGAATATAATTTCCGGCAAACGGGAGAGAGAACGGCAAATAGACCCGGTCCGGAGAGGACAGGTCCTTGATCCAGAGGAATTTAGAATTAATAAGAATGACGGACTTGGACAGCGCAACATAGAGGGCAATAAAAATGGGGATCTGGACAATCATCGGAATGCAGCCGCCAAACGGGTTCACTTTATGTTTTTTGTAAAGCTCCATCATCTCCTTATTTAATTTGTCCGGGTTTTTCTTATGTTGCTCCCGGAGTTTCGCCATCTGCGGTTGGATGAGCTGCATGCGCTTCATGGACATATAACTGACGCGTGTAAGAGGGAAAAGGATTAGGTTGATCAGCGCGGTGAGCGCGATAATGGCGAGTCCGTAGCTGCGGCAAATTTTTTTAAGAAGCTCGAGCGAACCAACAAAAAGTTTTCCGATGGGATCGAATTTCCCGAAATTGACCAGGTCACTTAACCCCAGAACAAGCAGGTTCTCCAACTCATTGGGACCGAGATAGAGGAGAAATTCATCCTCAATGGATGCACCGGCCGCCAGCGTCCGCACCGGCGACACAAGAGAGGCGCTAAAATTATGCCCCCCGAGACCCCTCACTAGACCCGTCATCGAATCCCTGGCCTGCGGCTCCGCAATGACGGAAAAATGCCTGTCCTTGACAGCCGCCCAGCGAACCGGGCCACCACTTGAAGCCTGTTTTCCGGAACGGCTTTCCTTAAGATGCTTTAAACTCGTCTTGCCGCCAGCCGCCGAGAAAAAATTCGCCTCGATGTATTGATCGTCGATCGAATGGCGCGGAGTGATCCCGGAACCCACCAGAAATTCATAATTCATCTCGAGAGGCAATGAGGTCGTGTTTTCAAACCGGATCTTAAGCTTGGCAGAATACTTGGTTTTGATGATGCCGGCGGAATCGACCGCGTTGAACTCAAAATTTTTTGTGACACGCACCTTGCCGCCCAGCGCCAAGGCCTGGAGCGACAACCGGTCCGAGACAAATTCCCCGGCGTGATCCGTCACGAGGGAAGAATCGCCTCCGCTTGTCAACACAAGCGCCGCCGGCGAAACGCCCAGATCTTTCAAAGAGAGAAATTTGATAGGCCGCGACGTTTCAGAATCTGTGTATCGCGGGAAACTGATTTCCCGAATACCGCCGTCCTTTTTATTAAACACCAATTGAAGCGTATCGCTTCGAAAACGGAGGTCTTCCTCGGGGGAAAATGTTCCGGCTTTCACCAGTTTCTCAACCGCGGCCGGGTTACCGGCCGCGGCATGAAATGCTTTTTCAGGAACACTCTGAGATGTCTTCTTGTTCTTATAATAGTCAGGATAAAACTTCTGAAGAATCATCGGGTAGAATCCGAGCACCATGAATGACAGCGCCAAAGCGATCAACGTTCTTTTTTCCATTATTTTTCTTTCTCCGGCAACGGATCGTACCCACCATCACAGAACGGGTGGCAGCGTGCCACGCGCTTCACACTTAATAAAACCGCTTTCGGCCAGGAAAATCCGTGAAACGCCGAAACGGCATATTCCGAACAAGTTGGCGCAAACCGGCAGCCGCGCCAGGCAAGCACCCGAAAAAAACCAGACACCGCTCGGATCGAAATAACCGCTAAATGCTCAATCATGAAATGCTCCAAGGGCTTTCTTGGCCATCGCCAGATCCACGGCTTTAGGCAGAGACGACACTTTCAACAAATAGACCTTATCTTCCTGAAAAAACGGGTCCAACCTCAAAGCTTCCCGCAAAACCCGCCGGATCCGGTTCCGAACCGCGGCCCGCTTCACGACACGCTTGGGGATGGAGATGTGAACCGTTTTGGATGAGACAAGCTTAGAAACTGTCAGCGAGAGCCAGCGCTCCATGGACTTCAAGCGGCGGCTAAACCGTTAACCGTTTACGCCCTTTTTGCCTTCTACGCCGAATCACCGCGCGGCCGTCCTGACTTTTCATCTTGCGACGAAAACCGTGGGTTCTTTTCCGCTTAATATTGGACTTGTGTGTCAAAGTTTTTTTCATAGGCGAGAATTATAACACAGCTCCCCCTTGAGTCAAGGAAAAACAAAAATCCATTGCAATGCACTCACGCCCTTGTTATAATAGCCCCTAATCTAATAGGTTATTAGAACCTGTGTATAACTTGTTAATAAATATTCATTATAAAATATTAAAGTTTTTATAACTATTAACACTCTCAACTACTTATAATATAATAAGTTATATAGTTTTTGTTTAAAAAAACTGGGTCAACTATAATAAGCTGTGGATAATATCGTGAGTACGGCCGCATCTCAAGTTTGGACCAAAATTCAAGAAGCCGCCCAAAAAGATCTTTCTGCGCCCGCCTTTGAGCGCTGGATCGAACCTATGAGGGCTCTGGAATTTGAAGAAAATCATCTCGTCCTGGGAGTGCCTGACGAGTTTTTTAAAAATTGGGTCATCGACCATTACGGGGGCATTCTCCTGGCGGGTCTCAATGAATCCATAGGAACTTCCGATGGGCACATTGACTTTAGAATCCATGCCGAGGCGTCTCCCGTGGCAACAGCTCCGGCGCCGATCTACGCGACGACCCCTTATTCCAACCCCACGGCAAATGCCATTCGGGAAGAGAACATCCTAAACTCCAAATACACGTTCGAAAGCTTTGTGGTTGGCCCTTCCAACCGTTTTGCCCAAGCAGCGTCCATGGCGGTGGCCGAATCTCCGGCTAAATCCTACAATCCGCTTTTTATCTACGGCCCAGTCGGACTGGGGAAGACCCACCTTATGCAGGCAATCGGTCAAGAGATTCTCCGCCGAAGTCCTCAGACCAAGGTTTTGTACATCACCAGCGAACGTTTCACGAACCAACTTATCAATGCCATCAAAACGGGCACCACGGTGAAATTCAGGGAAAAATACCGGCACGTTGACTGTCTTTTAATCGATGATATTCACTTCATCGCCGGCAAAGAGGCAACAATGGAAGAATTTTTCAACACATTCAATGCACTTTACGATGCACACAAGCAGATCGTAGTCTCCAGCGACAAGCCGCCCAAGGAGATCTCTCATTTAGAGGAGCGCCTTATCTCACGATTCGAATGGGGACTCGTGACGGATATCCAGCCTCCGGATTTTGAAACCAGGACCGCTATTTTAAGAAAAAAAGCGGAGCGCGAAAACCTGAATATCCGCGATGAGGTCACCTTTTTCATTGCGGACAAAATTAAATCCAATATCCGTGAACTGGAGGGTGCGCTGATTCGCGTCGTGGCTTACTCTAATCTTGTTGGAAAAGATGTGGATGAGGCGGTAGCACAAGAGGTTTTAAAAGATCTGATCGTCGAAACCCAAAAAAAAATCACGGTAGATATCATCCAGCGAAAAGTCGCAGAATACTTTGAAATCCGGCCCTCCGACATGACCGCTAAGCGCCGGTCCCGGAATGTGGCTTACCCACGCCACATTGCCATGTACCTTTCGCGAGAAATGACGCCTCTTTCATACCCCGAAATAGGGGAACAATTTGGCGGTCGCGACCACACCACGATTCTTCATGCTTATGTCAAAATAAAGAAAGATATAAAGAAAGATTTGAAGACGAAATCTCTTGTGGATAAGTTGACATTTGATATTAAGAAATGATCACTCTGGGGATAAGACCTTACTTATACACAGGTTATGAAGTATATAACTTGCTTAAATTATTCAAGTTAAACAAAAAGAGCATTATTAACACCTTCTACAATTAAGACTATCTTTAAATTTAATTATTTAAAATAAGAATAGAGAGAGGAAATAAGATGAAAATTCACACTACAAAAGACAGTTTATTAAAAGGAATACAGATAGTACAAAACGCCGTTAGTTCCAAAAACACTCTTCCTATTCTTTCTCATATATTAGTTGAAGCAAAAAAAGAGGAGATTCGTCTAACAGCAACAGATCTTGAGATAGGTATTTCTATGAAAGTGGAGGGAGAAATTATTGAAGAGGGCGCTTTTACTGTGCCGGCAAGAAAATTTAGTGAAATAGTAAAGGAATTACCATTGAACGGGATAATACACATCTCTTTAAAAAAAGGCCAATCGATTCACATTGAGGCTGGGAAAAGTTATTTTAAGTTGATGGGTTTATCACGGGAAGATTTTCCTCAATTACCAGAAGTTCCGCAAGGAGCAGGTCGTGGGGGAGATTCTATAAAATTACCGCAAAAAAAATTAAAACAAATGATTCAGTTAACGTCATTTGCAATGAGTCATGATGAATCAAGATATGTTTTAAACGGAATATTGTTTAGTTTTAAAGAAAAAATATTAAAAATGGTCGCAACGGACGGACGGCGTTTGGCAATCGTGCAAAAAGAGATGGGGGATATGGGTAATATAAAAAAAGATTTAATTATTCCCATGAAAACCATTCAAGAATTGAATAGAAATTTGGAAGATGAGGGAGACGTTTTTTTTCATCTAAAAGATAATCAGACCCTCATTAATCTAGGACAAATTCATATTACATCCCGCTTAATCGAGGGGGAATATCCAAACTATGAACAAGTTATTCCCAAAAAAACAAAAGAAGAAATAACCCTCAACACGCAGGATTTTCTTCAAGCAACGCGGCGGGCAAGTATTTTGACAAGCCAGGATTCGCAGTCGGTAAAAATAAACATCATTAAAGACAGGATGATTATTACAAAGAGTACGCCGGATCTCGGGGAAGCTAGGGAAGAGATGGAGGTTGATTATAAGGGCGGAGAGTTTATTATCGGGTTCAACCCCGGTTTTTTGGTTGATGTTTTAAAGAACATAGAAGAAGAAAATGTAAAATTTAGTTTTATTGATCCAGAAAAACCGGCGGTCATTAAAAGCGGCGAGGACTACACCTACGTCGTGCTGCCGATGCAGGTGACATAATGGCGCGCTTGTGTGTCGTTATGGCATCCTGAGGCACGGTGCCGAAGGATCTTTGTGAATAAAAGCAGATCTTTCGTGATGCTCAGGATGGCGTGTGAAAAATAAAATCACCCCAATCCAGGACATCGTCAAATCCGTATTTGAAAGGCTCGAGCAGGAAAAAACACTAACTCGGGAAGACGTGGAAGAGCGCTGGAAAGAGATCGCGGGCGCGGCCGGCTCCAAGCATGCGAGACCGGTTTCGCTTCGAAAAGGGGTTCTGATAGTGTTCGTCGATTCCTCGGGTTGGATGCAGGAAATGTCTCTTCAAAAAAGAAAATTGCTAAAACAGTTGAAAAGGGCCTTTGGAAAAGATAAAATCCTCGGGATTCAATTCCGAATTGGGGAAATTTAATGCCTAAAGCCGCACCTAAGAATAAATCTGGAAATACTAAAAAGGCAGAGTCGGCTGTGGAAACGGCGGGTTCCCCGGCTTCGTCGAGCGAAGATTACGGCGCCAAAAGTATCCAAGTGCTGGGTGGCATGGAAGCGGTCCGGAAACGGCCAGCCATGTACATCGGCGATATCAGCATGCGCGGGCTCCATCACCTGGTTTATGAGGTTGTGGATAACTCTGTTGATGAAGCTCTGGGCGGTTTTGCCAACCAAATAGACGTTGTTATCCATTCCAACAACAGCGTATCCGTCACGGACAACGGCCGCGGCATCCCGGTGGAGATGCATAAGACCGAGAAGAAGCCGGCTGTTGAGGTTGTGTTGACCGTGCTCCACGCCGGAGGAAAATTCGACAAAAAGTCTTACAAAGTTTCCGGAGGTTTGCACGGCGTCGGCGTTTCTTGCGTAAATGCGCTGTCCGAATGGTTGGAAGTCGAGGTCAAGCGCGACGGCAAGGTTTATCACATGCGCTTCGAACGCGGTAAGACCGCTTCCAAACTAACCACTGTGGGCAAATCCAAGACCAGTGGCACCAAGGTTACATTCAAAGCCGACAAGGAAATTTTTAACGTCCCCATCGATTACAGCTTTGATATTCTTTCCAACCGTCTTCGTGAGCTGGCATTCTTAAACAAAGGCTTGGCCATCACGCTGAAAGATGAGCGTAGCGGCAGGGAAAAAGAGGCGGAGTTTAAGTTCGCGGGGGGCATCGTCTCGTTTGTTCAGGAGCTAAACAGGAACAAAGCCGCGCTCCATCCCAAGGTCATTTATTTCGATAAAGAAAAAGACGGTATATTCGTTGAGATCGCCATGCAGTACAACGACGGTTACTCAGAGAATATTTTTAGCTTCGTCAACAATATCAATACCACCGAGGGCGGCACGCACCTCAGTGGTTACAAAGCCGCATTGACGCGCTGTACCAACCAGTACTGTAAAGGTAAAAATATTTTGAAAGACGATATGTCCGTGCAGGGCGATGACATCCGCGAGGGTTTGACCGCGGTGATTAGCTGCAAGGTTCCAAACCCGCAATTCGAGGGACAGACCAAGACCAAACTCGGAAATTCGGAAGTGGAGGGTTTGGTCGAGTCCATTGTCAACGAGGGGCTCGGGAAATTCTTCGAGGAAAACTCCAGCGTCGCCAATAAAATTATCGAAAAAGCTGTTTTAGCCGCCAAAGCACGTGAAGCCGCACGAAAAGCCCGTGAGCTGACCCGCCGCAAAGGTGCCCTGGAATCAGGCTCCCTCCCCGGGAAACTCGCCGACTGTCAGGAAAGAGACCCGGCATTATGTGAATTATATCTCGTCGAGGGCGATTCCGCCGGCGGCTCTGCCAAACAGGGACGTGACCGGAGATTTCAGGCAATTCTTCCTCTAAAGGGCAAGATCCTCAACGTCGAGAAAGCCCGCCTTCACAAGGTGTTATCCAATGATGAAATTTGCACCATGATCAATGCCCTCGGCACCGGTATCGGTGAAGAGTTCAACATTGACAAGCTTCGTTATCACAAGATCCTCATCATGTGCGATGCGGACGTCGATGGAAGTCATATTCGCACCCTCATCCTGACCTTTTTCTACCGGCAGATGCATGCGCTCATTGAAAAGGGTTATATCTACATCGCCCAGCCGCCACTTTATAAGGTTAAGCGCGGCAAGCGCGAAGAATACATTGAAACCGAGCAACAGATGAACGAAATTCTATTGGAACTAGGCAGCGAAGAATGGACCCTGGTCCGCTTAAGCGACAAAGAGAAGCTAACCGAGAAGAAATTTATCGAGGTTTTAGAGCTTTTGGTCGACCTGGATCAGCACGCAGTCGGAATTAACAAACGTGGGGTGGAACTCGCAGAATACCTCGATCATTTGGACAAGAAGACCAAAAAACTACCTAAATATATGGTTAAAGTGGAGGATGAACCCCAATTTCTCTATAATGACGATGAATTGGCGGACGTCATCAAAAAGTATGAGAAGAAAGTTGGCAAGGAAGTCGATTTGGGAGAACTCGAGAAAGACAAAAAGGCGAATGTGATTGCCAAGCACCTGGATCTCGTGGAGTTCTTTGAGTCCGACGAGCTCGTCGATACTGTTAAGAAACTGGAAAAGTTAGGCGTTGAGGTGGATGATTATAACCCTCAGGCAAAGGTAAGCAAGCCTGGAAAGGAACAACCCAGGGGGACTCGCTACAAGATCGAGAAGAAAGACGAAACGCCGGTTTATTTTAACAGTTTGGCAGAGGTGCTTAAGTTCGTGCAGCTAGAAGGCAAAAAAGGGATGAGCATTCAGCGCTATAAGGGTCTTGGAGAAATGAACCCCGAGCAGCTATGGGAGACAACCATGGCTCCTGACAAGCGTACCATTTTGAAAGTCACCCTGGAAGACGTCGTAGAAGCCGATAAAATGTTTACGACCTTAATGGGCGATGAAGTTGAGCCGCGCCGTGAATTTATTCAGAAATACGCCAGAGAGGTACGGAATTTAGACATTTAATGAGGTGGCGTTCGCCGTCGTTTTAGTGGCGGATGCGCGTGAAGGATGACACGGGGAACATATGGCTGACAAAAAAGCAACACCACCAGCTCCGCAAGAGCCGGCAAAGCTCGAAAAGATTCTCCCTGTTTTCATTGAACAGGAGATGAAGACCTCCTATCTCAATTATGCGATGAGCGTCATTGTGGGCAGGGCCCTGCCGGATGTGCGCGACGGTTTAAAGCCCGTTCATCGCCGCATTTTGTACGCCATGAGAGAGTTGGGTTTGGATCATAGCAAAGCGTACAAAAAATCCGCCCGTATCGTCGGAGAAGTGCTCGGAAAATATCACCCGCACGGAGACACGGCCGTGTATGACACCATGGTGCGCATGGTGCAGGATTTTTCTCTTCGTTACCCGCTCGTGGATGGCCAGGGCAACTTTGGTTCCGTGGACGGAGATTCGGCTGCTGCCATGCGTTACACGGAAGCGCGTCTTGCCGGCATCACCAGCGAAATTCTCGGAGACATTGAGAAAAACACAGTAAATTTTGCGCCGAATTTTGATGAAACGCTGGAAGAGCCCACACTTCTCCCGGCGGCTTTCCCAAATCTTCTTTGCAACGGTTCCAGCGGCATTGCCGTTGGCATGGCGACAAATATTCCTCCGCACAATCTGGGAGAAGTGACCGATGCCGTTATCGCCGTCATCGACAACCCGGAAATTGCCAGCAAAGAACTTTTAAAATTCATCAAAGGCCCCGATTTCCCGACCGGAGCCATGATCTGCGGCACAGACGGCATCAAATCCGCCTACGAAACCGGACGCGGCATCCTCAAGATCCGCGCTAAGGTTGAGATCGAAGAACTGAAAGGCGGCAAACAAGCGCTTGTCGTGAACGAGATTCCCTACCAGGTGAATAAGTCAAATCTTATCGAAAACATTGCGGACCTCGTGAACAACAAGAAGATCGAGGGCATCTCCGACGTGCGGGATGAGTCGGATAAAGACGGCATGCGTCTTGTTATCGATCTGAAGCGTGACGCCAATGCGCAGGTCGTCCTGAACCAGCTCCACAAGCACACCGCGATGCAATCCACGTTCGGCATCATCATGCTGGCCTTGGTGGACGGCAGCCCGAAAGTGCTGCCGCTCAAGGCTATTCTCGAGCAGTACATCCTGCATAGAAAAGCGGTAATTGTCCGCCGCACCCGTTTTGATTTGGAAAAAGCCAATGCTCGCGCGCATATCGTGGGCGGCTTGATGAAAGCCGTCGATATTCTCGACAAGATCATTAAAACAATCCGCGGTTCCAAGACACCGGCCGAAGCCAAGGTCGGTCTCGTCGAGAAATACGACTTTTCCGAAAAACAGGCCCAGGCCATCCTGGAAATGCAACTGCAGAAACTGACGGGCCTTGAGATCCATAAGCTCGAAGAAGAAATGAAAGAATTGAAAAAAAGGATCGAGTATCTCGAGTCCGTTTTGAAATCCGATAAAAAGGTCCTCGAGATCATCAAAGAAGAATCCCTCAAAATCAAGGAACAGTACGGGGATCCCCGTCGCACAGAGATCTCGCGCGGCATCGACACGGACCTCGACATCGAGGACCTCATCGCCGACGAAGACGTCGTGGTGACGATCAGCCACCAGAATTATGTGAAACGCCTGCCTGTGACTACCTATCGCAAACAAAAACGCGGCGGCGTCGGAGTGGGGAGCGGCGCTCAGGAGGAAGATTTCACGGAGCATCTCTTCATCGCCTCAACCCATGACAATCTCTTGCTGTTTACGACCAAGGGCAAGGCGTTCGTGATCAAGGTGCATGAACTGCCGCAGGCCAGCCGCACCGCCAAAGGCAAGTTCATCACAAACTTTGTGTCTCTATCCCAAGACGAAAAATTAACTTCCTATATTCCCGTGCGGAAATTCGAAGAGGGCAAATTCCTCGTCATGGCGACGCGCGCGGGCCAGATCAAAAAATGCGATTTAACCGCTTTCGAGAACACCCGCAAGAGCGGCATTGTCGCCATCGGCCTCGACGGCAAGGATGAGCTTGTCGATGCGCAGTTGACGGACGGCAAGAATGAGATCTTCATTGCAACTCGAAAAGGCAAAGCCATTCGTTTTCCCGAGACGTTTGTTCGAAGCATGGGCCGCGCCGCCGGCGGCGTGCGCGGAATTACCCTAGACAACAAAGACTATGTTATTGGCATGGAAGTCGTAAACACCAAAGCGACGCTGTTATCCGTGACGGAAAAAGGTTTCGGCAAGCGCTCCCAGATTGATGAATACCGTGTCACGTCCCGCGGCGGGAAAGGTGTAACCAACATCAAGGTGACCGAAAAGAATGGTGAGGTCGTAGGCCTACGCTGCGTCACGGACAAAGATGACCTGATGGTCATGACCCAGCAGGGGATGGTGGTGCGTTCCTCGGTGAAAGACATCCGCGAAACCGGCCGCGTGGCCCAAGGCGTTCGCCTGATCAATCTGAAGAAAGCCAACGACAAAGTCACGACCATTGCCAAGGTCGAACCTGAAGACGAAGACAATTTACCCGAAGCACCTGCTGCTACATCTGACAAGTCGTGAGGAATTTGATCGAGAACGACTCAGATGCGAAGAGCGCCTGATCAAATTTTGACCCCATCGTCTAGCCTGGCCTAGGACATCACCCTTTCACGGTGATGACGCGGGTTC
>CAYZGM010000038.1:0-17837 GCA_964478015.1 uncultured Planctomycetia bacterium
AACTGGAAGGATAAGCCCTTAAAGCAATTTACCCAATTTGATTGACGTGACCCTCCAAAAGTTGAGTTGGCAATTTATCCGGCGTAGGACTATAATACCCCCCAGGAGAGTGACATGCGTCGGCGTTCTAAAAATCCCAAAAATTCCAAAAAAAGGCCCGCGGTTCGTAAAAAAAAGGCCCTGAAGAGGCCTCAAAAACCGTTAAAGAGGGTCATAAGAAAAGCGAAACGGCTATTGAGGGTTCCTTTGCAGACGCTTATTCGGGAGCCGAAGCTTGACGCAGTCTCGCCCGCTGTCTACTCAGATGACCGTATCCCCCCGCACTACGGCGACAACAAATTGGCGCTAATGGTTCGTGATCCCTGGTGGCTTTTTGCTTATTGGGAAATCAGCGACCAACGCCGGGACGAGGTGTCCCATGAAATCGTTCGACACGGACACAAAATTAAAAAGACGGTGCTCAGGGTTTACGACGTGACAAAGACAAGTCTTCCTAAATACAACTCTTTTTTTGATATCGAGCTTAACTTTTACTCCGACAATTGGTATATTGATGTGGGTCTTCCTGACAAGGAATGGGTGGCGGAGATCGGCTACCGAACGGAGGGGGGGCGATTTTATGTTCTTGCCCGCTCGAACAAGGTGAGGACGCCTGCGTTCGGACTTTCAGAAGTGCTGGACGAGGAGTGGATGCTGCCGGAGGATGTCTACTATCGGCTCATTGGCCGTACGTTCGGCGTCGGCTCTCACGAAGGATCGATGGATATTCGGAAATTATTGGAGAAATATTTACGCAACATCATGTCCTCTGAACGCGCGCCAAACATCAAGACAGGTCAGGCCGTTGTGGCCAGACTCGTCTCTGACTAACTCTCTCTGAAGCAGATCCCGCAATGAGCCAAGGCTATCTGTCCCTCATTTTACATGCACACTTGCCTTATGTGCGCCATCCTGAACATGAACGCTTCCTCGAAGAAGAATGGTTCTACGAGGCGATTACCGAAACTTACATTCCGCTTATCAAAGCGTTCGACGCTCTTCTTCGAGATGGCGTTCATTTTCGATTGACGATGAGCCTCACCCCAACCCTTTTGTCGATGATGACAGACGGTCTTCTGCAAGACCGTTATGTAAAGCATCTGGAGCGCCTGATTGAGTTAGCCAAAAAGGAAGTGGAGCGGACAAAAGGGGATTCAAGGTTTGAACCGCTGGCGCGGATGTATCGAGATCTCTTCCAAGAGGCACGCCATATTTTTTGTGATCGTTACGGACGCGATCTGAGCCGTGCTTTTAGGGCATTCGCGGACCAAGGGGTTTTAGAAATTATTACCTGCGGCGCCACGCACGGTTTTTTGCCTCTCATGCAAGATCAGCCGGAGGCAATCCGTGCGCAGATCCAGGCGGCCGTCCGGACGCATGAACGGATTCTTGGACGCCGTCCGCTGGGCATTTGGTTGCCTGAATGCGGCTATGCGCCCGGCATCGATGATTTTTTAAAAGAAGCCGGGATCGTATATTTCATTGTGGATAACCACGCCATTATGTTTGGGAGTCCGCGTCCAAAATTTGGTGTCTTTGCGCCCGTTTATTGCCGGTCGGGCGTCGCTGCGTTCGGAAGGGATCTTGAGTCGTCCAAGAGCGTATGGAGCGCCGAAGAGGGCTACCCGGGAGATTTTGAATACCGTGAGTTTTATCGGGATGTCGGTTTCGACCTCGATTACGACTACGTGCGGCCCTATCTTAACGGGGATGGGACACGCGTTCACACGGGCATCAAGTACTACCGGATTTCGGGCTCCGAGAACAAAGAGCCGTATGATCCGACGCGTGCCGCACAAAAGGCAAATGAACACGCTGGAAATTTTCTTTTTAACCGTGTGAAGCAGGTGGAGTTTTTGCAACCGCTGATGGGGCAGGCGCCGATGATTGTTTCTCCGTATGATGCCGAGCTATACGGCCATTGGTGGTTTGAAGGACCGCAGTGGCTGGAGGCCCTCTTGAGGAAAACGGCATCTGACCAGCAGGTCCTCGAGACCATTACTCCCATCGAGTATTTACGTCGTCATCCGCGCAACCAAGTCGTTACTCCGACGATGTCGAGCTGGGGATACAATGGGTATGCGGAGGTTTGGTTGAACAGTTCGAATGATTGGATCTATCGGCATCTTCATAAAGCCGTTGAGCGGATGACGGAGTTAGCGAACCGCTTTAGTGAACCCGATGACCGGCAGCGGAGGGCCTTGAATCAGATGGCCCGAGAGCTGCTTTTGGCGCAATCGAGCGATTGGGCGTTCATCATGAAAACAGGCACGCATACGTCCTATGCCGTGAATCGCACCAAGGATCATTTGCAAAGATTCAGCCGGCTATACGAGGATCTTTCCAAAAATTCTATAGACATGTCGGCGCTCGAAAGAATAGAATCATTGGACAATCTTTTTCCAGATATTGACTACCGTTTTTATGCGTCAGCGCGTTGACTGGCGCATGAATGGTTATTGAGGGATCAAATAAGGGGGTTTTCATGAAAAGGAAAGGTTTGGGGTTGATCGCGTTAAGCGCGGCGATGCTTGCCGGATGCGCGACCGGCGGAAGAAATTATCAGACGGACATTGACGGATTGAATGCGAGAGTGAATGCTCTCCAAGGGCAGCTGGCTGCCAAGGATCAAGAGTTGGGGCAGCTCCAGAATGAGGTAAGCGACCAACGCATGGCGCGCGAAGCCGCCGAGGCAGCCTTAGGGAAAGCCAAAAGCGACCTCGCGGCACTTCAGGACAGACCGACGACATCAGCGCCCTCCAAAAAAGCGTACGCTTCTGACTTGAAATAAGAAAGTTTTGATGCAGAATTCTCGTCTTGAAAAAGATTCTCTCGGGACACGCGATATTCCGGGAGATGTCTATTACGGCATCCAGACGGACCGTGCTGTCGAGAATTTTAAGATCAGCGGATTGAGATCACATCCGCGTTTGATTGATGCTTACCTGTACATCAAAAAAGCAGCGGCGTTGGCAAACTCCAAGTCTGGAGAGTTAGACCCCAAGCTGAAAGATGCCCTTGTCTCTGCCTGCGATGAGATTTTGGGGGGAAAGTTCAGGGATCAGTTCCCGGTGGATGCGTTTCAAATGGGAGCCGGCACGGCGCTCCACATGAATGTGAATGAAGTCCTGGCCAACCGTGCCAACGAGATCCTGGGGGCGTCCAAGGGCGCCTATAAGCCCGTCCATCCCAACGACCATGCCAACATGGCTCAATCCACCAATGATACTTTCCCGACGGCGGTTCGCGTGGCGGCGCTCCTGGTCTTGAAAGAGAATTTGCACGGACCCCTTGAGGCTCTGGAAAAAAGTTTTGCGGCTAAGGGGAGAGAGTTTGACGGGGTCCTGAAATCGGCCCGCACTCATCTGCAGGACGCGGTGCCGATTCGTTTAGGTCAGGAGTTCGCGGCTTATGCCGAATGCTTGAGAAAGAGCCGCTTGTCGCTTCTAGAAGCGGAAAGATCACTCTTGGAGCTGGGTCTTGGCGGAAGCGCTGCGGGCACTGGTCTGAACACGGGGCCTGGTTATCGCGAAGAGATCATCCGTGAGCTGGCTAGGGTAACGGGTCTTGCGCTGGTGCCGGCCAAAGACATGCGTGAAGCGATGCAAAGTCAACGGCCGATTGCCGAGGTGTCGGCGTCGCTTAGAAATTTGTGTCTTGAACTCACGCGCATTTTGAATGATCTGCGCCTCCTGTGTTCCGGTCCAACAACGGGTTTTGGTGAAATCAATTTGCCGGCGTCAGCCCCAGGATCTTCGATCATGCCCGGAAAAGTAAATCCCTCGATCCTAGAAATGGTGAATATGGTGGCTTTCCAAGTGATCGGCGCCGACACCGTGATTGCGCTGGCGGTCCAAGCGGGACAGCTGGAGCTCAATGTGATGATGCCGGTGATGGCTTTTAATCTTAATTTTTCGGTCACGATTCTTGGCAACGCCCTTACGGTTCTGAAAGAAAAATGCGTGGATGGGATTACGGCGAATGTCGATAAATGCAATCACTATGCTACGTCTAGCATGGGGCTGGCAACTGCGCTCAACGCCTACATTGGGTATATGCAGGCAGCGGAAGTAGCTAAGGAATCACTAAAGTCCGGGAAAACCATTGTTCAGGTCATCCGGGATAAGAAGATTCTTTCCGAGGACCAGATCAAAACAATTCTCGATCCAACCAGAATGACTGAGCCCGGGATCCCCGGCAAATGAGGAACTACTTTCTGTGAACACTGAAAACGTTTTTCATGAAGGTCTTGAAGACATCATTGCAGCTGAGAGTTCAATCTGCCTGATTGATGGAAAAAATTCTACGTTGGCATACCGCGGATATGATATCCACGAGCTGACTGAGAAATCAACTTTTGAGGAAACGGGGTACCTGTTGCTTGTCGGCAAACTTCCCGTTGCCCGTGAGCTGGACGGCTTGAAATCCCAGATCGCGGCGGAGCGGAGTTTGCCGGATGGGGTGGTCCAGCTGCTTAGCACGTTCCCGAGGGAAGCGCATCCGATGGCAGTGTTGCGGAGCGCGGTTTCTGTTTTAGCGTTTTTTGACCCAGAATCGGAGGACAAATCCGTAGAGGCAAATTTTCGAAAGGCGATCAAGCTGATCGCAAAGGTTCCAACGGTGGTGGCTTATTTTGAGCGAATGCGCCGGGGACTCGACCTCGTTGCCCCCAAAAAGGATCCCTCCTGGTCGGACGCCAAGAATTTTCTCTACATGCTTCGAGGCAAAGAGGGCAGTCTTGTTGAAAATGCAATGTTGGATAAATACTTTATCTTATTGGCCGAGCACGATCTCAATGCCTCGACCTTTGCCGCGAGGATCGCCGCTTCTACGACATCGGATATTTATTCTGCGGTGGCGTCCGCCGTAGGCACTCTCAAAGGAGATTTGCACGGTTCCGCCAATACACGGACAATGGAAAGTTTGCTTAAGATTGGCGATGTGAGTCGCGTGGACGCTTTCTTGGCGGATGCGCTTCTTAACAAACAAAAGATCATGGGGTTTGGACACCGAATCTATAAAGGACCTGATCCCCGCGCAAAGGACCTTAAGGCGATGGCCAAGGCGCTTGCTGAATCAAATCCCTCGCAGGCGAAGTGGTTCGCGATCTCCGAAAAATTAGAGCAGGCGGTGTGGGAAAAGAAAAAGCTAAACTGCAACGTGGATTTCTACTCGGCTTCTGTACTTTATATCCTGGGAATTCCCGTGGATTTTTTTACCACACTTTTTGCAATCAGCCGAATGGCCGGTTGGACGGCGCATGTGCTCGAGCAATACGCTCACAACCGGCTAATCAGGCCCGTTTCGTTGTACACGGGGTCGGCATCTCGGGCATACACCCCCATCCAAGACAGAGCTTAGACAGGTCTTAACATAAAAATCATCGCGGAAGTGGCGGAACTGGCATACGCGCTAGTCTCAGAAGCTAGTGCCGAAAGGCTTGAGGGTTCAAATCCCTCCTTCCGCACGTTTTGATTTGTCCCAACAACTCCTAACTCTGGCGGCGCGTGAAAAAAAGTTATTTTACCGGCCTAACGCTTCTTGTTTTTTCAGCCATCCTGTGGGCTCTGCCTGAATATTCCGAGCAGTCGCTACTCTTAAAACGGTTCTCTAATACGTTTCAAGACGTTCTTTTCAAGGTTCGCTACGCCTCGGAAAGCCGCCCGTCGTCGGCCAAAAAAATTCTTGTAATCTCTATTGATGACGAATCCTCATTCCGGTTGGGGCTTCGTTGGCCCTGGCCGCGCACGGTCCTTGCCTCTATTTTGGAGGAACTGGCGCGCAAAAGGGCGGCTGCCGTAGGGTTGAATTTTACTTTTACAGGGTTGGAGGATGGCAAAGAGGACTCCACGATTGTATTTACACAGGCGGCCAAGGCTCATGGTCGGGTGATTGTGGGGGCTACGCTCGACCGGGGGAGATTGCTCAAGCCCGCCTCGCTGCTCCTTAAGGCGGGCGTTCGGTACGGGTATTTGGAAAAGATTGTGGATGAGGATTTTGTAATCCGGCGTTCCTATCTTTCGCGTTTTTATCACCGACGTTCCGAGGGCGAGCCCTCTTTTCCACTGGAGCTCTGGAAGGCGGCGGGGGGCGATCCAGAGAAAATAACCGATTGGACAGACGCTGACGGGGCTTATAGCATCAATTATCTTCTAAAGGACGCCGATTTTAAGACCCTATCCGCATGGAAACTTCTAGAGGGTCATGTCCCGGAATCTGAAATTTCAGGAAAAATTGTTTTTGTGGGAATCACCTCCTCCTTAATTTCAGAAAAACATCAAACGCCCCTCGGCCTGATGTCCGGTCTTGTTGTGCATGCCAATGAATGGACCGCCATGGAGGAGTCCAGACCGCTTCGTTCCGCGCCTAGGCGGGCGGCCGTTTGGGCTACCTGGATTTTGGGGGCCAGTCTTTTGGCACTTTTCCTATTCAAGCGTTTTTGGCTGGCGTCGCTCGGCTTTGCGGCAAGCTATTTTTTAATATTTTTCATAGCGCAACTCTTATTTGCCAAAGACGTCGTCGTGCCTCTTTTTTTATTGCTCTTAGGCCCGACGCTTGCGTTGGTCATCGGAGCGTTTGCCAACCTGCTCCATCTATTTCTAGAAAACCGGGGTCTGGAGCATCGCGCCTTGCACGATAAAATGACAGGCCTTTATACCTACGATTATTTGCGGCTCAGGCTGGACGATGAATGGAGGAGGTGCCACAAACTGTCGTTGCCGGTTTCGATCGTGATGACTGATTTGGATCGATTCAAGAAAATCAATGACACGCTGGGACATGAAGTTGGAAATCAGATGATCCTAAGAGCGGCCGCGGTGATCCGGGAAAGTGCGCGGGGATACGATGTTGTGTCTCGCTATGGGGGAGACGAGTTCGTCATCCTTTTGTGGCACGCCAATGCGACGGAGGCAGATGCCTACCGACTGAGATTAAGAAAGATGTACGAAATGATGGCTCAGGCGCTTGAGGAGCCGCAGCTCCGAGAGTCTTCCATTAGCATAGGATTGGCGTCTTTCGACCCGAAAGCAGCCGGACCGCGACCCAAGAGCACCCAGGAATTGATAGAGCTTGCCGACAAGGATCTATTCCGGGACAAAGAAAGCCACAGGCTTCCTGGGCAGGAAAAACGCTAGGGCCTAAAGCTCCCCAGAGAGGGCGCGCCAGGTGGCCGACGTGACTTTCCCTGTGGTGGGAAGGCCCTGTTTTTCTTGAAATGCAAGCACCGCTTTTTTAGTAGACCCGCCTATTAAGCCGTTGACCGGCCCGCCATAGACACCGGCGTTTTTTAGGGCCATTTGGATGCGTTGACCATTCAGGAAGCCCGGCCTTGCCGACTTCGCCGATGCCTGAAATGTCCTACGTTTGGAGATAACAACGGGAGTATTTTTGAGCCTCTCTGCCCGCATTGCCGAAGTCCTGCTTTCTTTTTTTGCCTGGCTCCTAGGGACTGCTGATTTAATCTTAACGTCCGGCATTCGAGGTGAAATGGCGGACGCATTATTTTCGGTTTCGTCAGTTCGGCTTACGATGCCCTCCACTCCATCCGGAGCGAGGATTCTTTGAATGCCTGTGGACGCGACCTGATTGTCGGGATCGATATGCAGGGCGTTCAGGAAAGCTTCGCGGGATTTTTGATACTGTCCCATCACAAGATAAATTTGGCCAAGCGCGGTGTAGGCGGTCTCATCATCAGGTTCTACCAGCAGAATATCGGAATAGGCGCCGATCGCTCCCTGGAAATCATTCTTTAGGAGGAGATCCGTCGCTTTTTGATGCAGCTTTTCAAGTTGATTAATTTTTTCGGGCGTGACGGTGGTAAAGAGATCCGGCCGAGCTCCCCAAAGCGCGGCGTTGCCCAGGGCCAAACACAAGAAACCTAGGAGTGAGACACAGATATTTTTATGGGCATTCATTGCTAAAAGGGTATCCGGGGGACAATATACCTGAACCGGGTGCGGCTGTCAAAAATGTGTTATATTACCCAAATGGACAAAAAAAAGAAAGAAATGAGCCGAACAAACGAGGGCAAGGTGATCACCACCCACCGGGAGGCCAGGCACTATTATGAGGTGCTTGAAACCTATGAGGCGGGGATTGTGCTCGTGGGCTGCGAGGTGAAATCTCTGCGAGATTCCCAGGCAAGCCTTTCGGCCAGCTTCGCACGCTTCGAGGGATCCGATCTTTACTTGATGAACGCCTACATTGCGCCCTATGAGCGGGGCAACCGGGAAAATCCGGAGACCAAGCGACCGCGCAAACTTCTGATGCACAAAAGCCAACTTCAAAAATTAAAGGCCCGTGTTCAGGAGCGAGGCCTTGCCCTGATCCCTCTTAAGCTATATTTCAACAAAGACGGCATCGCCAAGCTCGAACTATCCTTAGCCAAAAGTAAAAAATTCCACGACCAGCGCACCGACATTAAGAAAAAACAAGTCGCCCGCGACATCGACCGCGCGATCAAGAGCAGAAATAGAAAATAGTTTTCTGGGGAATAGAGATTAGGGATTACGCGAGTGAAGAGCGAGGAAAAACATCCCGCGGTGTCTTAAATATGTCTTTCCAACGCGTAGTGGCTGGCCCTGTTCCCTAGAGCGATTATCTGTTACAATACCGAACAGGGGGCGACAGGAATCGATCTAGCTCTTTGATCCGGTAGCAGCATGCGGAGGTGGTCGGGAGGCCTCCTTAAACACCTGACAAAACATAAACGCTAAAAACACGAACATGAATCTCGTGCATGTGCCCTTTGCGGGGCCCATGGCGTTCCGCCTAGCCGCCTAAAAGCGGTTAGCCGTCCGCCTATCCTCGTTTGCGGGGTGGGGTCGGGCGTCGACAGCAAGCTGGCCTGTTTCGCGCGTCCTTGGCGAAATGGGTGAGAGCGACAGAGGACTCACCGTTTAAGATCGTGTCGACTCGAGTTTGAACGGGACAACCTTAGTAAACCGACTAAGCATGTAGCGGCTTCGGACTTGAAGGTTAGAGACGCGAGTTCAAATCTCGCCGCCTCCACCACATCAAAAACGGCTTCTTCGGGAGCCGTTTTTTTGTTATGCTAAGCCATTCCAGCAAAGGAGGCTCACATGCTCGTTTTCTTTTTGCCGTTTGTCGTTCTTTTTTTTGCCTTGTCGGTCCGGATCGTGCAGCAATATGAGAGCGCGCTTGTTTTTACACTCGGTCGTTATACGCGCACACTGCGCCCTGGTCTGAATTTAATCATTCCGGTCATCGAATGGACCCGGTCCGTGGACATGCGTGTGCTGACGCGTGATATCCCCAAACAGCAGGTGATCACAAAAGACAATGTGCCGGTGACCATCAACGGCGTGGTTTATTTTAGGGTGCTGCGGTCGGACATGGCCATCCTCGAGGTGCAGGATTACAACTATGCGTTGACGCAGTACGCTCAGGCGGCTCTTCGAGATGTGGTTGGCGGCATGACTTTCGATGATCTTTTGGCTGAACGGCAAAAAATAGGCGAGGAGATTGAAAAGATCGTGGCCAAGGAAACCTCCAACTGGGGCCTCGAAGTCGGGTCTATAAAAATCCAAGATGTGGATGTCCCGGAAGATCTGAAAAAAATGATGTCCCGCCAGGCATCCGCCGAGCGCGAAAAACGCGCCACGATCACCAAGGCGGAGGGAGACAAGCTTGCGGCTTTGAACCTCGCGGAGGCGGCCAAAACGATGCACTCAAGCTACGGCGCCATGCAATTAAGGACCCTTCAGACTATTGACGGTCTGGGACCCACCGCGTCGAACACCGTTGTCATCGCCGTACCAATGGAGCTGATGCAGCTGGCCAAAACGCTCAATGATCATATAGAAAAATTGGATGCGAAATGACCAAAGAAGTGAAACAGTGTTCGGACTCACTCGTTTGGATGGATCTTGAGATGACCGGGCTGGACCCCAAGACCTGCACTATCCTGGAAATCGGAGTCATCGTGACCAACGGTGAGCTCGAAGTGATCGAAGAGGGGCCTGCGATTGCGATCCGTCACAGCGACAAAGTCCTCGACGGCATGGAGGCCTGGAGCCGTTATCATCATCGGAAGTCCGGTCTGACCCAATCCTGCCGGGAATCGAAGATCCGCCTTAAGAAAGCCGAAGATCTCACGCTTGGATTCATCCAAAAACACTGCAAAAAAAAGAGCGCGCCGTTGTGCGGCAATACCATTTGGCAGGACAGGCGTTTTCTCGTGAAATACATGCCTAAATTGGAGGAATATCTTCATTACCGAACCATCGATGTGAGCTCGATAAAGGAATTGGTGTCGCGCTGGTACCCGAAGGATCATGCGATGCCCCGCCCAAAGAAACAGACCCACCGCGTCATGGACGATATCCGGGAGTCCATCGATGAGTTGCGGCACTACCGTGAGAAAGTTTTCGTTACGCATCTTAAGTGAATATTTATCCTGTCTCTGAAAAAAAGAACCGCCAGTTGGAAGAAAAAATGAAAAGCCTCGGTCTGAAGGATGCCGATTTTGAAGAGAGTTTTATCCGCTCTGGCGGCGCCGGAGGCCAGAATGTGAACAAGGTCTCAAGTTGCGTTGCGCTGCGTCACCGACCGACGGGGTTGGCTGTCAAGTGTCAGCGCGAAAGATCGCAGGCGTTGAACCGCTTTCTTGCCAAGCGCCAGCTTGTTGAGATGATCGAGTCAAGGGTCCGCGGAGCCGAATCCTCTCAGAGGCAGGCCGTGGAAAAAGTCCGAAGACAAAAACGGCGTCGTTCACGTCGCGCAAAAGAAAAGATGCTAGATTCAAAAAAACGGCACGCAGTCAAAAAGGGACTGCGGCGCTCGGTTTATTTAGGCTCAGAATAAGGTCGTTCTCGGTTTATCTCGGCTGAAGCTCCAAGAGGCCGTTCGCGGCGGTGGAATTTCTCGGATTGATTTCCAGCGCAGTCTCAAAGGAATCCTTGGCCGCGACCCTGTCACCCAACAGCAATTTTGCGAAACCCAGCTGAGCCATGGCTTCGTCGTCGGAGGGGTTTTCTACCAGAATGTTCTCATAGAGCCGTGGGATTTCCTGCGCGTTAAGAGGATTGATGTGGATGGCGTTCAGGAAAGCCTCGCCCGCTTTTCTGTAATGGCCAGTGGCCAGGCAGGTATGCCCAAGGAGAAGATAAGCTTCGTCGTCGTCCGGGGTTAAAAGAACGATCTCCTGATAAGTTTTTTCGGCTTCGTCGGCACGGCCTTGGGCCATAGAAGAGAGCGCTTTTTCGTGCAGCTGGTATGTCCGGCGTACCGTTTCCCGAAGCTTTTTTTCTTCCTCCGGCTCGATATAATTGCGCTGAGCCCGGTCCTTTTGACGCTGCACCATGTCTTTTAAAAATTCGTCCGCTTGAGCTCGCATCGGAAGCAGCGCCCGGAGGCGTTGCGCATCCTCCTTTAGCGCCTGGATCTTGTAGCGAAGGCCCGCGAGAAGTTCCGTGGTGATCCTCGTCGGACCTTGCCGACGCTCTTCTTCAAGAAGCGCTTGGTACTCCGCCTGGCTTTTTTCCAAAAGAGAGCGATTGATGGAAAGAGAGCGCAGGGCAGAAATGTAGGGCTGAGGTTTTGCCGGGGGCCCCTCCTTGGCGAGCGCGCTCCAGGGGATTTGTGCGCAAACCAGTAGCAACAATACGCTGCCTGCAAAAAATTTTATTTTTTTCATAGGTTCCCTTGGAAGTGTAGCACAACCAGGTTTCATTTGGTATAGTACCCCAATGATTAGCCCCGAAGAAGTGCAAAAAATACTGGAGAAAGCGTTTCCTGGAGCCTGGGTAAGCGCCGAGGACATGACGGGAACCGGGGATCATTTTGACATTGTGATCACCTCGGCTCAGTTCCGGGGCAAGCCGCTTTTGGAGCAGCATCGATTGGTTCAGGCGGCGCTGGCCGGAGAGATGGATAAAAGAATTCATGCAATAAAAATCAAAACGAGAATACCCGCGTAGGTCGACGGGACAGGAGAGGGTATGGCAGAGTCAATTCAGGAACGTATTCAAAAGGAAATCAAATCTCATAAGGTGGTGTTGTTCGTGAAAGGCACGCCCGCAGCACCGCAATGCGGTTTTTCGGCGGCCACGATGGAGCTCTTTAAGAAAATGAAGACGCCGTTTCATTCGGTGGACATTCTTTCCAATTCCGACATTCGTGCGGCGCTGCCGCAGATATCGAGCTGGCCGACTTTCCCGCAGATCTTTATCGATGGGAATTTTGTCGGCGGTTGTGATATCGTTCACGAGATGTTTGAGAGCGGGGAATTACAGAAACTATTAAAATAAGTAGTCGGTAGTCAGTAGTCGGAATTCAGCAGCTCTGAAGATGCCGAATTCTCTCTTACATATTCCTCAACTGTTTCTCCGCATCCACGAGGTCTCTATTCACGGCTCTCATCGCCTTCGCGGCGGTTTCTCGAAGGCGGTCACTGACCCGCGGGGCTTGCTTCAGCTGCCTCAGGAGTTGCACCACCATTCGAAAATAGCGGATAATCTCGCCTTCATCCACGTCCGTATGTCGTCCCAGCTCCTGGAAGCGGCAGCCTGACACCCAGGCTTCCAGGGCAGGGGCCAGGTTCATCTCAGGCATCCGGGTGGGTGGGTAGACCTTGTGAACGGCCTCTTTGGCGTGAACGATCTGGGCAAAACGCATGATCTGTTTTTGTAATCCCCGCGCCGAGCCCGATAATTCGGGACAATCCTGCCCGCGGCGGGCCTCGAATACGAGGGAAGCCAGAAGCACGCAGAGAGAGACCTCATTGAGCGTTTCGAGAACACCCGCCTCCAGCATTTCGGACAAAATGAGTTCGTAGCCGTACATCCACGAGGCGAATTCGCCTTTCGTGGTCAGCCCATCTCCGGAAATATGCCCCAGGTCCTTCAGAAGCCCGAGTTTTCTTTCGATCGTGGCCGCGCCTTTTTCCCGCCCCCTCTTATTGGCTTGGTAGTAGTGGAACGATTTTGGATAGATCTCCATGAGGCGCGAGCCGAACTGTCCGTACAGGTTCAGCAGGGTCGCATAACAGGAATTGAATTGGCTTTCAATGGACTCGGGTTTTCCGTAGACGATACGAGTGACGGCGGGCAGGGGAACCTGGTGGGGATTGAGACGCGAGTACACGTAGCCTTCGACATCCATGCCGCGCCGCCCGGCACGGCCCGCCATCTGATAATAGTCGCGTGTTCTCAAAAACCCAAAATGGGTGCCGTAAAACTTTCTCAGCTCGTCAAAAACAACGGATTTAGCCGGCATGTTGATCCCGAGCGCGAATGTTTCCGTCGTGAAGATCAGTTTGATGAGTTTGGAGGTGAAAAGACGCTCGATCACTTCTTTGAGCGTGGGCAGCATCCCCGCGTGATGGAATCCGATGCCCTGGTGGATGAGGCGCCGCATCTCGTTGGCGCTGGATTCTTTTTTTAGGTCAAAACGCTCGCACAGCTCATCGTACAGGCCAACGATCCGGGCTCTTTCCTCGGAGGTTAGGAAATCAAATTTAAGCTGTTCCCAGGCCAGCTCCTCGGCGCGCTTGCGGCCAAACGCAAAATAGAGACAGGGCAATCTTTTTTGCGTCACCAGATGCCTGATTAGCTCGTCCAGCCGGTTGGGTTTGGCACGAAGACTGCGCGTCCAGCCTTGCCGTTGAAAACGGCGGTGCTGGCGAAATTCTCCGGAATCACGGCTTCCCGGCCACACTTCGTGATTTAAATAGCCATTTTTTAAAAGATCCCGTGTGTCAGAGTAGAAAGAGCCCTGGCATTGAAAAAGATGCACCAGCGGTACCGGTCGGTGCGTCTCGTTGATCACTTCTATGGGATGGTTCAGGATTTTTTCTATCCAATCGGCAAGTTCCTCCACATTCGGGGCTGTGGCAGAAAGCGCCAGGAAACGTACGTGCGCCGGAGAGAACATCATTGCTTCCTCCCAGACCGTGCCGCGTTCCGGGTCATCCAGGTAATGGACCTCGTCAAAAATAACCCATTTTGTTTTTGAGAGCCTCTCGGGGTCCTCGAAGAGCTGGTTGCGGTAAATCTCCGTGGTCATGATGAGGAGCGGTGCTTGCGGGTTCAGGGTCACGTCACCCGTGAGAAGACCTACTTCGTCCGGGTATTTCAGCGAAAAGTCTCTAAATTTTTGGTTGGACAAAGCTTTGATGGGAGACGTGTAAACGATGCGTTCGCCCCGCGTGAACGACAGATCAATGGCGTGCTCGGCGATGGCGGTTTTCCCGGCGCCGGTGGGAGCGGAAACAAGGACAGACATATCCCGGTTAATGGCATCGAATGCTTTCAATTGAAAAGGATCGTACTTCATGGCGTTATTATACATAAAAAAAGTGAACTGACTGGGAAGAAATATGGTATAAGTTTATTCGAGAAAAGCGAGAGGATAAGCTGGTGAAAAAGAACGGAATGTGCCATCCCATCGGGGTCTTTGATTCCGGGATCGGGGGTCTCACGGTGTTCAAGGAGATCCGTAAGGAGCTGCCGAAAGAGGATGTGGTGTACTTCGGCGATACGGCCCATGTGCCCTATGGCACCAAATCCAAAGAGACGATCACCAAGTTCTCCGTCGACAACGTTCTTTTTTTGCAAAGTTGCGGTGTAAAAATGGTGGTGGTGGCCTGCAACACCGCTTCTTCCCTTAGTTTGGACACCCTGCAGAGAAGATTTTTGATCCCAATCATAGGCGTCATCGAGCCCGGCGCGCGCGAGGCGATACGCTGCACGAAGAACGGCCGTATCGGCGTCATCGGAACCAAGTCAACCATTGGGTCGAACGCCTATGAGGCCTGGCTCAAGAAGCTGGATCCCTCGGTGAAGGTTTATTCCAGCGCCTGCCCGCTTTTTGTCCCTTTTGTGGAGGAGGGCTGGTTGGACGGCGAGATCGTCTCAAAGCTCGCTAAAAGTTATTTGGACGCCCTCAAAACGTTTAAGATCGACACCCTGATCCTTGGATGCACGCATTACCCGCTGCTTTCCTCGGTGATCCGAAAAACAGTGGGTTCGAAAGTCCGCCTGGTCAACTCTGCCGAGGAAACGGCCAAGGAGGCGAAGCGTCTTCTGGCGAGGCTTAAGCTGAACCGAACCGACCGACGGAAGTCCCCGGATCTTAAGTTTTATGTTTCCGATGAACCCGAGCAATTTCGCGTGCTGGGCGAGCGCTTCTTAGGCAGAACCATTCCCTCTGTGGCCAAGGTTGCCGAGCATTATCGCCAGCCCGAGTTTGATCGCCGCGCCTCCACCAACGGCAGCACCTTGCTTGGCGCGCAGGTCCTTGGGGGGCCTTTCATATCCAAAGCGACGGGATAAACCGTGTTTGAAATTACTGTTGAGGATCACTTTTCGGCGGGACACTTTTTAAAGTTGTATGACGGTTCTTGGGAGCCCAGACATGGCCACCGATTCAAGGTTGCCGTGACGATGCGGTCCGGGGAACTGGATTCGATAGGCGTCGTCACGGATTTTGAATGGCTCAAACCCGCCCTCAAAAAAACCCTCGCGGAATTCCACGAAAAGTCTTTCAACGATCATCCCGATTTTAAGGGATCGCGCAAGAACCCCTCCACCGAAAATATTGCCAGGATCATTCATGATCGGCTGGTGTCGGGAATTCCCGCGGGCCCGGCCCGTATTACAAGGGTTACGGTATGGGAGACGCCCGACGCAAGCGCTAGTTATATTCCAGAAAAGAAAAGCTTTGTTCGGAGTCGGGAATTCAGAGTTCGGAGTAAAGCGGCCGGAGTCAGAAGTAAGGTGGTCGGCCGCCAAAGGAGGAAAAAGTGAGAGAGATTCTCCGAACTCCGAAATCCGAACACCGAACGGAGCGGGGTTCGTCCGCTGAGGTTAGTGAAATTTTTTCCTCTTTGCAAGGAGAAGGCCCGTATCTTGGGGTGAAACAGGTGTTTGTGCGTTTTGGGCGATGCAACATGCATTGCCATTACTGCGACGAGCTCGAGAAAATGAAAGCAGAAAGATTCCGAGATCTTTCGCTTGAGGATGTGCTCGCGAACATTAAATTTCTCTCAGAGAAAGAGGGCGAGCCGCACTCGGTCTCTCTAACGGGCGGGGAACCTCTTTTTTACGCACGGTTTCTGGAGAACCTATTGCCGGCGCTTAAGGAAAGAGGTTTCAAGACCTACCTTGAGACAAACGGAACCCTGCCGGGTGAATTGGAACGCGTGATTCGTTATGTGGATATCATTGCGATGGACTTGAAGCCGGCCAGCTCCACCGGGGACCGCGCCTATTGGAAAGAGCATGAGGTCTTTCTTAAAGTCGCCTTACGTCAGGAAGTCTTTGTCAAAGTGGTTGTCACTCCCGAGACGCTGGGCGAAGATATCGAGCGCTGCATTGATCTCATTAAAAACATCCACCCAAAAATTCCTTTCATTCTTCAGCCCCAAACTGAAGCTTTCGGCATCAGTTCCAAGGCGCTCTCCCTTATCGAGTCCCACTTTTTCGGGCAAGCCCAGAAAAACCTAGCAGATGTGCGTGTGATCCCCCAAATGCACAAAATCTGGGGTGTTAGATGACGCAACTCTTTTGTTTTCAAAGGGAAGACTATGATTGGAACCATCAAAAAAGGGCTCGGGATACCACTGGGATACCACTTGAAACATCCTAAGAGCTTTATCGATCAATGTCCTGCCTGATATTTTTCCCTTGGTTGGAAGTCAAAGGTAGGACAGAACTGGGTAGCCTTGCCTTGGTTCCATATGAGCGAGGCAGCGCCCCATTCGGTCCGGGAAACAAAGAGCAGGATGCTTGCGATGGCGTTCTGGCTCCCTACCATGACGGAAGCCATCCGATTCGGAAGGCGACCCTTCTCGAGCATGACGGCGGTATGTTTGGCGCAGTTTCCCAAGAAGCGACAGGAGATTTCTTTGTTTTCCGTGATGTCGTGGCTTGCGCAGCTCTTAGTGAGCGCGAATTTTTTGGCCACGGCTTTCCATACTGGAACTTTGCATATTTTGAAATGATAATTCAAAGTTTTGATGATCCACACGGCTCGGTTCCCGTTACGACGCGCCGTCGTGACGGTAGGACAACCCATCACATGACGCGGGACGTTTATTCGATTAGGCGACCTTTTCATGTGACTCCCGCTATTGGAATGAAGATTGACGTCGATCTTGCGTCAGCTTTGCTTACAGCCAAGGACAAAAGCTCGATTTGGCATGAATACTACGACGCCATTTACAATTTCAATCAGGCCAACACCGACAGCAACGAAACATCCGAAGCTCAAGAGGCGGTCATGCTGATCGGCGCGTTTCAAAGAGCTTTGTGTTGTGCTGGTAGTAGTGAGGATGAGCTAAGCGGCCGGATCATGACGGTTTTTAAACCGTATATTCACGTTGATATTCAAACAAGTGAGAAGATCAAAAACTTTAAACACTACACTGTTAAAGCGCTGACGCTGATGGAAGCCTGGGTCCATGATTTTTACCAACTGCGTGGGGAGAATGCGCACGGCAAGCGATTGCCAAGACGGCCGTTGGTTTGGGCGAGTACGGAACATCTTCTTTTGGCGGCGTATCTTTTTCCTCTAATTTTGAAACTGAGACTCCAGCAGGACGGTTTTTATAAGCTGACAGATGACGACGAAGCCGACTTAACCGCCTTCGAGCCTTTGCTGGAATCGAAGTGCTTGGAGCAGACTCCGGATGGGAAAAGTTGGGTTTGGAGCGAGGTATGGTGCAATTTTCGATCTAAATTTTTTAATGAATAAAATTATGGAGCCGATATTGGCCAAGTGGAGTCAATCCCATTCTTAGTTGAAACTCCTGAAAAACTCCCTGTCATTTCAAG
>CAYZGM010000039.1:0-16806 GCA_964478015.1 uncultured Planctomycetia bacterium
AAATATTGGCCAAGAGCTTGATTTTAATATCGCACATCTTGCGACGTTTCAAAGACATAAAAAAACCCTGATTCAGATCATGGATCAGGGCTTTTATCCTCTCTGAGTTGCCCTTAGGAGAGGAATAACTGGTGCCCCGGGGCAGAGTCGAACTGCCGACACCAGGTTTAGGAAACCTGTGCTCTATCCATCTGAGCTACCGGGGCAGGAAACTCCGTCGTGCTGCGTTTAAACTTATTTTGTTTGGGCGGTTGCGATGACGCGGAGTTTTTTTAGGGCAGCCATTTCAATCTGGCGCACGCGCTCGCGGGTGATGTGAAACTTTTTGGCCGCTTCGTTCAAGGTGTGGATCTCGCCGTCTTTGAGACCGAAGCGCAGTTCGAGGATCTCGCGCTCACGCGGGTTCATATTGCTTAAAAGCCCCTCGATCCGTTCTCCGCGCAAAAAACCATCGACGTGGGTCTGGGAGGAGGTATTGCTGGGGTCCTCGATGAGATCCATCACGGAAGTTTCGCCGCCCTCCCCGACGGGTTGGTCCAGCGAGGTCGTCCCTTGGTCGTACTGCATCAAATCCTTGATTTTGGAGGTAGACATCTTCATCGCGCGCGCCAGCTCCGATACTTTTGGCGTGTGCTTGCGGCGGTGAAGCAGTCTTTCTTTGACTTTCCGGAAGCGTGAGAGAGTTTCCACCATGTACACCGGAATACGCACGGTCTTGCCCTGGTCGGCCAGCGCACGCGTCACATGCTGTTTGATCCACCAGGTGGCGTACGTGGAAAAACGGTACCCCAGCTTCGGATCAAACTTGGACACCGCTTTCATCAATCCCAGATTGCCCTCCTCGATAAGGTCCAGGAGTGGCACTCCGTAATTGGAGTACTGCTTGGCGATGTTGATCACCAGGCGCAAATTGGAGCGCACCATGGTGCGACGTGCCTGCGCATCCCCGCGCTTCACGCGGTTGGCGATCTTTTTCTCATCCTGCGCCGACAGCAACGGGATGTGCCGGATATCTTTTATGTACAGCTTGAGCGCATCCATAATTCAATCAGTCACCCCCGCAAAAACGGGGATCAACCTGATTCCCGCTTTTCCGCCGGAGGCGCCTGCCCGCCAGCTGGCAGGCGGGGACCCGCCTCTGGCGGGCGCGGGAATGACAGATTATCTTTTCTCCTTTAAGACCGCTTGGGCGGCCGCCAGTCTCGCAATGGGAACACGGAACGGCGAGCAACTTACATAGTCCAGTTTGGAACGGTGGCAAAATTCCACGGAGGCCGGATCGCCGCCATGTTCGCCGCAAATCCCGACTTTCAAGTTCGACTGGATACTCCGTCCCTTGGAAACGGCCATCTCAATTAATTTTCCAACGCCTTCCTGGTCAATAGAAACAAATGGGTCGACCTTAAGAAGCCCGCGCTCGATGTAGAACGGAAGGAATTTTCCGACATCATCGCGCGAGAAACCAAACGTCATCTGCGTCAGATCATTCGTGCCAAAGCTGAAGAATTCCGCTTCTTTCGCGATGTCTTCGGCAATGAGCGCCGCACGCGGTATCTCGATCATCGTTCCGACAAGATAATCGATCTTCACGTTCCGGCGTTGCATCACTTCTTCGGCAACCTTGATAATATCCTGCTTGGTAAACGTAAACTCTCCGATCATGCCGACAAGCGGAACCATGACCTCAGGAACCACCCGAAGCCCTCCCTTGGCAAGTTCGCAGGCTGCTTCAAAAATTGCCCTCGCCTGCATGCGATAGATCTCGGGATACGTGACAGCCAAACGACAACCGCGGTGCCCCAGCATCGGATTAACCTCATGAAGCTGGACAACCTTTTTCTCAAGCTCTTTCACGGAAATCTTGAGATCCTTCGCAACGCGCTTCATTTCCTTGCCGCTTTTTGGCAAAAACTCATGAAGCGGCGGGTCCAAAAGACGGATCGTGACGGGGTATCCTGCCATCGCTTTGAAAATGCCTTTGAAATCGCCTTTTTGGAGCGGCGCCAACTTTGCAAGCGCCTTCTCCCGCTCTTTCTCGTTGTTCGCGAGAATCATCTCACGAACCGCTTTTAAGCGGTTCTCCCCAAAAAACATATGTTCGGTGCGGCAAAGACCGATGCCCTCCGCGCCAAAATCACGCGCGACCTTGGCGTCCTGCGGGGTGTCGGCATTCGTGCGAACCTTGAGCTTACGATAGTCATCGGCCCATCCCATGAATTGACGGAAATCATTGCCAAGCTCGGCATCCACAAGTTTCGCCTGACCTAAAATGACGTCTCCGGTGGATCCATTCAGCGTGATGAAGTCCCCGTGTTTAACCGTGATCGTTTTGCCCGTCGCGTCCGTGACGGAAAAAACGCCGCTCTTATCCTCGATGTGAATGGCGCCGCACCCCGCGATGCAGCATTTGCCCATGCCGCGCGCAACAACCGCGGCGTGGCTTGTCATGCCTCCGGTCGCGGTCAAAATCCCTTCAGCCGCGTCCATCCCGCCGACGTCCTCTGGGGATGTTTCTTGACGAACCAAAATCGTGGGCTTATTTTTTTTGGCCCAGGCGATTGCATCCTCGGCGCTGAATACCACTTGGCCGACGGCAGCCCCCGGTGAGGCCGGGAGACCTTTCGCAAGCACCTTGATCTTTGCCTTGGGATCAATCATCGGATGAAGCAGCTGATCCAGCTGGTCGGGCGACACGCGAAGCAACGCTTCTTCCTTGGTGATCATTCCCTCGCGCACCATGTCACAGGCAATTTTGACAGCCGCGGCGGCGGACCGTTTTCCGCTTCGAGTCTGGAGCATGAAAAGCCGATGATCTTCAATCGTGAACTCGATATCCTGCATGTCGCGGAAATGTTTCTCGAGCTTCTGATAGATTGCCTCAAGCTGCGCGTAGGCTTTCGGCATCTTATCTTTCAACTCCTTGATCGGATTCGGAGTGCGAATACCCGCCACGACGTCCTCACCCTGGGCATTCATGAGAAATTCTCCGAAAAACTTATGCTCTCCGGTGCCCGGGTCACGCGTAAAAGCAACCCCCGTGCCGCTGGTGTTGCCCATGTTGCCAAATACCATCGATTGCACGTTGACCGCGGTGCCCAGGTCATGAGGAATCTTGCTCAGATTTCGGTACGTGATCGCGCGGTCGTTGTTCCAGGATCTGAACACGGCATCGCAGGCAAGCTTCAATTGATCGGTCGGATTCTGTGGAAAATCCTTTTTCGTGCTTTTTTTGACATAGGCCTTGTACTCGGCGACAAGGTCTTTCAGGGCCTCGGCGTTGAGCTCCGTATCCTGCGTGACTTTCAATTTTTTCTTTTTGGCCTGAAGAATGTGCTCAAACCCATGGTGTTCCAATTCCAGCACGACATTGGAAAACATCTGGATGAAGCGCCGGTAGGCGTCATACGCAAACCGCTCGTTGGCTGATTTCTCGATCAGACCTTTCACGGTCTCGTCGGAAAGACCCAGGTTCAGGATCGTGTCCATCATGCCCGGCAGAGACACTGCGGCGCCGCTCCGGACGGATACCAGAAGCGGATTTTCGCGTGATCCAAATTTTTTTCCGGTTGTTGCTTCCAACTTTTTCATGTTCTCCTGGATCTCTTCCAGGAGACCTTGGGGCCATTTCGTGCCCAGCGCATAAAATTCTTTGCACGCCACGGTCGAGATCGTAAAACCCGGAGGCACGGGAATGCTCAAATTGGTCATTTCGGCGAGATTGGCGCCCTTGCCGCCCAAAAGGGATCGCTGGTCTCTCGTGCCCTCCGCTTTTCCGTCGCCGAAGAAATATACATATTTTTTACTCAATGCCGGATTTCCCTCTTTCCTCGTCTTGTCCTCTGTCATAACGCTCATTGGTTCTCCTGTTCAAATTACCTTTTAATATTGACGGGGCCCGAGGGCCCCGGCTGGGTCTGAATTTTGGATAAATCGGCTATGTCGCCGGTGTAAAGCTCCTTGATAACTTTCAACAATGAAAGCCGATTTTTTCGGACGTGGAGATCTTCCGCGTTGATAAAAACCTTGTCGAAAAACTCATTAAGAATATCAAAAAATGCCTCCGCGTACAAGCTTGTCGCTTTCGCAAAATCGCCGTCATTATTTGCGCTGTTTATCGACGGCCCATGCTGCTGAAATTTGTCCATCAATTGATGCTCCAGAGCCTCGGTGAACGCGGCGGGGTCCGGCTTATTCGGCAGCGCTTCTTTATTGCCTTTTAAAATATTTGCGGCGCGCTCGATCACTTTTGCCGCTTTCAACAGATTTTTTTCATTGGCGTCCTGCGAGAGAACGGATGCCCGCCTATACGCCCTTTGAACATCGTCGAAGCCGGCGGCCAAAACAGAATCCACCACATCCTGTCGAAGCCCCATGTCCAACAAAACCGCCCGAAAGCGGTCTTGAAAGAATAGGAGAATTTTCTTTTGGGTGCTTTCGCCGTCAAGGCCCGGGATCTGCTGTTTTAAAAGCGCCAATTCCTCAGAGACGACATGGGAAATAGTCACTTTAAAATTTTTATTGATCAGAATTTTAAAGACTGCGGAAGCGCTGCGTCGGAGCGCATAGGGATCCAAGCTGGAGGAGGGTTGGAAACCCAACGCAAAGCAGCTGCAAATAAGGTCTATCTTGTCCAACACGGACAGCATGGCTCCAAGCTTCGATGCGGGAAGACTGTCTGTGGCTGTCCTCGGCAGGTACTGCTGGCCCACGGCCTGCGCCACCTCCTCAGGTTCGTTTCCCTCTAGCGCATAGTATTTGCCCATGATGCCTTGCAGCTCCGGAAATTCGCCCACCATCAGCGTCAGAAGATCGCACTTGGAAAGCCGGGCGGCACGCTGCAGCGCCTTGGTCTCCTGAGCGCCTAGCGGAACAGCCGCCCCAATAAACCCCGCTAGATTTTCAAGGCGCTCGGATCTTTGGTGCATCGATCCGGCGCCTTTCAGAAAAATTAGATTTTTCAGCTCTTCATATTTTTTTTCAAGAGGGGTCTTGATGTCCTCTTTATAAAAAAAGAGGCTGTCTTGGAGCTTGGCGTGCAAAATACTCTCATAATTTTGGCAGATGCTCTTTTTGTCTCTTTCTGAAACTGCGCCGTCGAGAATGGCTAAGAAACGCGGCTCGACCTTGCCGTCCTTGTCCACCAGCCCGAAAATACGCTGTTTTCGAGCCATGCTGACAGTGAGCACCTCTAGGGGCAATTTTAAAAACTCCGCATTAAACGGCGCCGCGATCGCTTGGGGGTTTTCGACAAGAAAATTCACTTCGTTCAAAAGAAACGGATCCTCGTAAAGCCTGGCGTGATAAGTTTTCGCCAGCTTCTCAAGAGCGCCTTGGATCGTTTTCTTTCGCTCTTGGGGATTCAGGATCACGCCCTGCTTTTTTAAGACGCGGAAATAGGAAGCCGCGTCGGAGGCTAGGAACGACGCGCGTTTACCTTTCGAGAAAATCCAAAGGCGCTCCGAGGACCGGGTCCGGCCGATCTTGAATTTCACAGCATCATTGCCGAAAAAGCATAGCGTCTGCCGGATCGGGCGCGGAAAATAAACCCCAGAGTCATCCCATTTCATGTTCTTTGGAAAAGAGAGAGATTTGACAAACGCCTCCAGAAGTTCCGGCAGGACGGAGGCGGTTTTTCGGACAGCCTCCGCTTTCTTGATGAAAACGGTTTCCTTGCCGCCCGCGTCCTGAACCACCGTGTCCGTGACGACAACATTTCGGTGTTTCAAAATGGTCAAAAACTTCTCGGTGGCCTTGCCGTCCGCATCGTAGGCCTCAGACTTGGTCATGACGCGCGTCAGCAGATCATGCTTTTCCTGGGAGAGCGCAACCTCTGAGAGATGGAATACCAGCCTCCGGGGCGTCGCCCAGACATTCGCCGAGCTGTATGAAAGGCGGTTGTCACGAAAGATCTTTTTCCATTTTACTAAAAGGTTATTGTCCGATTCTCCGCCAGAAAGCGCGGCGGATCCGCCTTCGGTGGAAAAAATATCGGCCAGATTCGTCGCAGGAAGCTCTTCCGTGCCGATCTCGAACACCAGATCCTTTTTAATTTCTCTCGGGGGGGTCATTTTTGTTGACGGCAATGGTTTCTGGGTGTGTTTTTAACATATAACTTTGTGCGCAGCGCTTCGCAAGATTTCTCACACGCGCGATGTAAGTTGGCCGCTCGTTGACGCTCACAGCGCCCCTGGCATCAAGCATGTTGAACACATGCGACGTTTTTAGCGTCCATTCGTACGCGGGCAGCACCGGCGCCTTTGCGTCCGGTTCTGCGCCTAAAATACGTTTAGCCTCGCCCTCATATTTCTCGAAAAGCTCCATCAAAAGCCTGGTGTCGCTTTTTTCAAAATTGTAGGTGCAGTACTCGACTTCCGCGGCTCGACGCAGATCGCCATACTTGACTCCTTTCGACCATTGAAGCTCAAAGAGGTCGTGCTTACCCTGTAAAAACATGCAAATGCGCTCGAGACCATAGGTAATTTCGCAAGAAATAGGGTTTAGCGTGAATCCGGCCATTTGCTGAAAATAGGTAAATTGCGTTACTTCCAGGCTGTCTATCCACACCTCCCAGCCCAAGCCAGACGCTCCTAAAGTGGGCGATTCCCAGTCATCCTGAACAAAACGAATATCGTGTTGTTCGGGTTTTAAACCCACCGCCCGCAGACTATCCAGATACAGATCCTGGGCATTCTCCGGCGAGGGTTTCAGGAGGACTTGGTACTGATAGTAGTGCTGGGTGCGAAGAGGATTTTCCCCATAACGGCCGTCCGTGGGCCGCCGCGTCGGCTGCACATAAGCCACGCGAGTCGTCTCTTCACCGAGAGAACCAAAAAAAGTCGCCGGGTGAAAAGTGCCCGCGCCCACTTCCATGTCGTAGGGCTGAAGAAGCGCGCAGCCCTTTTGGGCCCAATATTCGGATAACTTGGCTATGAAATCTTGAAAGTAAACCATAGGGGTCTTTGGCGCTCTAGCGGACAGCGGACGGGAAGACAAAATGCGTTCATTCGCCAGTTTCCCTATACGCGGTACGCTAAAGACCTATCTTCTCCATAAATGTAAGGCTCTTTAGTTTATGAGACAAATGAAAATCTGTAAAGCGCCTTAAAATTTTTTCCAGCTCCTCCCCCACCTCTTGAGAAACCTTGACAGGCCTCAGCCCGGAAAAGGGGACGCGCTTCACATGGTCCAGAAAATTGAGCATCCCCCGCGACACCGGGGCACTCGTATCATTTTGTGCAGACGCGACGCGCCGTGCCCCTGCACGATGCTTCCCGGCACAACTCTCACAAACGAGACCACCCGCCCGGACATTGAAATAAACGGCCCCCTGCGGCGCAGTACGGCAAAAAACACACTCTTTCACCTCGGGCACCAAACCCAGGAGATCAAAAAGCTTCACCTCAAAGATGCGACATGCGCGCTTTGCCGACGCGCCGCTGGAAAGAAATTTGATCGCGTCATGCATGAGCTCAAAAATGCCTGGCGACGGTTCCTCGCCCTCGACAAGCTCTTTTACGAGCTCCGTGCAATAGCTTGCCGCCGCCAGGGACTCCAGATCCTCGCGTACGTCCGGAAAAAGGTCCACGAGCTCCACCTGGCTTATTAAATGCAGGTCCCCGCCTTTCCGCCGGCGGTAGAAAAGGATCTCATTGAGGGAAAAAGGCTCGAGCGTGCTGCCAAACCGTGCTCGAGTATCCCGGATGCCCTTGACGATCCCGCGGATCCTGCCATAATCTTTCGTATAAAAGTCCCCCAGGAGACTCGTATCCCGGTAATCCTGAGTATTCAAAACAAAGGCGAGCGTTTTGGACGCGCTCATAGACCTTTTCTCATTTCTTGTTCAGCGTTGGAATTGCGGCCCCACCCGAAATGCAAAGCCGGATCCCCTCTTCCACGGTGACGTTCGCTTCAATCAAATCCTCTTTCGGAACAAAAATAAAAAAACCGGTGGCCGGATTTGGGGGAGACGGCACAAATACGCTGACGAGCTCTCTCCCGAGTTTTTCGGTGAGCGCCCACGGTTTCTCCTGCGTGACAAAACCCATGGCGTAGATCCCCTTTCTTGGATATTCGAGAAAAACCACCCGTTTAAATAAGCCGCCGGATTTGTCGCCAAGAATAGCCTGCGAAATGTCTTTGAATGAGCGGTAAACGTTGTTGAAAATAGGGATGTTGGTGATCAGGGATTCGCCGCTTTCCAGAATACGGCGGAAAATAAACTTTTGCGCGGCGATTCCAAGAAATGTGACAAAAAGAAATACGGCTGACGCGATGATAACCTTCGTAAGCACGATCCTGGACTGCATGTCGACCTCCCCGGGAAGGAGTCGAAACACGGGGTTCACAACGAACGCATCGGCGAGCTTCACGAGATAGCCGATGAAGAGTACTGTGAGAAAAAAAGGGGCCAGGATCAAAAGACCGGAAATAAAATAGGTACGAAGTTGTTTGAGCATCGAGGACGCTTACATGAAGAGCTTAAAGAAGAACGTTGTCACGAGCGTACCAACCGCAGCGCCGGCTGCCACTTCCCAAAAAGAATGAATCTTTGCGCGGAGGCGGCTTTGGGCTACAAGAGCCGCAAGTAAGAATCCGATCCCGTTCACCAGAATATTCTCCTGCGCAAAAATAAGCACTGTCCAAAGCGAAAAAGCCACCGCTGAATGCCCGCTGATAATTCCGCCTCGGAGGGGAGTGCCTTTTTTTCCAATCGTCTTCCCGTAGATCACGATGAAAACCGCCACAAGAAGAGAAATGAACGTCACATAAGACGCCGAATGCCGGAGACGGCCCACCAAAAACTCAAGCGGGATTCCCCAGAATTTCGAGAAGATGAAGAAACCCAGTATCAGCGCATTCACCGCGGAAACCAGCACCACGCCTGCTGAGATGTCTTTCACCAAGCCCACCGCCGGATGATATTTCGGATGCAGCAAATTCAACATCTCTTCAATCGCCGTGTTGATCATCTCGGCCATCAGAACAAGGCATGTCGCCAGGCAAAGAACGAGCCAGTCGGTGCGCGGAACTCCCAGGAAGACGGCCGTCAACAGAATCAGAGACGCAAAAAGAAAATGAACGCGCATGTTGCGCTCGTGCCTGAGCACATGGATGAAACCCTCCACGGCGTTATTCAGGCTGTGAAGAAAAGATCTTTTTTTTCTGATTTTGACCGGGTGGTCCTGGCCCGAGTCCTGATGGGAACTCATAGGATCTCTTTCAACAGCGCTTCCTGACGTCGATGCATACCCTCATAATCCTTTTTTTTCCTGTCGTTATAACCCAAAAGATGCAACGTGCCATGAACCAAATAACGCGCCAGCTCCTCGCGGAATGGGATCCCGTGTTTACACGAATAACGTTTCGCAAAATCCGCAGAAATAACCAGGCTGCCCGTCAAACGAGGGTTGCCCCGGTGAGACAAGCCAAATGCGATCACGTCCGTCGCATAATCATGTTTTAAAAAACGCTTGTTGATCGCCCGAATTCCCGGATCGCCGGTGACCAGCACATCTATGTCCGCCTGCTTTTTTTCAGCCCTCAACGTTCCGAAAATAACGCGCCGGACCCACACCGCACTTACGCCGCAACGCCTGTCAAAACGGACTTCGATCACCCCATCCCCTGATTTCCAATTCGAAGAATCGGGCATTTCATGTCGTCCGCCCCTGGTGGGCAAATCAGGGGATGGGGTCAACGAATCTTAATCCCCAATTCTTTTAATTGTTTCTCTTCAACAGGAGAGGGCGCCTGCGTCATCGGATCCACCGCTTTTTGATTCTTTGGGAAAGCGATCACCTCGCGGATGCTGGACAAACCGAGCAAGATAGCCACCACGCGGTCGATGCCGAGCGCAATGCCGCCATGAGGCGGCGGACCGAATTCAAACGCTTTTAAAAGAAAGCCAAAACGGGCCTCAATGTCTTTCGGGTCAAGTTTGATAAGTTCAAAAATCTCCCTCTGGAGATCACGGGCATGGATACGAATAGACCCCGAAGCGATCTCATTGCCATTCAAAACAAGATCATAGGCGCTGGAGCGGATCTTATCCAGCTCCCCCGATGCCCTGTATTTCGCCCAGTCCTCCATATTCGGGGAGGTAAACGGGTGATGCTCGCTTTCCCAACGCTTTTCTTCCTCATTTTTTTTGAAGAGGGGAAAATCCGTGACCCAGTTAAAATGAATACTGTCCGATTTTACCCAGCCTTTCCATTTGGAGGCGTAAAGCCGAACTGCGCCGAGAATTTTTTGCGCCTTGCTGCGCTCGTCGGCAGCAAAGACGATGAGATCACCGTTCCGCGCGTTTAATTTTTTCTTTATTCCCTCAAGAGTCTCGACTGCAAAGAATTTCGCAATCGGCGCCTCCAGCTTGTCGTTCTCCACTTTGAAATAGGCCAATCCCAAAGCGCCTTCGGTCTTCGCAAATTCTGTCAACTCATCAATATCTTTACGCGAGGCCTCCGCATTCTTGAGACAAAGCGCGAGGACCGCGCCGTTGGGCCTGCCCGCCGCCTCTTTAAAAACCTTGAACTCTCCGCCTTTGACGAGATCCGTCACGTCTTGGATCTTTGCTTCAAAACGGAGGTCCGGCTTATCCGTTCCATAAGAAGCCATGGCTTCCTGATAGGTCAGCCGCGGAAAGGGTATTTGTAAGGGCGCCGCCTGTCGTGCCCCGACACAAACCTCATCAACAATCGCTTTCAATACTTTCTCCACCACCGCAAAAATATCCTCTTCCTTAATGAAAGACATCTCCATGTCAAGTTGGGTGAACTCCGGCTGACGGTCAGCCCGCAGGTCCTCGTCCCGGAAGCATTTGGCAATTTGAAAATAGCGGTCAAACCCGGAGACCATTAAGATCTGTTTGAAAAGTTGCGGCGATTGGGGTAGCGCGTAAAATTCGCCCTGGTTCACGCGGCTGGGCACCAAATAATCCCGCGCACCCTCGGGCGTCGATTTCGTCAAAATCGGTGTCTCCACCTCTACAAAATCTTCGGCGTCCAAAACACGGCGAATGGTCTGATAAACCTTGTGCCGCGCAAAAATATTTTTTTGCACCGCCGGGTTCCGAAGATCCAAATAGCGGTACTGGAGGCGAAGATCCTCGTTCGTGTCCTGGCTTTTCGTGACTTCAAAAGGAGGCGTTTGACAGTGGGATAAAAGTTTCACTGTCTTCACCGAAATCTCCACAAGGCCGGTCGAGATCTTTGCATTTTCCGTCCCCTTTGGCCGGCACTGAACAGACCCCGTGACTTGCAAACACTCCTCGGCACGCGGTGTCGTAAGCCCTTCATAGGTCGCCGCTTTTGGATCAATCACAAGCTGTGTTTTTCCATACCGGTCGCGCAGATCCACGAAAGAGATCCCGCCGTGGTCACGCTGGGAATCCACCCAACCGCAAAGCACAACCTTGTCTCCGATATTTTTTTCGTTCAGCTCCCCGCAAGTATGCGTTCGCCAAAATGTTCTCATACGCGGCCAAACTTTCTTTTCAAGTGAGCCAAAAGATCTCCCGCCAAGACGGACTCTTGAGAACCATCTTTCATATTCTTCAACGCCAGCTGTCCGCTCTTCAATTCATTCTCCCCCAAGATCAGGGCCCAGGCGCATTTTTCCTTGTCCGCCGAACGCATTTGGCTTTTCATCGATTTTGGCGAAAGCTCCATCCGCGCCGGGATTCCGGCCATGCGGATCCTGGAAAGGAGCTTGAATGCTTCGATCATCGCTCCTTCTCCAAGCGCAACAATAAAAAGAGCATTCTGCACACCCTCTCTTGGAGTCTCGCCCCCCTGGAGGCACATTCCCAAACGTTCCATACCGACGGCAAAGCCAACTGCGCCGGCAGCGCTTCCTCCGAACGATTCAATGATCCGATCATAACGTCCGCCTGCCGCGAGCGCATCCTGAGCGCCAAGCTTGGGGTGGGTTATCTCAAACACCGTACGCGTGTAATAATCCAAGCCCCGCACCATGAAAGGATCTTCTGAGAAGCGAATCCCCACCGATGAAAGCAACGAGCGCACTATTAAAGCATGGGCTTTGCTCTCAGGCGTCAAAAAATCAATGATCGGGGGTGATTTTTTCACGATCTCACGGCAGGATGCAACCTTGCAATCCAAAAGACGGAACACATTTCTCTCAAGTCGAACTCGACAGTCCTCACAAAGATTATTTTTTTTAGGGGTAAAATATTCCAGAAGCTTTTTCTTGAATTCCTTTCGCTCCTCAAAGGTTCCCAGATCATTGAGCTTCACCTCGAAACCAGAAGCGCCGGCCTCTTCCAAAAACACGGTGAGCGCATGGATCGTTTCCGCATCCGCGTAAGGACTGTCCGTGCCTAATTGTTCCACACCGATCTGATGGAATTGTCTCAAACGACCGGCCTGAGGTCTCTCGGAGCGAAACATGGCGCCTGAGTAGTAGAACTTGCAAAGACCCTCTTTTTTATCAAATTCGTTTTCAAGATAGGCGCGAACCACGCCGGCGGTTCCTTCCGGCCGCATTGCAACCAGGGTCTGGGAGCGGTCCGTGAATTCATACATCTCTTTTTGCACGACGTCGGTCTCAGTGCCGAGTGCGCGAGAGAATAGTTCTTTCTCTTCCAGGATGGGCGTACGAATTTCTCTAAAACCGAATCGGCCAAACACGTCACGCGCTTTCTCTTCCATCTTCTGGAAAAGAAGAGCGCTGTCTCCGTAAAGATCGTGCATGCCACGTAAATGTTTTATTTTCATGGGGATTTTTCTAGAAAAGAAGACTCGTGGACCGCAAAGGAAAACAGAAAATCCTGTACTGGCAACCCGCCGGGTCGCCCCTACTTAACATCCCGTTTCATGATAAGTCCCGGCTTGAATACCACCACTTTTTTGGGGGGTACCGGAACTTCTTGGCCGGTGCGCGGATTACGCCCGAGACGGCCGCGGCGAGACTTGATCTTGAATATCCCAAAATTCCGCAGCTCTACGGTTTGCCCGGAGGACAAATACTCTGTGATCTTATCCAAGGTGCTCTGGACCACACGCTTCACATCGATTTGCTTGATGCCGGTTTCGTTTGAGATCTTGAGTACGATGTCTTTTTTTGTGATCGCCATGCTCCCCTCCTTGGAATCCCCTGGAAAACAGTCGCCTGAATTTACGTAGGATATTATCACATAAGGACTTAGGGTGTCAATAAAAGGTAGCCAGAAAGAGGGATTGGGTGCTCGGCCTCTACACCTGCCGTATTCCTGTTTCCTATTTCCGGCTACCCATTTTATGCATCACATTTTCAAGCTAATCGCTTCATCTCCAAGAGCTTGTGACAAGGAGGATACGAGATTTTCGCTGGCCTGAACAAAAAGGCTCCTATCCACAAGCATCTGAGAACGCACCTGATTGTCGTCGAGGAATTCGAGGTACACCGGCGTGGGGCCGGGGTATTGGGAGAGGATCTCTTGCAAATTTTTCAGCGTGTTTTCCTGGGTCTTGGAGGTCACGATACGGACATGGATCGATCGCGTGAATTTCTTATGAGCCTCCGCTAGAGGTGTGATCTCGTTCACCAGAAGTTTTGGGGTCTGTTCTTTTTTGTCAAGATTTCCGCGGAAGAAAAGAATGGCGTCTTTCACTAGATAGTGCCCGCATTCCTTAAAGGCGCGGGGAAATACCAAGAGATCCATCGTGCCCTCCAGGTCTTCCAGCGTAACAATCGCCATTTTTTCGTTGTTCTTTTTTGTTTGGGTAAATTTTAATTTGTTCACAAGTCCGCCGATCACCACTTCTTCCCCATCCCGGCGGTTCGCCGCGGTGTTGGTGCGGATCGTGGAATAACTTTTCAATTCTCTCCGGTAACGCTCGAGAGGATGCCCCGTCACATAAAAGCCCAAAAGCTCTTTCTCATAGGCCAGTTTCATATTCTCCGGCCATTCGTCGACATTCGGAAGCGTTTCGGAAGCGGTCCCGGCCCCGTCGAACGACTGAAAAAAGGAGATCTGCCCCCGCTCACGGTCTTTTTGAACTTCACCCGAACGCGCAAGAGCCTTGTCCACAACCTCAAACAGCTGGGCGCGGTTCGCGCTCATCGTGTCAAACGCACCGCATTTGATGAGGCTCTCAAGGACTTTTCGGTTGACGACTCGCAAATCCACGTTCTCCGTGACGTCGAAGAAAGATTTGAAGCGGTTCTGCTTGATACGGCCCTGGATGATGGCGTCGATCGCTGTTTGCCCCACGTTCTTCACGGCCGCCAAGCCAAAACGAATCGTGTCCTGCGCGATCACGGTGAATTGCGGGAAGCTTTCATTCACGTCCGGCGGCAGGACTTTCAACCCCATGCGCTTGGCTTCGTCGATGTAAAGCACGACCTTGTCCGTATTGTCTTTTTCGGAAGAAAGGAGCGCTGTGATGAATTCAACCGGAAAATTTGCCTTGAGGTACGCCGTCTGGTAAGAGATCATCGCGTAGGCCGCTGAATGACTCTTATTGAACCCATACCCGGCGAAATGCACGATGAAATTGAAGATCTTCTCAGCCACTCTCTGGTCGATCTTGTTCTTTGCGCAGCCGACAATAAAATCGGCGCGGATCTCCTGCATCACATCCTCTTTTTTCTTCGAAATCGCGCGACGCAAAGAATCAGAGCGCCCCAGCGAAAAACCTGCCAGCACGTTCACAATCTTCATGATCTGTTCTTGGAAGACGATAATTCCGTAGGTATCTTTCAGGATGGGCTCGAGCATCCCATGGTCGTATTGGATCGGGATCAAACCATGCTTACGCTTAATAAACTCATCCACCATCCCCGAACCAATGGGACCCGGACGATACAATGCCAGGATGGCGATCAGATCCTCAAATTTATCCGGTTTCAGTTTTTTTAAGATATCCCGCATGCCCGAACTTTCCAGCTGGAACACGCCGATGGACTGGGCCTCTTTGAGCATTTCGAACGTTTTCTTGTCGTCCTGCTCCCGCGGGGGCCACTCGATATCTTTTTTTTGGGTGCGCTTGATAATTTTAAGAGTGTCATCAATGACCGTCAGTGTTCGAAGACCCAGGAAGTCCATTTTAAGCAGACCTATTTTTTCGAGCGATTCCATCGCGAACATCGTGGAGATCTGGCCTTCCCCGGTCTTGAAGAGAGGCACATGTTCCCTCAGCGGGCGCTCGCTGATAACAACTCCCGCCGCATGCGTCGAGGCGTGCCGGCTGGTGCCCTCCAAAATGCGTGAGATATCAACAAGTTGCGTAATTTGAGGGTTGTTCTTGTAAAGCGTTTTTAATTCCTGCTCGCGCTCCAAGGCATCTTCAATCGTGATATCCAATTCTGCGGGGATAAGTTTCGCGATGCGGTCCGCCTCCGCATAGGGAATGGCCATCACGCGCGCCACGTCACGGATCACGGCCTTGGCCATCATCTTCCCGAACGTGATGATCTGGGCCACGTTGTCCTTGGAATATTTATCGGTCACGTACTGGATCACCTCGTCCCGGCGTTCGTAGCAAAAATCAATGTCGATATCCGGCATGGTGACGCGCTCGGGGTTCAAGAACCTCTCAAAGAGCAGATCGTACCGAAGAGGGTCGATGTCCGTGATGCCGAGCGCATAGCTCACGATGCTGCCGGCGGCTGAACCGCGGCCGGGACCCACCGGGATTTGTCTTTCTTTCGCAAACCGCACGAAATCCCAGACAATCAGAAAGTAGCTGTTGTAACCGCTTTTGGAAATAACACCAAGCTCATGATTCGCCCTATCCTCTATCACTTTCGTCAACGTCGTGTAGCGCCTCTTGAGACCCTCCAGTGTGAGCTCGCGCAAATAGGCCTCCTGCGTCTTTCCTTTCGGCGGCTCAAAATGCGGCAAGTGGGTCTTCGTAAAATCAAGCGTCAGATCACAACGAGCGGCAATTTTTCCTGTGTTTTCCAACGCCTCGGGCAAGTCGTTGAAAAGTTTTTTCATCTCCTCCTGCGATTTGAAATAAAATTGGTCTGTGACGGATCGGCGGCGATTGGGATCCTCCAAGGTATTCTGCGACTGGATGCAGCCCAACACCTCGTGCGCTTGTTGATACTCACGTTTCAAATAATGCACATCGTTGGCCGCGACCATGGGAATGCCGGACTCCCGGGCGAACTTCGTAAGCTCTTCATTCGCACGCTCATGCTCCAGAACACCGCTGCGGATGAGTTCGATGTAAAAATTATCCTTGCCGAAGATTTCAACGTATTCTTTGGCGGCTTTCCGGGCCTTTTCCATCTGGCCGATATTGATGTTGTGGGGGATCTCCGCCCGGATGCCGCCCGAAAGGGCAATCAACCCCTCGGAATGTTTTTTCAACACTTCCTTGTCCACGCGCGGCTTGTAATAGAAGCCCTCAAGATAGCCGATGCTGACAAGCGCAATGAGGTTTCGGTAACCGATATCGTTCATGCACAAGAGGACGAGCGGGTAAGACGCTCCGGGAAGACCATGGGTCGCACGCTCGAACCGGCTCTCCGGCGCCACGTAGACCTCGGCCCCTAGAATGGGCTTGATCCCCGCCCTCTTGCACGCGTTGTAAAACTCAATGACACCGAACATGCTGCCATTGTCCGTGATGGCCAAAGCCGGCATGCCATACTCTTTGGCCGTCTCGGCAAGGTCCTCGATGCGGCACACCGCATCCAGAAGACTGTAATTGGAATGCACATGAAGATGAACGAACTCGGAACCCATAGCGGCTCCTATTCTAATGCCGTGCGATGAAAATTGAAAGCGTCACAGCAAACTTGGTCACGTCAATCAAATTGGGTAAATTGCTTTAAGGGCTTATCCTTCCAGTTGTT